>JBBRYL010000068.1:0-16404 GCA_038237685.1 Solirubrobacterales bacterium | reverse complement strand
GCGACCCTCGCCGCCGGCGGCGTGCGCCACAACCCGACCGGCATCCGCAAGGTCGTGTTCCCCGACGGCAAGTCCGAGAACTTCGACAGGGCCAAGGGCAAGCGCGTGCTCACCGACGGCCAGGCCTACGCGGTCACGAAGATCCTCGAGCAGAACGTGCAGAGCGGCACCGGCACACGCGCCGCCTTCGGGTGCCCGGTGGCGGGCAAGACGGGTACGACCGATAGCTCGAAGGACGCCTGGTTCGTCGGCTATACCCCCGATCTGGCCAGCTCCGTGTGGGTCGGCTATCCCAACGCCAACGTCGCCATGCCGGGCGGCCAGGGCGGCACGCTGGCGGCACCGGTGTTCAGCGCGTACATGCGCGCCGCCCGCGGAAGCCAATGCAACTCCTTCCCGCAGCCAAAGACGCCGGTGACCTTCACACCGTTCTTCAGCCGCGGCGCCCAGACCGGCCAGGGCGGCAGCTACTACAACAACGGCTCGCGCACCGGCTCGACGCCCACTCCGGGAGGCTACTCCGGTACCGGCGGGGGCAACACCAACAGCTACAACCCCCGCCTCTACGAGGCGCCGCCGCAGACAACGCCGAAGCTCGGAGCGCCAGTGCCCACACCGCCCGCGCCCACACCGGCCGCGCCCACCGGTGGCGGCGACGGCGGCGCGAACGCCAACGGCCAGTAGCCACGGCGCCGGTCACACTCCAGGGGTGGGCGAGCTCGGGCTGATAGCCGCGATCGAGCAGGTGCTCGGACCGCCGGGAGCCAGGACGGTGCGGGGACCGGGCGACGACGCATCCGTCGTGCGCTCACGCCCGCTGGCGGTGACCTCGATCGACACCGTGGTCGACGGCGTCCACTTCCGGCGCTCCACCCACTCCGCCGCCGACATCGGGCACAAGGCGATGGCCTCGGCAATGTCGGACCTGGCGGCCATGGGCGCCGATCCCGGCGAGGCATACGTATCGCTGGCGCTGCCGGCCGACCTGCCCGGTGACGAAGCGCTCGAGCTCGCGCACGCCGCGGTGCGGGTGGCACGAACCCACGGAGCGACCGTGGCTGGTGGTGACGTCGTGACCGCCCCCACCCTGGTGGTGAGCGTGACCGTCGTAGGCTGGGCCGACAGCGAGGAGCACCTGGTGGGCCGTGACGGCGCGTGTCCCGGGCACCTGATCGGAGTCACGGGCACACTCGGCGCCGCCGCGGCAGGGCTCATGATCCTCGAACGCGGCGAGGCCGGCTACGCGCCGCTGCTGGCGGCCCACCGGCGTCCCGAGCCGCTGCCGGCCGTGGGGCGTGCGCTGGCTGCGGCGGGCGTCGCGGCCATGATCGACATCAGTGACGGCCTGGCCACCGACGCTGCCCACATCGCCCGCGCCAGCGGGGTAGGGATGTTCGTCCAGCTGGACGAGATTCCGGTCGCCACCGGTGTGGCCGACGCAGCCGGACTCAGCGGCCAGGAGGTGGCGTTGTTCGCAGCGGCGGCGGGTGAGGACTATCAGCTGCTGTTCTGCGTCGAGCCGCAGCGGTGGGCCGCGGTGGCGGCCGCGTGCGAAGCCGAGGGCACGACCGCGACGCGGCTAGGCCTTGTCGAGGAGGGTGCCGGGCTCTCGCTGCTGGCCACATCGGGTTTGCCCGTCAGCGGCGTCGAGGGGTACGAGCACGGCTGAACACCGGCCCGCCGCCAGTCGATCGATGATGGCCTGCGCCACCAGCTGGGGATCGACCAGGTAATTCTCGGGGCTGATTGGCCCGCTCGACGGCGTGTTCATGCTCCTCGTATCGTCGCACTCCGACCAAAGGCTCATGGGGCCGCGGCCCCACTCGTCAAATGGTCGAGTTCGGGTCACCGGCGAAATCCCGATTCGGTGCCGCCAAGCGAGCCGGGACCCGCGTAGCCGGCCGGCCCGCGCACGGTCGGCAGGATGCGCGCGGGTGGCGGGGGCTCGGGCTGCTTGCTGAGCGCGATCGCGACGATCGAGCCGAACGTCGCCACGAACACGCAGCCGAGCACCGCGCTCACCAGGCTCACGTGCCCGCCTGCGACCAGCAGCAGCAAGTACCACGCGCCACCGATCGGGTTGACCGACAGGATCGCGAGGTCGTAGATCACCAGTAGCAGCGGGAGGAGCAGCCCACCGGCGATCAGCCCGAGGCGCGCGCGCCGCGAAGGCGCCGGTTCGATCAGCACCGCGAGCATCCACAGGTGCAGCGCCGGCACCATGATCAGCGCAGAGAACGGGTTCACCAGCCAGAGCACCAGCGCGGCTGCCACAAGGGTGAGAGCCACGACCACGGCCGCGCCTGGAGCCGCAGCGTCCCCAAGGTCGGGTTCCACGGCGAGGGCGACACGACGCAGCCCGACCCACCCCAGCGCGGCGACCAGCGCCAACCCCACGAGCGTCACGACCGCTCCCACATCCACGGGGTAGAGGGCGGGAGCCACGGCCGCCGAAGGCGCGTCGATCGCGCCCACCAGCGCCAGGAAGTGCGTGAGCGCCAGGGCCACGACCAGGCCGAGCACCGCCGCCCCGACCCAGCCCAGCCAGGCCAGGACCGGAGCTCTCCGGCGTCGGACCCTCGCAAAGGCGTCCACGGTTCCCACCAGGGCGGGCAGAATCAAGGCGAGCCCCAGTATCGAGAGCACGCCACCGGGCATGACCTGGCTCACCGCGGTCACGTAGGTGTCGGGGCCCTTCTGCCTGCCACGCCCCTGGTCGAGCGCGGTAACGGTGCGCAGGACCGACCGACCGAGGGCACCGAGACGATTCGGGTCGATGGCATCCGGCCTCGTGCCCGCGGTGTCCTGAAGCTCTCCGCCGCCGGCGATCCGCACGGCGTCGTAGCCGTCGTCGAGCAGCACGCCCTGGGCACCGCTGCCGATCGGGAACGAAAGTCGTGCGATCTGCCCGCCGGCGGAGGCCCGGCCCGCCACCGTGCCCGTCTCCTCCCGGACCGAGTCGGCGGCGGTGCGCGTCAGGCGCAGCCCCGCCCGGCCGGTGTCGTTGCTCCACGTGATCACCGATGGCTTGCCGCCGTGATAGCCAAGGCCGGACATCGCGATCACGCCGTCAACCAGACCGGGATCGCCGAGCGACGAGGCCAGCCTGGCCGCGCCGACCTGTCCCAGCGCCGCGCCGTCGACGGACGCCAGCACGAGCGTCCTCTGCGAGGGGCGGCCCTGGAAGACGCGCGCAAGCTGAATCAGCGCGGCGGTATCCGATGCGCTGCCCGCCGCGTCGGGCACCCCGGAGGCGTCGCGATCGGCCACCACCACGATCTGGCGTCGCGTGGTGCCCGCGCGCCTGCCGACCACGTTGACCAGATTGCGCTCGTGACTGGAGAAGCGGTCCACCTGCACGGTGAACCCGCGTTTGCGAAAGGCCGCGGCAACGAGGTCCGCCGCGCGGCGGTCACCCAGCTTTCCCGCGCGGCGGTCCGGGGCGGCGTCGACGACACGCTTGGCCGTGGTGGTGGCCCCGGCGCCCTCGAACACGACATCGGCCGCGAGACCCTGCGAAAGCGGGCTCGGGCGGCTTTCGAGGGAGAACATCACGAGCACGACCGCGAGCACCGCCGGCACGAACGCCGCGCGATAGATCCGCGGTTCGATCAAGGCGGGCCGTCCCTCACCCGCCTCAACCTACAATCTGCGGAGGCGTCGCTTACCCTCCCGAAGCGGCACCGCACCCCAATGGCCACGCCAGCCCCCCGCATTCTCCTGGTTGACGACGAGCTGTCGGTCCAAAAGCTCCTGGGCTACCCCCTGCGCAAGGACGGCTACGAGGTCGTGCCAGCGCTCGACGGGCGCGAGGCGCTCGAGGCCGTCCGCGACAGCGCGTTCGATCTGGTCGTGCTGGACCTGATGCTGCCGCTGGTCGACGGCTTCGAGGTGTGCCGGCGCGTGCGGGCCAGCAGCTCGGTGCCGATCATCATGCTGACCGCCCGCGCCGAGGAGCTGGACAAGGTGCTCGGCCTGGAGCTCGGCGCCGACGACTACATCACCAAGCCGTTCTCGGTCCGCGAGTTCCGCAGCCGCGTCAAGGCGGTGCTGCGCCGGGCGGAGCTCAGCCGCGGCGAGCAGCGCAGCGAAGAGGCCATCGACGACGGTGACCTCCGCATCGACTTCGAGAAACGCATCGTCTCCCGTGGCGGCGAGCCCGCCGCGCTGACCTACGTCGAGTTCGAGATCCTCGCGGCCCTCGCCCGAAATCCCGGCAAGGTCTACAGCAGGATGGTGCTGCTCGAGCGGGTCTGGGGCGATGCCTCCTACCGCGATCCGCGCACCGTCGACGTCCACATCCGCCACCTCCGCGAGAAGCTCGAGTCAGATCCGAAGGTCCCGGAGCTGATCATGACCGTGCGCGGCGTGGGTTACCGCTTCCGGGAACGATGAACGCCGGCCGGCCGCGACTGAGGTCGCTGCGCAACAAGCTGGCGCTGCTCTTTCTCGGCATCACCGCGACGGGCTTCGCGGTCATCTACTTCTTCGTCGTGCCCCAGCTCAAGTCTAGCCTCGAGGAGGCCAAGCTCGATGAGCTGTCCCAGGTGGCGGCCGGTTCGCGCCCCGCGTTGGAGAACCTCATGGGCAGCCGTAGGGCCACCGCGCGGACCCTGGACAGCCGGGTGCGGGCGATCGCGGACGCCGCCGGCGCACGCCTGACGGTCCTGGGCATCCAGCAGTCGCGCGGGGCCGGCGCCCGCACCCCGCGGTTCTTCGTGATCACCGACTCGCGCGAGGAGCGGTCGGTACCGGTCAACGACGCGCTCGTCACACGCGCCATCCGCACCGGGCGGCCCACGCGCGGGCGCGGCGGCCTCGGAGGTGAGCCGCTTGGCGAGGTGGCCCAGCCGTTGAAGTACAAGGGTCGCGCCGACTGGGTCGCCCTCTACTCACGCAGCTTCCAGGACGTCGACGAGACCGTCGCGTTCATCCGCAACCGGCTGCTGCTCGGCACCGGTGTGGCGCTGCTCGTCGCACTGCTGGGGGGTTACCTCGTGGCCCAGCGCCTCACACGGCGCGTGCGGCGGGTCGAGCAGGCCGCCCAGAAGGTGGCCGCCGGCGTGTTCATCGAGCCACTTCCCGTCGACTCGCGCGACGAGCTCGGACAGCTCACGCGCGCCTTCAACGAGATGCAGGCCCAGCTACACCAGGTCGACTTCGCGCGCAAGGACTTCGTGGCCACCGCCTCGCACGAGCTGCGCACGCCGATCTTCTCGCTGGGGGGCTTCCTCGAGCTCCTCCGCGACGAGGACCTCGACGAGGAGACTCGCCGCGAGTTCCTCGACACGGCGGTCGAGCAGGTCGAGCGCCTGCAGAAGCTCGCGGTCGACCTGCTGGACCTGTCGCGCATCGATGCAGGCTCCCTCGAGCTGGAGCACGCGGCGGTCGATCTGTCCGAGCTCGCGCGCGCCGTGATCGGCGAGTTCAGGCCCGCGGTCACCCGCCACGCAACCGAGCTCGAGCTGCGTTTGCCCGCCCGCGTACGCGCGACTTGTGACCGCGAACGGGTGGCCCAGATCGTGCGTATCCTGCTCGACAATGCGCTGCGCCACACGCCCGAGGGCACGCACGTGACCGTGTCCGCCGGCCGCGTGAACGGATCGATCAGTCTTACCGTTGCCGATGAGGGACCCGGGCTGCGCGACCGGGCGCAGGTGTTCGAGCGCTTCTACACCGGGGACGCCACCCAGGGCGCCGGGCTCGGGCTCGCGATCGCGCGCGAGCTGGCCGAGCGGATGGACGGCAGCCTGCGTGCCGCCCCTGCCACGCACGGCTCGTCGTTCACCCTCGAGCTGCCCGCGAGCGCCGGCCGCACCCCGTGAGGGGTCGCGCGCACCGGGTCGCGGCGATCGTCGCCGCGGCCGGCGCGGCCGCCGGCATGGTCGCCTGTGCCGCCGGTAACAACGACTCCGGAGTCGGCGACAGCTCCCCACGAGACGTCAAGACCACCCGGGTGCAGGTGGTCGAGGGGCTCGGCCGCAAGGGAGGGCTCGATGCCTCCGCGCTGTATAACCGGCTCTCGCCCGGCGTGCTCACGATCATCTCGCTGTTCGGCTCGGGCTCGGCGTCGCTCGGCGGCAGCGACCACTCAGGCGGTCAGGGCTCGGGCTTCGTGTTGGACGACAAGGGCTACATCGCCACGAACGCGCACGTGGTCACCGATGGCCAGCCGCCCGCCACCAGGAAGGCCGGACGCGTCTACGTCGAGTTCTCCGACGGCAACCGCGTTCGCGCGCGTGTGGTGGGCTACGACCTGAACTCCGATGTGGCGCTGCTCAAGGTCGACCCCGCCGGGTTGTCGATCACGCCGGTCCGGCTGGGCCACTCGGGCGCCCTGACCGTCGGTGCGCCCGTGGCGGCGATCGGCAGCCCGTTCGGCGAGCGCCAGTCGCTCTCGGTCGGCGTGATCTCCGCCCTCGACCGGTCGATCGAATCGCTGACGCAGTTCCAGATCGGCAATGCCATCCAGACCGACGCCGCGATCAACCCCGGCAACTCGGGCGGCCCCCTGCTCAACGGGGCCGGCCGGGTGGTCGGGATCAACTCCCAGATCAAGTCGACGAGCGGCGGCGGCGAAGGTGTCGGGTTCGCGATACCCGTGGACACCGTAAGGCGCTCGCTTGCCGCCCTGCGCAAGGAGGGCACAGTCGACTACGGCTACCTCGGCGTGACGTCCCAGCCCCTCTATCCACAACTGGCGCACAAGCTGAAGCTGCCGGTGACCACCGGAGCGCTCGTGGTGCAGGTCGAGGGAGGCAGCCCCGCCGACGACGCCGGGCTACGCGACGGCAGCCACACCATCGACTTCCAGGGCCAGCGCGAGATCCCCTCCGACGGAGACGTGATCGTTGGCGTGGACGGTCGCAGCCTCTCGCGCCACGACGACCTCGCCGACCTCATCGGCGCGCGCAATGGCGGTGACAGCGTGCGGCTGCGGGTGCTCCGCAATCACGAGATGCGAACGGTGAAGGTCAAGCTCGGCGACCGACCCGAACGCCCGCCGAAGAAGAACTGATGGAGATGATCGACCTCGTCCGCGACCTTTCGGTGGCTCTGCGCGACCAGGTGCGGCCCCAACTGGGCTCTCACGCCGGCCGCGCCCACGAAGAGGACGCGGAGGCGGCCGGAGGCGACGTCACCTTCGCGATCGACGCCGACGCGGAGGCCTTCCTGGAGGAGTTTCTCGCCCAACGTGCGCCCGACGTTGCCTTCTACTCCGAGGACCGCGGTCTGGTCGAACCGGCGGGGCCGGCGCGCGCCGTGCTCGTCGTCGATCCGATCGACGGCACCCGGCCGGCGCTGGCCGGGCTTGAGTCGTGCTGCGTGTCGGTCGCCGCCGCCGCGCTCGACCACGACCCGACCATGGCCGACGTGTCCGTTGGCTGCATCGTCGAGATCCCCACTGGCGCGGTGTTCCTGGCCGAGCGCGGCCGTGGCCTGGTCGAGTCCCCACCGGTGCGCCTCAGCCCCAACGAGCGGATCGACCGGATGTTCTGGACCTACGGCTTTCGCGGGCGTCCGGCGCGCGCACTCACCGAGGTGATCGCCGAGCTGCTGGATGCGTCGTCGGTTGGGGGTGGCACCTTCGACCTCGGCTCCGCGGCGTTCGACATGACCCGGGTCGTGACCGGCCAGATGGACTCCTACGTCGAGCCGGGGCCGCGCATGGTCGACGACGTCCCGGGCATGCGTGCCGAATTCGAGCGCGTCGGTTCTGGCGCCGTGCTCAACAACTCGCCCTACGACGTTGCCGGCGCGGCGCTCGTATGCCAGGAGGCGGGCGCGATCGTGACCGACGCCTACGGCGACGCCCTCGACGACCGGCGGCTGCTTGGCTCGGGGGCGGAGTTCCAGATGTCGATCGTCGCCACCGCCAATCGGCCCCTCCACGACGCGATTCTGGCGGCGCTCGACGCTGGCATCGAGCGGCTGGGTTCCGTAGATTCCTGGCGGGGATGAGCATCGAGAGCCGCGACGTGTCGCTTGCCATCCCGGCCAAGCCGGGATTCCTCGTCCTGGCGCGCCTGGCACTGGCCGCGGTCTGCCGCCTCACGGCGCTGCTGCCCTCCGACATCGCCGATCTGAAGCTGGCGGTGACCGAGGCCGCGGGCGACTTCGTGGCGGAGTCCGATGCCGCCGCCGGGGATGACGACCGCCTGGACTTCTCGTTCAGGCTGGAGGACGGTCTGCTAGTCATGGAGCTGTCGGGCACGTCTGCGGAGGCCCCAGCCGTGGAGCAGGACCTCAGCCACGCGATCATCGAAGCGACCGTCGACGAGGTCACGTTCACCCCCGGTCACACCTTGCTCGTCAAGCGGCTCTGACTGCGTAAGGTCAAGGCGGCATGAGCTCGGAATCACCCCTGATACTGGTCTCCAACCGCGGTCCCGCCACCTTTGAGCGCGACGACGAGGGCGGCCTCGTCCCCCACCGTGGTGGCGGCGGGCTGGTCACGGCCCTGACCGGGCTCGTGCACCACCGCGACGCCCTGTGGATCGCCTCGACCATGTCCGCTGAGGACGCCGAGGCCGCCCGCGAGCACGGCAACAAGGCATTCGCGTGCGAGCTGGAGGGCGTGACCTACGACATCCGCCTGGTCGAGTCAGAGGCCGAGGCCTACGACCGCTTCTACCACACGGTGGCCAACCCGATGCTGTGGTTCATCCAGCACTACCTCTGGGATCTGTCCAACGCACCCGACATCCGTCAATGGGAGATTGACTCCTACTGGGACGGCTACCGCGTGGTGAACCAGGACTTGGCCGACGCGGTGCTCGAGGAGATCGACGGCGCCGAAGACCCCGTGGTGATGCTGCACGACTACCACTTGTACGCGGCCCCGCGATTCATCCGCGCCGCCCGCCCGGACGTGTTCTTGCACCACTTCGTCCACATCCCCTGGACCCAGCCCGACGCCTGGCGGGTGCTTCCGCGCGACATCCGCGAGGACATCTTCCACGGGATCCTCTCCAACGACATCGTCGCGTTCCATACGCGGGCCTACCGGCGCAACTTCCTGCTGTGCTGCCGCCACCTGTTCGATCTCGAGGTCGACGAGTCCGAGGGCATCGTACATTTCGAGGACCGCGAGATCTGGGTGCGCGCCTACCCTCTGCCGATCTCGGCGGAGACGTTCCGTCGTACCGCCCAGCGCGCCGAGGTGCACGAGTACGAGCGAACGATCCTGCGGCGCAAGCGCGACCACCTGATCCTGCGCGTGGACCGCGCCGACCTATCCAAGAACGTGCTGCGCGGGTTCGCCGCCTTCGACCTGTTCCTCGAGCAACACCCCGAGTTCCTAGAGCAGGTCACCTTCATCGCCCACCTGATCCCCTCGCGGCAGGACGTGACCGAGTACGCCGAATACCTGGAGCGAATCGAGGCGCTCGTGGCCGTCGTCAACCACCGCCACGGCACCACCGACTGGATGCCCATTGACCTGCGGCTGCGCGAGAACCTCGACGAGGCGATTGCCGCCTACAAGCACTACGACCTGCTGATGGTCAACGCGATGTTCGACGGCATGAACCTGATCGCCAAGGAGGGACCGCTGGTCAACGAGCGCCACGGCGTCTCACTGCTCTCTGAGAACACCGGCGCCCACGAGGAGCTGGCGGAGTTCGCGCTGTCGGTCAACCCGTTCGACGTGCAGGAGCAGGCCGACGCCATCCACACCGCGCTGACCATGTCCTCGGACGAGCGCGCCCGCCGCGCCGAGGGCCTCAAGCAGATCGTGCAGTCGCGAAATCCCGGCGACTGGGTGGACGATCAGCTGGCCGACATCGAGGCAAAGAGGGGCGGCCGGCCGCCCGAGGCCCCCGCTCCGCGCTAGGGGCCTAGCCTGCGGGTTCGCTTTCCGGTCCGAACTCGCCCGGCCCGCTCGAGGGAGCCGGGGCCGCGGAGGGCCGGGGGATGGTGACCACCGGTGCCGGCGCCGGGTGACCAATCGCTCCCGGTCGCACGGGCGCGATCGGCACGGCAGGCGCCATGTGGCGCGCCACGGGGGCTATCGGCGCGGGGCGCCGGAGCCGCGGGTTGCGGGGGCGGCGCGGCTTGACGGGGCGTTGGCGGGGCTTGACGGGGCGTTGGCGGGGCTTGTGGGTCCGGCGGGGCGGCTGCCTCGGCCGGGCCGGTGCGGCGTGGGGAATTCTCAGAACGGGCAGCTCCGGGGCCCGTTTCGCCACCACGGGAGCCCGGGAGTCGGCGTCCTCGTCGCGTCCGACCGCCACCAGGGCAACCAGCGCCAGTGCGGCGATCCCGACGAGCAGCCGGACCACGTTGGCCCACCGCACCCTTGCGAGGAAGCCCGCCGCTGGGGTTGTTCGCCGTCGCGCCATGCCCCTTCAAGGCCGCAGGACCGGGTTCTCGCCCCTGGTTGGCGCGTGGCAGGACGCCCGCCTCGCGAGCGACATGGTGGGCGAGAGCGAACGCAGCGCCGCCGCTTACGGATTGTGCAGGATGCCCGCGTCGCGAGCGATTTGGTGGGCAAGAGCGGAGGCAGCGCCGCCGTGTATGGATTGGGCAGGATGCCCAATCCATCGAAAGAATCCCTGTTATCGTCACCCGGCCATGGCGAATCTCTACGACCTCATGCTGCTCATCGACTCCAACGCCTCCGAGGAGCGCCGCCAGGCGATCCTGAGCGAAGTGCAGTCGATGATGGACTCCGGCGGCACGATCGAGAGCGTCCACGACTGGGGCCAGCGGCGGATCGCGTATGAGATCGATCATCGCGCGGAAGCTGCCTACCACCTGTTCCAGTTCCAGGGCGACAACGATCTCCTGGACAAGCTGAACCACAACCTCCGGATCGCCGACGGCGTGCTGCGCTACCGCATCATCCGCCAGATCCCCGGCGGCCCCGGTGTGCCGCCCAGCCCCGAGCAGCCCCAAGTTCCGCGCGAGCAAGAGCCCGCCGCGGGCCGCGTGGCCGCCCGCGCCGCAGCCGACGCTCCGGCGGACGAGCCCGCCGAGAGCGAGCCGGCGCTCGCCGAGTAGCTCGCGCGGCTAGACCGCTCCCGGCGACCCCACCGGGACGGCTGAACGCCACAGCTCACACACATCTCGCCGCTTCGAGTCACAACTCTCGGAAAGAGCAGCTTCATCGCGGCCGATCGCGCCCATGAGCGCCGACAGCGTCTTTAGTCTCGGCTGTCCAATCCTTCGCAGTCTCGATCTCCGGACAAGGAGCACCTCATGGCAGCAACCAACATCAACAGGGTCATCATCACGGGCAACCTCACACGCGATCCCGACCTACGGACGCTCCCGAACAGCGGCACGCAGGTATGCGAGCTCCGGGTGGCCGTCAACAGCAGCCGCAAGGACGAGTCCGGCAACTGGGTCGACAAGCCAAACTACTTCGACGTCAAGGTCTGGGGTCGTCAGGGCGAGACGGCCGCCCAGTACCTGTCGAAGGGCCGCCCGGTGGCAGTCGACGGCCGGCTCGACTGGCGCGAGTGGGAGGACAAGAGCGGCAACAAGCGCCAGTCGGTGGACATCGTGGCCGACCGCGTCCAGTTCCTCGGATCGCGCGACGGCGACGGCGGCGGAGCAGGTGGCGGCAACGGCTCCCGGTTCACACCCCAGACCGACGTGCCGGCCGACGCCTCGGACTTCACCGCCGCCCCCGCCGGTGGCGGCGGTGGCAGCACGGACGACGACATCCCGTTCTGATCGCCGGACGTGCGCAGTCACGCGAACACCACGCCGCGGGCGCCTGCCCGGGGCGAAACGCTAGGATTGCCGTCGCTCCAGGTGACGGCACGGCGTCCGTCACCGGGAGAACCGACTTATGGCCCAGGCAATCCTCCTTCAGCAGGTAGAGCAACTCGGCGAGACCGGCGACGTCGTCGACGTCTCCCCCGGCTACCTGCGCAACTTCCTGGTGCCGCGCAAGCTCGCACAGATGGCCACACCGGCCTCGGTTGCCGCGGCGACCAAGCGTGTGGAGGCGGCGGAGCGCGCCGCGGCCACCCAGGTCGAGAAGGCCGAGGAGAATGCCTCGCTGCTACGCAAGACGGTGCTCACCATCTCGCACCAGGCCGGCGACGACGGCCGGCTCTTCGGCTCGGTCACCGCACAGGAGATCGCCGAGGCCATCCAGCAGGCACGCGGCGTGAAGGTCGACCGGCGGCGAGTGCACCTCACCGAGCCCATCCGCACCACGGGTACCCACATGGTCTCGGTAGAGGTCTCCGATCACGTCACCGCCGAAATCAAAACCATCATTACGGCCGAATAGTCAACGTCCGGCTGCGTCCTCGACCCTTCGTGTGCGGAGCACACGTCAGGGACCTGCGTCCTTGCCGTACGGGCCTATTCGGCCGTAATCCCTCTCCCGGCGGCCTTTAGCCGTGGCCGTCTCGATACCCAACTCCGTCGGCTCCGGCGTCCCTCCTCAGAATGAGGAGGCCGAGATCGCCGTGCTCGGGACGGTACTGATGGCCGAGCAGGCGCTCGATCAGATCATGGTGGAGTTGCAGCTGGCGCCCGACGACTTCTACCGGCCCCGCCACCAGATGATCTTCCGGGCGATGATCCGACTCAAGCAGAAGGCGCAGCCCGAGGCGATCGACGCGATCACGATCTGCGACGACCTCCAGCGCGAGAACAAGCTGGAGGAAGCCGGGGGGCAGGCCTACGTGCACGCACTGCCGACGCTGGTGCCATCGGTACACGCGGTGCGCGACTACGCCAAGATCGTGCGCGACCATTCGATCCTGCGGCGCCTGCTGGCGTCGGCGCACGAGATCCAGCAGAAGGTCATGACCGACGGCGGCGATCCGCGCGCGCTGGTCGAGCAGGCCGAGCAGTCGATCTTCAAGGCTGGCCACAACGAGGACTCCAGCCAGCTGCGCTCGATCGAGGACGTGCTGCACGAGGAGCTCGACAAGCTCGAGCGGCTCTCGAAGGAAGGTCAGTCGCTCACCGGCACCCCGTCGGGATATCCCGACCTCGACGAGATCACCGGCGGCTTTCAGCCGGGCAACCTGATCGTGCTCGCCGCCCGTCCCGCCATGGGCAAGTCGGCGCTGGCCACCAACATGGCGGAGAACGCCGCGGTTGACCACGGCAAGGCCGTGGCGCTGTTCTCGCTGGAGATGTCCGAGGGCGAGCTTGCGCAGCGCTTCATCGCCTCACGGGCAAAGATCAATGGCGAGTCGCTGCGCAAGGGCCGCGTCAAGCCCGAGCAGTGGCCCAAGGTGCTAAAGGCCACCGAGAAGCTCACCCAGTCGCCCCTGTTCGTCGACGACTCGAGCGACCTCGGCGTGCTCGAGCTGCGGGCCAAGGCGCGACGGCTGCACCAGCGCCATCCGCTCGGGCTGCTCATCATCGACTACCTCCAGCTAATGCGGCCCGAGGATCCCCGCGACGGTCGCGTCGAGCAGGTCGGCAAGATCTCGCGAGGGCTGAAGATCCTTGCGCGCGAGCTCAACATCCCCGTGATCGCCATCTCACAGCTGTCGCGCGCCGTGGAGTCGCGTCCCGACAAGCACCCGATGATGGCCGACCTGCGTGAGTCGGGAAACATCGAGCAGGACGCGGACCTCGTGATGTTCGTCTACCGCGACGAGTACTACAACCCGGAGACCACCGAGAAGCCCGGTGTCGCCGAGATCCTCATCGGCAAGCACCGCAACGGACCCGTCGGCTCGGTGGAGCTCACGTTTCTCAGCCGTTATCCGAAGTTCGCCAGCATCGCGGGCGAAGGCGTACGCCAGCCCGCCGCGAGCTACGCCGGCTGACCGTGCTGCGTCCCGTCCCAAATCCGGATCGCGACGAGCCCGAGTCGAGTTCGCCGGCCTGCGTGCTCGGCATCTGCGACGGCAGCGGGTGGATCCTGCGCGACGACGACACCACCGAGCCATGCCGCTGCCGCGAGGGGATGATCGGGCGTGCCGTGAGCAAGGGCATGGGCACCGGTATCCCCAAGCGCTTCCGCGGGGTGTCGTTCGATCGCAAGCCGATCGTCGACCTCGACCCCTTCGTCCTGCGCCACGTCCGCAACTACGTCGAGCGGGTGGACCAGAACATCGAGAGCGGTCGCGGCTTGTGGTTCACCGGCGACCTCGGCACCGGCAAGACCTCGCTGGCCATGCTCGTCTCGCAGGAGGCCGAGCGCCACGGGCGGTCAGTGGCCATCTACCCCGTGGCGCGGCTGCTCGCCGAGATCAAGGACACCTACGACCGCGACACGGGATCGTCCTACATGAGCCTGTTCGAGCGGCTCTGCTCGGTCGATCTGCTCCATCTCGACGACCTCGGCGCCGAGCGCCGCACGGACTGGGTGCTCGAGCAGCTCTACTCCATCATCAACGAGCGCTGGCAGGACGAGCGCTCGATCCTCGTGACCACCAACATCACCGATCTCGATGAGCTGCGCGAGCAGATCGGTGCGCGCACCGTCTCGCGGCTCGCCGAGATCTGCGGCGATCCCGTGCCCATAATGGGTCCCGACCTCCGCCTGGGGGCGCCCTCGTGACCCCGCGGGCCTAGACTCTCCTGCTTCATGCCGGGACTGGTGATCGTCGGCGCCCAGTGGGGCGATGAGGGCAAGGGCAAGGTGGTCGACCTGCTCGCCGAGCAGGCCGACGCGGTCATTCGCTTCCAGGGCGGCAACAACGCCGGCCATACCATCGTCCGCGACGGCGAGACGTTCAAGTTCCACCTGATCCCGTCGGGCATCCTCTACCCCGGCAAGCACTGCGTGATCGGCAACGGCGTGGTGGTCGACCCAAAGGTCCTGATCGGCGAGATCGACGGGCTGCGCAAGCAGGGCATCGACCTCACCGGCCTAAAGGTCTCGGCGAACGCGCACCTGATCATGCCCTACCACCTGCTGCTCGACCAAGCCGGCGAAGCACGGCTGGGAAAACGCGAGATCGGCACTACCAAGCGCGGCATCGGACCGGCGTACGCCGACAAGGCATCGCGCCTCGGCATCCGGGTGCAGGACATGCTCGACGAGAAGATCTTGCGCCAGAAGATCGCCGCGGCGATGGAGCCCAAGGCGCCACTGCTGCGCGAGTTCGTCAAGGACCCCAGCATCGACCTGCACCAGATGACCGAGGACTACCGGGCCTTCGGCGACAGGCTGGCGCCATACATCGCCGACACGCCGCCGATCGCGTGGAAGGCACTGGACGCCGGGCGGCTGGTGGTGCTCGAAGGCGCCCAGGGCGCGCTCCTTGACATCGACCACGGAACCTATCCCTTCGTCACCTCGTCGAACACGGTCGCGGGCGCGGCCTGTGGCGGCGCGGGCATCGGCCCGGGCTCCATCGACGAGGTGTGGGGAATCGCGAAGGCCTACTCGACCCGGGTCGGCTCCGGGCCGTTTCCCACCGAGTTGCACGACGCGATGGGCGAGCGGATCCGCGACGCCGGAGGCGAGTACGGGACCACCACCGGCCGCCCCCGACGCTGCGGGTGGCTCGACTTGGTCGCGCTCAAGTACGCCGTCAGGATCAACGGCCTCACGGGGCTGGTGCTCACCAAGCTCGACGTGCTCACGGGCATTGGCCCGCTGCCGGTGGCCACCGGCTACACCGGGCCGGAGGGCGCACGATTCGAATCGTTTCCCTACCACCAATCGGTGCTGCACCGCGCCCGTGGGGAGCTAGTCGAGCTGGCCGGGTGGGACGAGGACATAAGCGGCGCGCGCACGGTCGACGATCTGCCGGCGAGCGCACGTGACTACATCGACTTCATCGAGGACCAGTTGGGCATCCCGGTCGTGACCATCGGGGTCGGGCCCGGTCGCGAGCAGATCATCTGGACCAAGGCCGCCGACGGCCTGCGCCAGATCGTGGCCTAGACGCAGCGGGAGGAGCGCAGCGGGATCGGTGATCCCGCGAGCACCGCACCGAAAGTGTCAGGCCCGGACGACGTGGCTCTTGACGGCCATGTCGTGCAACGCGCGATCGGAGTCGTCCCAGAGCGGCCAGAGGTAGTTGAGCAGTAACGGGATCAGCGGGATGATCGAGGACGCGATGCCGACCGCAAGGCCTTTGAGCACGATCTCACGCAGCGCTGCCGAGCCGAAGTCCCACGCCTGGCCGTTGTCGCGTATCGCCCGGATCCCGAGCATCTGCTTGCCCCAGGTCTGACCGTTGTGCTCGCCGTCGCGCGCCATCAGGAAGGTGGCGTAGCCGAAGGCGAACACCAGCATCGCGATGCCGAGCACCAGGATGCCGAGGACGCCGGCCGTGGTGCTCGCGGCGAACAGCCCGACGATCACGAGCACGAGGACGACGACCGGGATGCTCACGATCAGGCCATCGATGATGGCCGCGCCGAAGCGCACGCCCCAGCCGGCCAGCTGACCGGGATCCGCCCGGAACTGTGGCTGGGCCACGGGCTGCTGCCACCCACCGGGAGGGACCGGGCCGCCGTAGG
>JBBRYL010000067.1:0-16417 GCA_038237685.1 Solirubrobacterales bacterium | reverse complement strand
GCCGGCTGGATCGGAGCCGAGGTCGCCGCCTCGGCGCGCCGGCGCGGCTCCGAGGTGACGATGATCGACCCGGCGGCGGTGCCTTTGGAGCGCGTCCTCGGCCATGAGGTCGGAGCCGTCTACCGCGACGTGCACCGCGATCACGGCGTCGAGCTGCTGTTGGGCACGGGCGTCGAGGCCTTCGAGGGGAACGGCTCCGTGCAAGCGGTCAGGACCGGCGACGGGCGGACGATCGACTGCGACTTCGCCGTGGTCGGGATTGGCGTGGTGCCGCGCGTCGAGCTCGCCGAGGGCGCCGGTCTGAAGATCGACAACGGGATCGTCGTCGACCAGCGACTGGCCACCAGCGCCCCCCATGTCTACGCGGCCGGCGACGTGGCCAACGCCTGGCATCCGTTCTACGAGCGACACGTCCGCCTCGAGCACTGGGCCAATGCGCTCAACCAGGGGCCCGCGGCCGCCCTGTCGATGCTCGAGCGCGACATCGCCTATGACCGGATCCCGTACTTCTTCTCAGACCAGTACGACGTCGGCATGGAGTACGCGGGCTTCGCGACCGAGTGGGACGAGGTCGTCTTCCGCGGCGACCCGGCGGGCCGCGAGTTCATCGCCTTCTGGCTGGCTGACGCGCGCGTCGTCGCGGCGATGAACCTCAACGTCTGGGACGTCAACGAGGACCTCCAGGCTCTGATCCGCTCCCGCCGCCTCATCGACCCGACCGTGCTCGCCGATCCCGACACCCCGCTCCACTCACTGGTCGCAGGCGGCAAACCGACGGCCGAGAGCTGAGGAGCCACGTGCGTCCAAACATCCACCTGAAGCGGTTGCACGACGCCGGGGTCTCGATCTGGCTGGACACGCTCTCGCGTGAGCTGCTGGACAGTGGGGACTTCAGCGAGCTGGTCCGCGACTACGCGGTCACCGGAGCGACGTCTAATCCGGCGATCTTCGCCAGCGCGATCACCGGATCGGACCGCTACGACGAGCAGCTGCGCTCACTGGCCGCGGACGGATGCCCCGACACGCGCGAGCTCTTCTTCGCCGTCGCGCTGGACGACGTGCGCGGCGCGGCCGCGGTCCTGCGACCAGTCCACGAGCGCACCGGTGGCGGCGACGGCTTCATCTCCTTCGAGTGCACCCCCGACCTGGCCGACGACACCGAGGCGACGATCGCCCAGGCGCTCGACCTCTGGCAGCGCCTCGACCTGCCCAACGTGCTCATCAAGGTGCCCGCGACGCAAGCAGGCGTGGGCGCGATCGAGGAGCTGACCGCCCGCGGAGTCAGCGTCAACGTGACGCTGCTGTTCTCCGTGCAGCGCTACGAAGAGGTGATCGAGGCCTACCTGCGCGGCCTCGAGCGCCGGCTCGCCGCCGGCGAACGGGTCGACGAGATCTCCTCGGTGGCCTCGTTCTTCGTCTCGCGCGTCGACGCCAAGGCCGACGCTAAGCTCGCGCCCGACTCGCCGCTGCGGGGCCGGGTGGCGATCGCCAACGCTCACGTTGCCTACGGGCGCTATATGCAGCGCTTCGCCGGCGAGCGCTGGGAGGCGCTGCGGGCCGCCGGGGCGACCGCGCAGCGCCCGCTATGGGCGAGCACCGGGACCAAGGACGCCAGCTACTCCGACGTGCTCTACGTGGAGCAGCTGATCGCACCCGGCGTGATCAACACGATGCCCCAACCGACCCTGCGCGCGTTCGCCGATCACGGGAATCTCGAGCGCACCCTCGAAATCGAACCCGACGCGGCGAAGGCGGTGCTCTCTGCGGCCGCCGCCGAAGGCGTCGAGCTGGACGCGATCACCAGCGAGCTGGAGCGCGAGGGCGTGAAGGCGTTCTGCGACTCCTACGACCAGCTAGTCAGCTGCATCGAATCCAAGCGCGACCGGCTGACCGCCACGTCGTAGCGCCCGGACACCCACCTCGGTTCGCCAACCAGAGGAGACGACACATGACCCAGCCCGGCTATCCGCCCGCCAGCGCGCAAACCGCCGAGCGACGCAAGCAGCTGGCTCCGGGCATCCACGATGCCTTCCAGGAGTTCAGCCGGCAGGTGTTCGCCGATGGCGCACTGGACGAACAGACCAAGCAGCTCGTCGCTGTGGCCGTCGCCCATGTCACCCAGTGCCCCTATTGCATCCAGGGCCACACCAAGGCCGCGCTAAGCAAGGGCGCCAGCGAACAGGAGCTGATGGAGGCGATCTGGGTTGCTGCCGAGATGCGGGCGGGCGGCGCCTACGCCCACTCCACGTTGGCGCTTAAGACCGCCGGGCATACCCACGGCCCGGACGCCGCCTGAACCGCCCCTTGGACATCACCTAAAGATGCATATCCGCACCCATTGCCGCGCAGGGAAGGACGATCGAGAATAGGTCCATGAAACGCTTCTCAGTCGTAATCGCGGGCGGCGGTGTGGCCGCGCTCGAAGGTCTGCTGCGCCTGCACCGGCTCGCGGGCGACCGGGTGGCGATCACTCTGCTGGCCCCCGATGACCACTTCCTCTACCGGGCGCTCTCGGTAAACGAGCCGTTCTCGCTGGGCAGTCCAAAGCATCATTCACTTGCCGAGATCGTGCGCTCCGGGTGCATCCCCAGATCAGCCGCGATGTGCGCAATCGGCCGCTCAGACTCAAGCGCCAGCCGGATCCCGCGCTGGATCAACTCGTCGGGGTACTTCTTCGGTCTCGCCATCGCCAGAGGGTCTCCTTGACCGAGGACAGAATCCTCGCTTCAGAGCCTCCGCGAAACCCGGCCTGGCTCACCCGCGGGTCAAGGCGACTCGGGCTTGGTGCATTCTGCGCTGCATTTGGGGGCTCGCGCCTTTGGTGCACCCAGAGGCGGGAAGCTCGACGATCATCGTCTGACCGCGACTGCGCGGATCGGCGATCACCAGGTGAACATCGCCGTCGTCCTCCAACGCTAAGGAGATCAGCCGCGCGCGTACTGAGTAGGCGTGGCGCTCGACACGGCCGGTACGAGGGTCATCCCGACCGATATGGGGGTCCGGCAGGCGGCGGAGGGTCGGATCGAGACCTTGCGGGTATGGAAGTCGACTCGCTTAGCCGCTCGGTCCTGCAGAGTCTTGACCTTCCACCGTTCGATACCGCACCGAACGTCGAGCCCGACGTGCTCGGCAACGCCTACGAGTACCTAATCAAGAAGTTCGCCGACCTCTCCAACAAGAAGGCTGGCGGAGTTCTACACCCCACGCTCGGTGGTCAAGATGCTCGTGAACATCCTCGAGCCGCAGGAGGGGGAGACCTTCTACGACCCAGCCTGCGGGACCGGCGGCATGCTCATCGAGGTCGTCGAGCACACAAAGGACAGCGGCGGGCGGGTGCAGCTCCTGTGGGGCAAGGTCTTTGGCCAAGAAAAGAACCTCACCACCGCCGGCATCGCGCGGATGAATCTGTTCCTTCACGGCGTCGAGGACTTCGACATCGTCCGCGGCGACACCCTGCGCGACCCCGCCTTCTTCGTCGGAGACGAGCTTGCGACTTTCGACTGCGTCATTGCCAACCCTCCGTTCTCGCTGGAGAAATGGGGCGATGAGGTCTGGGCCGCAGACCGCTTCGGGCGCAATTTCGCCGGGATCCCGCCGGAGAAGAGTGGCGACTACGCCTGGGTCGAGCACATGATCAAATCGATGGCCGCGAAGAGCGGGCGACTGGCGGTGGTGCTGCCGCAAGGGGCGCTCTTTCGCGGTGGCGCTGAGCAACGCATCCGTCGCCATCTGCTCGAAGCCGACCTCGTCGAAGCGGTCATCGGCCTTGCTCCGAACCTCTTCTACGGCACGGGACTAGCCGCGTGCGTGCTGGTGCTGCGCCAGCGCAAGGCGCCCGAGCGTCAGGGCAAGGTCCTCGTCGTCGACGCATCCTCTCTGTTCAAGCGTGGACGCAACCAGAACTCGCTGGAAGACGAAAATCGCAAGCGCATCGAGCAGCTCTACGCAGCCTTCGCTGATGAGGAGGGCGTCGCGCACGTCGCCGACCTCGACGAGGTTGCCGGCAACGACTTCGACCTGAACAAGCAATGCGCTGCGGCCGGGCTCGATGTCTCCCTCGTGCAGGTCGAGCGCCTCGCTGATCTGCAAGCCCTCCCGCCATAGCACGACGATCAGGCCCCGCACCCGGTTGCGATGGACCCCTTCGCCGGCCTGGCGCATCGCGGCAACAATCTCCTCCACCCGCGGCGGGTCCGCCGGGTAACGCATGAGCGTGCCTGCCTGCTCAGCCGCCTGGCTGCACGAGTCCGGACTCGTAGGCGAGGACGACGGCCTGGGCGCGATCGCGCAGTTCGAGCTTCCAGAAGATCCGGGTTGATGTGCGTCTTGACGGTTGCCTCGCTGACGACCAGGCCCCGGCCGATCTCCGCGTTGGATTGACCTTGGGCGATCAGCCGTAGCACCTCCAGCTCTCGCTCGGTGAGCTCGCGTAGGACCGGCGGCGCATCGCTGACAGGGGCCGGGCCGGCCGTGAGTGCGGCAGCTGCCGCGGCGGCCGGATACGCGCCCGTACCTCACGCCGTTCATCGGCGGCGACGGGGACGGGCGCGGCATCACCGTCGACGAGCGCGGCAGCGAGCGTCACGTGAGCATTCCCGGCCACATCGATCCAGACCGCGCCGCCGGGATCGAGGAGGCCATCTGGGACCGGCTGCACTTCGCGACCCATCTGCGCTCCCAGCGCCTCGGGGAGTTCACGATCGGCAGCAATGCATCGGTCCGAGTCGCTGGCGCTCGTTCAGCTCCTGATTCTGTACCACCTGGTCACGGCGCGGGCCGCCATCGCGCTCGGCGGCGATAGCGCACAAGGCGCCGGAGAGCGCCCGGCCCCGGAGCCGCGGGCACCGGCCACACCGGCGGCCCGGCTGCCTTGACGCAATAGGCGCCAGACATCTAGGGCGCCATACATCTAGGGGCCAGCCATCTAGCCAGCGGCCGCGCGATCCCCTAGTCTGAAAATAGAGGGAGTACCGGGTCTCTGGGAGGAGCACCCGTACACCGCGTCCGGCACTCCGGGCGCCGGCGGGAGGGTGTTGACTATGGCGGCCGAGCAGTACACCGACTGGTGGGTGGGGCTTAGCCTTGGGTTCATCACGGTCGCGATCGTCGTCGTGATCGTCGCCATTCTCCTCACGCTGGCGGCGCGCATCGCCGCAGGCGCGCGCGAAGCGACCGACGCCCTGCCGGTGGTGCGCGATCAGACCGATGCGCTGCAGGACGTCGGGCACATCAACGAGTCGGCTATCTCGATCCTGCGCTCCGCCCGCGCCGCGCGGAAGGCGCTGACCGGATCATGACCTCACTCGCACTTGCCGAGACGCACACGTTCTGGTTGGTCGCGCTGGGGATCGGCGCAGTGGTTCTGGCCGTGGTGGTAGTGCTGATGAGGCTGCTGCTGAGCTTCCTCGACGACATCGCCACGAGCGTCAACCGTCTGCTCGAGGTAGGTGGCGAGGTCGCACGGAACACCTCGTCTATCGGGGAGCTCGCGGGCACCGGCCCGGTGCTCGAGATGATCAAGGAGGAGGCGCTGATCCACGATGGCTACCTGGAGTCACAGCTGCGATGAGCACCGAGCTGTTCGTCATCCTCAGCGTGGTCGAGGCGGTCCTGCTGGTCGTGGTTCTCGCGATCGCGCTCATTCGCATTCGCCAGCGTCTGAATGCGATCGCCGCAAGTATCGACACGTTCGGCTCGGGCCTGGGCGGCATCGAGAAGGACTTGGTGCTGATCGGGCTCGCCGTCCCCAGGATCAACAAGCCCCTCACGGAGATCGTCGCCGCGCTGCCGGGGATCGCCGAGAAGGCCGAGACCGTCGCAAGGCGATAGGAGCACCATGACCCTCTGGTGGATCGGCAATGTCGTCCTTCTCGTGGTGATCGCGCCAGTGGTGGTGTTCCTGCTGTCCGGCGTACTCGACGCCGCACGGACCGTTCGTCGCGCGGTAGACGGCCTCGGCACGGTCGGGGCCAAGATGGTGTCGGACCTCGAGCCCATCCCCGAGCTCCTCAAGACCGAGAGCTACGTGAGCCAGACGAGCGCGGGCCTCGCCCGCTACGGCGCGGCCCTCGACGAGGTCCTCTGAGCCATGCCCGCCGCCGCCACCGTGACCATCGTCTTGGCCGTCGTGGTCGTCCTCGTACTCGCCGTATTCCTCATCACCACCGCCCGGGTTCTCGTTGGCGTGGACAAGAGCCTCGAGGCCGTCCTCGCGGCGGTCGGCACGATCCGCGCGAAAACCGAGCCGGTCAACGGCGTCGTCGAGTCGATCAACACCAACCTCGACAGCGCCCGGGACGTTCTGGGCTCGCTGCTGGAACGCAAGGTCGGTGCCGACGGTGCCGCCGAGCTGGTGGCCTCGGTCGACCCGCTGGCCGAGGGCCCCGCGGACGAGCACACGCCCTTTCATTACGCGCGAGAGGGCGCGGACGAGGGCATCCTCGCTGAAGGTGAGCCAATCAGTCGTCACGACGAGCCGATCGTCTACCGCCGCCCGGGCGAATAGAGGTCGTTGCGGCGGTTTAAGAGCGAGCGGCGCCGAACAGCCGCCGCACCCGGTTGATCGCCTCGCGGCCCTCGGTCGCGCTCGCGAAAGCCAGGAACTTCTCGACCGGGGGGAACCGAAAGCGGACCCAGCCGTTTTTGGCTCGCTGCGAAGCTCGACGACGCCGTAGCACGAAACGGCGCAACCCCGCACCAGGTGCGGGGTTGCGGGGAAGCGGCTGATGGGATTCGAACCCACGACCTTCTGCATGGCAAGCAGATAGGGCGAAACGGCGCAGGCCAGCGATATCCCTGCAAACCGGCGGGTTGTGTCCCGTGCTCCGGCCCGGGAACGCGTCAGACATCGCGCCGAGTTCACTCGGATAGCGGCGGGTTCTGGCAGCCAACTGGCAGTCGTGCCGTCGGGCTGTTGCGCCCTTGGTGCGCGTGCGATGCGGAGGCCCGCGCCGGATCGGGGTACTTCCGTGGGCCTGGGCCGTCGGCGTCAGCCTTGAGCTCGCCCACGCGCGTGCCAGCGCGCTGGTCGCCCCGACCCTGGCACTACCCACGCCGGCCGGCCCCGGACAGACCCGCATGCAACTTCCGCGTCGAGGCCCACGGCCGTCCGCGGGTCGGACCGCGCAGGATGCAGAAGAGGGGACCGACCGGGAGCTCGGAGCGCAGCGTGAGCCACGGCGCGAGTTGCCCCCAGGCCCAGCGGTCCATCCCGACCTCCCGGCGTTTGCCGCCCTTGCCATGGCGGACCAGGATCGCGCCCTGCCTGCGTCCAGATCGCTCTCGGCTAACGCGAGCGCTTCGCTGATCCGCTGGCCGGCTCGCCACAACACACGACGATCAGGCCGCGCAGCCTGGTCCCGTCAGGCTCATGACCAGCGGCGCGCATCACGTCGATGATCTCCTCGACGGTCGGCGGGTCAGCGGGATACCGCAAGCCCTTGTTGCGTGGCGCGCGACCACGGTGATATTCCCGCATAGTCGCGGGCGAGCGGCGACGGCCGGCGGTGTCCACGAGCGTGCTGGATGGCATGAGGTCCTCCCGTAGACGATCCCCTACTGACGCTGAGGAGCGTCCTCGCCGTAGCTCATCGACCGCGCTGGGCGGAGAAGCAATCCGGCCGCGAACGCGAAGGCCAACGCGACCAGAACCCATACTGCGCACGTCTCCCGGCTGTTCGAGTAGACGGACATCAGCCCGAACAGGGCTCCAGCGAGGAGGCAGATCACGCCCACGCTTGTCGAGCTTCGTGTCCTTGACGCAGTGGCGGCCATCGCAAATCTCCCCGAGCAGTTCGGGGGATCCGCGTGCGAAACGCCCGCTGCCGCCTCGGATGAACTCGACAGCGCCGGTTCCGCTGCGCCGTCCACGCGGGAGCGACGCCCGCGCCGACTGGGCTCCGGGGGAGCCTGCGGCCCGTCCGGAGCGAGCGTCGAGCGCTGGGTCGGGCCACAGTCCGCTCGACCCCGGCGGCGTGGCATGCTGCGGACCGTGAGTGGCCTCGACCGCGTTCGGCTCCGGCTCGATCGGGTCCGGGCTGCGGTCGGCGCGATCGATCCTGCGTTCCTCGACACGCCGGCGCTGGCGTGCGCGCCGCTTGGGCGGGCGCTCGGGTGCTCGGTGACGCTGAAGATCGAGACGCTCAACCCAGTCCGGAGCTTCAAAGGACGCGGCACAGAAACGGTGGCAGCCGTGGCCCGCGAAAGAGGGGCGTCGCGCGTGGTATGCGCGAGCGCCGGGAATCTCGGGCAGGCGCTGGCCTACAGCGGCCGGCATCGAGACCTGCAGGTCACCGTCGTCGCGGCGAGAACCGCGAACCCGCTCAAGCTGCGCCAGATCGCCGCCCTCGGCGCCGATGTGCGACTCGATGGCGAGGACATTGAAGACGCCCGGCTGCTGGCGCGCGAGATCGCCGAGGCGGGCCGCGCCTATCTGGTCGAGGACAGCTTGGATCTGGCGACCTGCGAGGGCGCCGCCACAATCGGCCTCGAGCTCGCCCGAGACGATCCGGGACTCGACGTCGTGCTCGTGGCTCTCGGCGGCGGAGCGATGGCTAGCGGCGTGGGCTATGCCGTGCGCTCGCTCGCCGAGCACGTAGAGGTGATCGGAATCCAGCCCGTTGGTGCGCCCGCGATGGCGCTGTCGTGGCGTCAGCGAACGGTGGTCGAGACGGACCGCATCGAGACGATCGCCGACGGGGTCGCCGGGCGCTGTCCGATCCCTGAGGTGTTGGACGACCTGCTCGTCGTGCTCGACGACGTGATGCTCGTTCGCGAGGATTCGATCAAGGTCGCCATGCGGATGCTCCATGAACACGCGGGGCTCGTCGTCGAGCCATCAGCAGCGCTTGGGGTCGCCGCCGTCCTCGAGGAGCCTGAGCGGTTCGCCGGGCGGCGCGTCACCACGATCCTGTGCGGAAGCAACGTCGGTCCTGCCGACTTCGCGCGGTGGGTGTTGGACCCGTCGCACGCTAGGGCCACGGTGGCAGAGAAGCGCTCGACATCCCTGGTCACCGTTGGCCCCGTCGCGCAACCAGAGCCTCCCTGCTGAATTGGACAACGAGCAGATGCGGAGGCGAGACCGCTCCGGACGAAACCAGCCGTCCCCAACCGATCAATCGAGGCGCGCTTCCCATCGAGTTGGACGGCAAGCGGCAGCCCGGAAGCGTCGCCGCAAACGGATCGGCTTGCGCCTCATCGACGGTCGGCGGGCCCACCGAGATGGGGCCTGACGCATTTTCGGTTCGCCGCCACGGGCGTGCCAGCATGGAGGGATGCAGAGCGTGTATCAGGCGGTCGGCTGCGACGAGGGCCTGCTTCGCCTTGCGGATGCGTGGCATCGCCGCGTGATGGCCGACGAGGTGGTCAGCCATGCGTTTAGCCATGGTTTCCATCCCCAGCACACCGCGCGACTCGCCGCCTACTGGGGCGAGGCGCTCGGCGGACCGACCATCTTCTCCGACAACGATGGCGACGAGACCTCGGTCGTGCGGCTGCACAGCGGCAACGGGCAGCACGACGAGATGGACCGCCGTGCGATCGCCTGCTTCGACCAGGCCCTGACCGACGTCGGGCTGGTCGAGAACGGCCGGCTCCGGCAAGTGCTTCACGACTACTTCGCTTGGGCCACGACGACGACCATGTCGGGCTACCACCGATCCGCTGACGACGTCCCGCTCGGCCTGAACATCCCGCACTGGTCATGGGACGGCCTTCAGCGCTGACCAGGACCGCCTCCAAGGCTTTGCCGCCGCCGCGAGCGGGAGCCGGCCCTGTCGGAAGAGCCAGTATCGGGTGGAATCCTCACCTGGGCGCGGTGGACAGTCGCGGGTCGGTATTGACGCTCCGCTTGGCGGTGCCTGGATTGGGTCGCGGCGCGCAGATGCGTTGGGCCAAAGGGCGGCCTTAGAGCGTTGAATGGCTACTACGTCTTGCGTTACTACGTGTGGCGTAGTAGGGTCGGCCGCATGGCGAAAGAGACAAAGGGCGCTGCTGGGGTCGCGGCGCGGCCGAATGACCCCACGGTGTTGATCCTCACGAGCCTCGCGTCGGGCTCCAAGCATGGGTATGCCCTGTTGCTGGACATCGAGGGGTTTGCGGGCGTGCGGCTTGGCCCTGGCACGTTGTACGGCGCGATCGGCAGGCTTGAGGAGCGTGGTCTGATCGAGGCGGTCGGCGAGGCTGGGCGGCGGCGCCCGTATCGGTTGAGCGCGGCCGGCTCCGCGGCGCTTCGGGAGACGCTGACCGGTCTGCGGGCGATCGTGGACGAGGGCACGGCCCGCTTGGCGCGCAGCCCGATCCCCGGCGTTGCGACGGCCGGGGGGTTGGCGTGAGCCGGTCGCGGACGAGCGGCCTGCTGCTGCGGTTGTACCCGGAGGGTTGGCGCCAGCGGTATGGAGAGGAGCTGGAGGAGCTGATCGTGGAGTCCAGCGGCGGCGAAGGTGTGCCCTGGTCGATGCGTCTCGACGTGGTCCGCGGGGGTGCTCGCGAGCGGCTGCGGGACGTGGGATTGGGTGGCGACGGTGCGCCGGATGAGCAGGCTCGCGGCGGCGCGTTGCTGGTGTTGTGCGCGTGGGCGTTGTTCGTGATCGGTGGGCTCGGAGTGCAGAAGTTCTCCGAGCACTGGCAGGACGCCACGCCCACGGCCAGCCAATCGCTCCCGTCTATCGCGTTTGCGGTGTTGGTGGCGGCGGCTGCGTGCGGAACCGTGCTGGTGCTCGTCGGGGTCGTCGCCGCGCTTCCTAGCCTGGCCGCGTTCCTGCGTCGCGGCGGCTGGGCGGGCATCCGCCGACGAGTGACAGCTTCGCTGCTTCTGACCGGAGTGGCAATCGTGGCCACGGTCGCGTTGGTCATGTGGGCGGATGGGCTCACCGCTTATCAGCGGGACGGCCACGACCTGGCCTACGCGATCGGCTTCGTGGCGTGGGCGCTACTGGCTGTCGGGTGCTTACTGGCGTGGACCGTCGTGGCGGTCACGACCGCCCGTCGGCTGGCGCTGCGCACGCCCACGTTGACGATCGAGGCGTGGCTCGCAGCCGCCGTCACCCTCGCCATGGTGGTGATGACCGCCGCAACGGTGGTCTGGTGGATCGCGCTCGCCGATGCGGCACCCTGGTTCCTCGCCGGCCGACCCCGTGGCGAGAGCGGCTCCCCGCTCGCCGCGCAGCTCGGTGTGTCGGCAGCGCTGATGGTGCTGGCCAGCCTGCTCGGCGCCGCGGGTTCGCACCGCGCCCTGCGTGCGCTCCCACGCATCCCCGGCCACTCGCCGTCAGCATCGCCTTCGTCGTGATCGCCAACATCCTCGACGGCCACGCTTCGCTGCACACCGTGACCTCAGTGCTACCGGTCCACTACCTGGCAACGCTGGACACACCTCCTCGACGGCACAAACGCTGGGCTGGCCACCGGCCTAGCTGTCTCAAGCGGCAACCGTCGCGATCGGGCTCACGATCGCCTGCACGCTGGTGACCCGCCGCGACCCCGCCGCCTGACCCGAGACCCCCGCTAGTCCGCGGCATCGCGTAGTACCGGACGCCGGTTCGGACGGGTGCTACCCCAGCTTCGGGTTCGTGCTGGTCGGTTTGTATACCCCCCCCTCGAACGGCAGCGGCTGGCGGACACCGACAACCACGTCCCGGCAGCCGAACCCCTTGCGGGCACTCCTCCTGGAACGGGACAACTTCCGGCGGCCCCGGAGGATCAGGCGTCCCGTAGGACCCGCCCGATGAAATGCCCGGTCAGGGGAGGGTATGCGGCATCAACCAGCGTCTCAGATTGGTTCGTTTCCAGGACGACCGCAGGAGTGGCCGCTGGAGCTTGCTCGCAGCGTTCATACCTCGTGTCGAAAATGAACGTTCGGCCTGAACGCCGCTTCGAGCCTGACACGACCTCCGCGCCGCTGTCTGTTCTGCCGGGGGCAATCGTCGTGCGGAGTAGGGTCGGTGAGTACCCGCGAGAAAAGCTCGTTGCCTCGGCCACGACCTGCGGCGTCGAGCGCAGGAGCGGGTCCCTGATGGTCACGCAAACCCACGACCTTCTGCATGCGACGCAGACTGTTGTGGGTGCGGCTCGCAGCACATCCCCTGGAAACGTCGACATTCTGAGTTCGTCGTCTACGCGCTCACCGCGCCCCGGTGCCGATTCGGTGCCTGAAGAAACAGACGCACCAGCCGACTGGAAGGGACGAAAAGACGGTGATTTACAGGCATTCTTGTAAGCGGCTGATGGGATTCGAACCCACGACCTTCTGCATGGCAAGCAGATAGCCACGGTTGGCCAGACCGACAAAAAGGCCTGGAAACCGCCGTCTTTCCCCGACTCCATGCCTGGTGAGCCTCTGTCCGATTGCGCTCAATATGCCTGGATTCACGCGGGTTCTGCCACCCAATTGCCACCCGAATTGATGGGGCAAGGCGGATCCGCGCCCGGAGAAGCATGCGCGTAATTCTCGCTGTCACCCCAGACCTACGGCTGCGCTGTCGGGCGTCGGCAGCCTTCCCTGAGAACGGCCCGTAGGTCGGGGTGGGGGCGAGGTCGGCGAGATCGCCAGCTGCGTCGAGCGGGTCCGCGGGTAGATGCGTGACGGATGGCTGAAACCGGGCGCGCCGGCTCCAGCCCACCGGGGCTAGGGGCGACGCCCGGCGAAGCGGGAAAGGTAAGCCCAGGTCGGCTGAAAGCCCCGTCGCTCGTACATGCCGATCGCGGCGGTGTTGCCGGGCAGCACCCCGAGGATGAGATCAGTAATTCCGATTGCCGCGAGCTGTTGCTCTAAAGCATCGAGTATCGATGTACCGACGCCTTTGCCTCGGTACGCCGGTTGGACACCGAGCGACTCGATCTCTCCTAACCGCGCGGCTGTGTCCCAGGTGTCGGAGACCCAGGTGTCTTCGACGGCGACGACATGGGCGACCCCCTAGCCGATTAACTCGCCGCCCGTCTCGGCCAGGAGCAAGATCGTGCTCCTTTACATAGGCCAGCGTGTCGTCCAACGCGCGCTGCAGTTGTGATCCAGTCCGGTGTTTGTGAAACGCCCGGACACGGCACGCACTGGGGATTGGGCGCCTCGCGGACGCGGGTTCTTCCAGCCACAAAGTGCTCACGGTTCGGTATGAGGCGCGCCGTCGGCCCCCGAGAGGCAAGCCCCAAGCCTCGGCGATGTGCTGGCGGTTGGCGCCCCCGTGAGCACTGTTGGTGCACCCGCATCGCGGACCCGAGGCGCGGCTAAGTTCGCGTGTTGATCGCTGATGGATTAGCCTAGCTTCAGCGTGGGGAGCGACGCACGGACATCAGAGGGTTGTCGCAGCCAACGAGGGCGGTTCTTCTGGGGGCTCGTACACACCAGTCAGAGGAGCCCCAGTGCAGCCCAGTCGATTCGAGCGCTTGCTACCGATGGGCCCTGGGATTCTCGGTCAGCGGGCGGGGGCCCGCGTATAGGAACAGGGGCCCTGGTTCTCGTCGCTTGGCTGCTGGCGGCGCTCTGGTGGCCGGGAGCTGCTGAAGCAGGACGGACTCGTGAGGTGTGCGCGGGCCACCGGCACGGCTGCTATGGGTCGCTGCAGGGCGCCGTCGACGCGGCACACAACGGCGACACCGTGCGGATCGAGCCTGGCACGTTTGCGGGCGGCGTCACGATCGACAAGAGCATCGATGTGCGCGGCGCGGGCTCGGGTCGCACGACCATCCGTGGCGGTGGTCCGGTGGTCACCATCGGCGAGTTCGACGCCGAGAGCGAGCCGACAGTCTCCATCTCGGGTGTGACGATCACCGGAGGCGTGACCACGTCCAGCGGCTTCGCGCGCGTGCAGTTTGGCGACGCTGGCGTGTTCGCGTTCGGCGGCGGGATCGAGGTGCCGTCGTCCAGGCACTTCGGCCTGGGTGCGAAGGTCACGATCAGGGACACGGTGATCACCCGAAATCGCGCCGTGCCCGGCTCGAACGTCGAATCCGGGCTGGACTGTGGCAAGGCCTGTCCCTTCGCGCTGGCGGGCGGAGGCGGGATCGACAGCTGGGGGCCGCTGACGCTCACGCGGACGACCGTGACCGACAATATCTCCGGCGGGCCGGGCACGAGCGACGCCGACGCGGCCGGGGTCTACAGCCAACAGGCCGGCCTCGTCGTCAGGGACAGCGTGGTGGCGAACAATCACGCGATCGCCCCGCGCCCCTACGGTCGCTTCGCCGAGGGCGGCGGGATCACGGTGGTCTCGGCGCCCTTCTATCTGGGGCCGACTGGCAGGCTCGCGAGGTTCACGATGGACCAGAGCCGTGTGTCCGGTAACAGCGCGGAGCTCACGTCCTCGTTTTCCGGTGATGTCGATCAGCACGCGAATTCGGCTGGTGTCGGGATAGGCGGGGACGACGACTGCACCAACCAGCCGGACTCCAACTGCGTCGAGGCCACCGTCCGACGGTCGAAAATCGTGGGCAACTCGCTCTCGGCAAGTAACGACGAGGGTGACGCGATCGCCTTTGGGGCTGGGATGAACAACGACGGCCTCCTGGACCTCGGCGACAGCGAGTTCCAGGGCAACCGGGTGACCGCGAGGGCGCTGGGAGCGCACGCCGGCGCAGCCAGCGGCGACTCGGCAGGCCTCGGGATGGGCGGCCAGGCCGACGTCATCGGCTCGACCTTTCGCCACAACACGGTCGCAGCGCGCGCGCAGGCCGGGAACGCCTCCGCGGTGGGTGCCGGCATCCTCGCCGGAAACGCGAAGCTAAACACCACCCTCCATGACAGCCTCGTAACGGACAACCACGTCAGCGCGGTGGCCAGGCATGGGGACGTCACGACAGGCGGCGGCGGTATCACCAACTATGGCCTGCTCGAGATCGGCCGGACGCGCATCGGCCACAACACGGCGTCGGGCGTTGGACCCTCGGGCACCGCCCGAGGCGGAGGCGTACTCAGCACGCTGTTGCCCAACGGCCCATCAGTGGCCAAGCTCCGCGTGTTCGACAGCCTGATCACGGACAACTCCCTCACGGCCACCGACGGCATCGAGGTCACCGGGGGCGGCCTGTTCAGCTCCGTCCCGTTGACACTCAAGAGAACACCGATCGCGCACAACTCCCCCGACCAATGCCATGGCTGCTGAGCCCCGCCGCTCCGCCGTTCGAGTCCTCCCCGGCCCATTGCGTCTCATATGGAGGGTTGTCGTCTTGGCCCCTGTCCTGAAGGGAAAATAAGGGTTTCGGCTGTTCGCGGGCCTTGGGGTGGATTTGGTTTGGGTCCCCAAACGGGACCCGGAATTGGCATCTTGGTCGCGTCAGGCCGTGTGCGGGCCGGCCGCCCGGGGTAGATGCGGAGCCCCTGGCACTACGCGGCGCTCGTCGAGGTGGCCCGCCGCGGCCCCGCAGTGGGGTTGGACATCGCGGAACTGAACCCGCCCTATGACCCTTCCGCGAGCACGACGCGCCTCGCGAACTGGCTCATCACCCACTTCCTAAGCGAGATCTTCGACCAACCCAGACCGTGTAGGGGCTGCGCGTCCTACTGAACGTTGACCTAGTGAGGGCGGCGTGAGATGGTCGGTCATGTGTCGGTCACGGTGGTAATAGACGAGCGCTAGTGCGGTCCAGCTTTGAGTGCAAACGGCGGGTACGCGTGTGCGATGGCTGCCCGGGTGCTGGACGGTCCTGCCGAGGTGACACTCCGCGCGCCGCCTCCGCTCGGCCAGCCGTTGCGCGTCGAATAGACCGACGGCGGGGTCGCGCTGGTGGACAGCGACGGGGCACTGGTTGCGGAGGCGCGTCCCACAACGGTGGAGATCGGCGTTCCCGACCAGGTGTCGTTCGACGCTGCAAGGCGCGCTGCGGCGACATATCCGTGGCGGGACCGACACCCCTATCCGACGTGTTTCGTGTGTGGGCCGGACCGCGACGCCGGCGATGGGCTGCAGATCTTCCGGGCCCCGTCGCCGAAGCGGAGCTGTACGCCGCACCGTGGACTCCCGATGAGTCGCTGGCGGACCCCGACGGCGATGTCCAACGACGAGTTCGACTGCGGTGCACTCGACTGTCCGAGCGGGATCGTCACCCGTGGTCGCTCGATGGCGGAGATCAGATGCCGTCATCGGACCGCGACGAACGCAGGCGGTCGAGCGCTGGCGGGGATCGGCAGGTCCATAGCCAGGGACCGTAATCGTGGGAGCCGTGTCACTACGGGTTGGCGTTAGGTACATATCGGTTCCGCGCGCGCCGTGGCGGCACCCTAACGCCTAGCGCGACCGTCAGGCCCACCGGTACGACAAGGAGTGGGACGAAATCTATGGCCCGGACGGCGGGTCGGGACGGCTTGCGAACCCGCTCGACGAGCTTGACGGGGCCTTGACTGATGTCCCCGACGGGCCGCCGGTCCGTCGGGGGCTATTTCCCGGGCCGGCCGGCGATGTCGCGCGAGAACGTGAAGATAGGCCCGGGG
>JBBRYL010000066.1:0-16600 GCA_038237685.1 Solirubrobacterales bacterium | reverse complement strand
TACTCGGCAAGCGTCGCGGGCCGCAGGCGCGCCGCGAGCGGCTGGCCCGCCGTGGGCACCGGCGTCTGTCCGGGCGGCGGCTCCTCCTCCTCGAACAGGGTGTCCATCAGCCCAGGCTACGCAGTCCAGGTCATCCGGTGTCTCTGAGGCCGCCGGCTATTCCATTGACGAGAAGCCCGAGCCGAGGGATGGCGATCAGGGGGGCGTGCGCCCCCCTTAGGGATCCCTGACGGGCGACGGGGGGCAGGGGGGCGTGAGCCCCCCTAGTCATTCCTATACTCGGCCGATGTGGGATGCGGCTGTCCTCGAGCGCGACGCGACCGAGCTGCTCCAGCGGCTGATCCGCTTCGACACGGTCAATCCGCCGGGCAACGAGCAGGCTGCCCAGGAGTTCTTGAGGGAGCTGCTCGAGGGGGCAGGCTTCGAGGTTGAGCTGCTTGCCGCCGTGGAGGGTCGGCCCAACCTGATCGCCAGGCTGCGGGCTTTCTCGGACGGGCCGACCCTGTGCCTGCTCGGCCACGTGGACACCGTGCTTGCCGATCCCGCCGACTGGCAGGTCGATCCGTGGTCTGGCGATGTCCGCGACGGCTGCATCTGGGGTCGGGGCGCGGTGGACATGAAGAGCCAGGTGGCGGCCGAGATTGCCGCTGCCGTGGCGCTGGCGCGCGACGGGTGGCGCCCCGCCAACGGCGAGCTGATGATCGTGGTCACCGCCGACGAGGAGACCGGCGCCGAGCACGGCGCCAAGTGGCTGTGCGAGCAGCACCCGGACAAGGTGCGCGCCGACTTCGTGGTCAACGAGGGCGCCGGGCAGCGATTCTCGTTCGGCGACCGCTCGCTCTACGGCGTCTGCACCGGAGAGAAGGGCGTCTTTCGCTTTACGGTGACCGCGCGAGGCCGCGCGGGGCACGCGTCGATGCCCCGGATCGGCGACAACGCGCTCGTCAAGCTCGCGCCGGTGCTGGCAGACCTGGCGGCGGCCCGGGTCGTTCCAGAGGAGGCCCCCGAGCCCGTCGCGATCCTCGAGGCGCTGGGCCTCGACTCCGGCGACATGCCCGGATCGCTCGAGCGGATGGACTCCGAGGACCCGCGCATCGCCACGTTCCTCGAGCCGATGATGGGGGTGACGATGACGCCGACGATGGCGGCGGCCTCGGGCAAGATCAACGTGATCCCCGCGCATGCCGAGATCAAGGTCGATTGCCGCGCGCTGCCCGAATCGGACCGCGACCACGTGCTTTGCCGCATCCAGGACGTGGTCGGACACCACGGCCTCGAAGTCGACTTCGACGAGACGGTGGTCGGCAACCGCTCGTCCGCCGACACGCCGCTGATGGGCAGCATCCGCACGTTCATCGAGCGCGAGGATCCTGGCGCTGCGGTCACGCCCGTATTGCTCACCGGCTTCAGCGATTCGCGCTGGTGGCGGGCGGCTTTCCCCGAATGCGTGGCCTACGGATTCTTTCCCCAGCGGGCCATGGGCCTGTTCGACGCCACCCCCCTGATGCACGGAGCCGACGAGCGGATTCCGATCGAGGACCTCGAGATGGCCGCGTGCTTCTACTCTGAACTCATCGAGGAGACACTGAAATGAGCGAGCAGCCCAAGGTCCCGCCGATCGTCGGAGAAGGCGCGGAGGATGAGCCCGACAAGCTTCGGCTGGGAGGCATGGCACTTCGCAATGGCCTGCTCGTGCACGGCCCGACCCACTGGGCCGCAGCCGTGCGCACCTCCGACGGCGCCGTCAAGTCAGCGTCGGGCCGAAAGCCCGACCTCGGCGGACGGGCCAGCGAGAAGGTGCCGGGGTTGCGCGGCGTGGCCAAGCTGGCCGAGGCGATGGCGGTGATCCCCATCGTCAAGCGGAGGCTGCCCGAGGCCAAGCTGCCGATGCAGGACGCCCGAACCCTGGCCACGATGGCTGGCGCGGCGCTGATCGGTCAGGCCATCCGCTCCTCGGGGGGCCGCACGATGGGCCGCGAGCTGGCCGTCGGCGTGGTCAGCGCCGCGCCCGCCCTGCTCACGCTGCGCAGCGGTGACCTGGCGGCCTATCACGGCGTCGAGCACAAGTCGATCGCCGCGTATGAGACCGATGGCCAGGCCGCCGACGCCACCAAGGAGCACGACCGCTGTGGCTCCAACCTGGTCGCCCCGATGCTCACCGCTGCGGCCGTCGGCAACGTGGCCGCACGCAAGGCCGGGCTCAAGGGGCCGGTGGCCGAGGCGGTGGTGGGTCTTGGCAGTGCGGCCCTGGCGGTCGAGGTGTTCGCGTGGTCAGAGCGCAACGAGGGCACCGCCATGTCGCGCGCGTTGCGCAAGCCGGGCTATGAGATCCAGCGGATCGTGGGCACGCGCGAGCCCAGCGCCGAGCAGCTCGAGGTCGGCCGCACGGCGCTCGAGGAGATCTTGCGCGCCGAGGGCGTGCCCCCCGCAGCGCGCTGAGTCGCGCGTACCATCCGGCCATGGCCGCGACGGCTCCCCGCACCCGCCTCGAGCCGGATGTCTTTCGCCTGCCCGTGGACCGCCTGCGCGACGGCTACTACTCAGACGCCTACTTCACCCTGACCAAGGAGCTGCTCGAGGCCGAAGGTCGCCACCCCCCCGTGACGATGCAGGTCTTCCAGAAGCAGTCGGCCGTCCTGGGTGGCGTCGACGAGGCGGTCGCGCTGCTCAAGCAGTGTGCCGGCCACCGCAAGCCGGGCGGCGGGTGGGTACCCGGCTTCGGCGAGCTCGAGGTCCGCGCGCTGTACGAGGGCGACGCCATCGAGCCGCACGAGACCGTCATGACGGTCGAGGGTGACTATTCGCTGTTCGCCCACCTGGAGACCGTGTACCTCGGCGCGATGGCGCGGCGCACGCTGGTCATGAAGAACGTCCACGAGGTGGTGGAGGCCGCGCGCGGGAAGCAAATCCTGTTCTTCCCCGCCCGCCACGACCACTGGCTGGTGCAGACAGGCGACGGGTGGGCTGCGCACGTGGCGGGCGCGATCGGCGTGTCCACCGACGCCCAGGCCTCGTGGTGGGGAGGCACCGGGATCGGCACCGTGCCCCACGCCCTGATCGCCGCATACGGGGGCGACACCGTGGCGGCGGCGCGCGCGTTCGCCGAGCGCTACTCGGGCCAGATGAACGTGACGGTGCTGGTGGACTTCGACAACGACTCGGTGGCCACCGCGCTGGCGGTGTCCGACGCTCTGGGTGAGGACCTGTGGGGCGTGCGCCTCGACACCTCCGAGGCGCTCGTGGACGCGGGCCTGCAGCGTGCGCTCGGCGACGATGCCGGCCACGGCGTCACGGTGGATCTCGCCCGGAGCGTGCGCTCGGCGCTCGACGACGCCGGCCACGGGCACGTGCGGATCGTCTGCTCGGGTGGCTTCGACGCGCGGCGCATCCGTGACTTCGAGTCACAGGAGGCGCCGGTGGACGCCTATGGCGTCGGCTCCTCGTTGCTGCGCGGCCAGAACGACTTCACCGCCGACGTCGTGCTGCTCGACGGCAGGGACGTGGCGAAGGTCGGGCGCGAGTTCAAGCCGAACACGCGGCTCGAACGGGTTCACTGAGACGGCGTCCGCCGTCTCCGACCCGCGCCCTGTGCGGTCACCTTCACCTCGGCGGTGGCGGTGGGGGTGGCGAGCGGTCTAGTATGACCTCGGCCCGCGGGACGTGGAAGCCCAGCCCGGACTCGGCGCGTTGGAGGCTTCAGTCTGAGTGTCTGACTGCCGATAGATCGCATGCCCTTGTCCTACTTCGCCTTCACCTTCCAGCAGTTCCAGGACTGGGCCGTCATCTGGCTCCCCATCATCTTCATGGGCCTGATCGCCGTGGTGCTGCTCGCGCTGATACGCAACATGCCGCGCACCAAGCCGCAGGAGATCAAGCCGTCGTCCTCGGACTCGATCAGGTGGGACGACGTCGCGGGCGTCGAGGAGGCAAAGGACGAGCTGCGCGAGGTGATCGAGTTCCTGCGCGACCCCGAGCGTTTCAAGCAGCTCGGCGCCCAGGTGCCCAAGGGCATCCTGCTCCACGGTCCCCCGGGCACCGGCAAGACCCTCCTGGCAAAGGCCGTCGCGAACGAGTCCAACGCCAAGTTCTTCGCGCAGTCGGCGTCGTCGTTCGTGGAGATGTTCGCCGGCCTCGGCGCCTCGCGGATCCGCCGCCTCTTCCGCGATGCGCGCAAGCAGTCACCGGCCATCGTCTTCATCGACGAGCTCGACGCGGTCGGCGCCACGCGCGGCAACGACATCTCGGGCGAGAAGGACCAGACCCTCAATCAGCTGCTCGTCGAGCTCGATGGCTTCGGCGGCCAGGGCGAGGTCGTGGTCATCGGCGCGTCGAACCTTCTCGACAAGCTCGATCCTGCGCTGCTGCGGCCCGGGCGCTTCGACCGCCAGATCTTCGTAACCCCGCCCGATCTCAAGGGCCGCAAGCAGATTCTCAAAGTCCACACCAAGGGCAAGCCGCTCGAGGAGGGGATCGACCTCGAGCTCGTGGCGCGCCAGACCAGCGGGCTGACGGGCGCCGACCTGGCCAATATCTGCAACGAGGCAGCGATCCTCGCCGGGCGCGAGCGGCGCTTGAGCATCCGCACGTCGGACTTCCAGGGCGCGCTCGAGCGCGTCGTCGCAGGCATGCAGTCGCGCAGGGTGATCACCGATCACGAGAAGCGCGTGGTTGCCTACCACGAAGCCGGGCACGCACTCTGCTCCGAGCTGCTGCCGTCGGTCGAGCGGGTGCACCGGATCTCGATCGTTCCGCGCGGCCAGGCGCTTGGCTACACGCTGAATCTCCCGGAGGAGGACCGCTACCTGAAGACCAAGGACGAGCTGATGGACTACCTCGTCGTGCTCCTCGGCGGTCGCGTGACCGAGCACCTGATCTTCGGCCAGATCACCACCGGTGCGTCCGACGACCTGCGCAAGGTCCACGAGATCAGCCGCTCGATGGTGACCGACTACGGCATGGGCAGCCAGATGCAGTCAAAGCAGCAGCCGAGCTCCGACTACGCGATGGCTGACGCCACCCGCCGCCTGCTCGACGAGGAGCAGCAGTACATCGCCGACCAGGCCCACCGCCGCGCGCTGGCCATGGTCACCGAGCACCGGCCGCTGCTGGAGGCGCTAGCCAAGAACCTGCTGGTCAACGAGGCGCTCGAGCGCCTCGACATCGACAAGCTGATGGCTGAGCACGAGGGCGTGCAGCCCCACCCCGCACGCCTCGAGCCCCTGTCGGGCGGCACCGAGCGGCGCATCGCGGCATCGGAGGGCTACGACCCCTCTCGCGGCAACTGACTAACGTGCCGCGCCATGTTCGGTGAGATCGACCACGTCGGCGTGGCCGTCGAGGATCTCGATGAGTCAATCGCCCTGTACCGAGACCGGCTCGGTATGGCCGAGCAGCATCGCGAGCGCGTCGAGGAGTTCGGTGTCGAGGCCGTGCTGCTCGAGGTCGGCGGCTCCCACGTCGAGCTGCTCACGCCGATCCAGCCCGACAGCGGTGTGGCCAAGTTCCTCGAGCGCAACGGGCCGGGCATGCACCACGTCGCTTATCGCACCGCCGACATCGACGCCACACTCGAGCGGCTGCGCGCCTCGGGCATGCGGCTGATCGACGAGCAGCCGCGCATCGGGATTCGCGAGAGCCGCGTGGCCTTCATTCATCCGAAGTCCACGGGCGGGGTCCTGACCGAGATCGTCCAGCCCGCGGACGGGCATTAAACTGCTGCGCCATGGCTGATCTGAGACGTATCGACGTCGGTTTCCAGGGTGGACAGGTGCTGTCGCTGCGCGCCATCTCCAAGTCCTACGATGAGCTCGTCGAGGCCCTCGGCAACGACGCCGCAGATCGCTGGCAGACGGTGCACACCGACGACGCCGACGTGCTCATCGACTTGGCGCAGGTCGTCTACGTCCGGCTCGAGCGCGAAGACCAAAAGGTCGGGTTTTAACTCAGGATCGGACATCGTGTCCGATCCTGCCGGGGCATCTAGCTCGCAATCGGACACGATGTTCGATCGTGCTGAGGCATCTGCGCGCGACCTCGATGTCGGTCTCCTGAGGCTGCTCCGCGGACACGGTCATCAACCCGCAGCAGAACGCGCCGTCCTGGCGTTCACCCGTGCGGGCGAGCACGGGATCGCCTGGCACCTGGCGGCCGTGGCGGGTGCGGTCGCACACCCCGGCTCGCGCGACACCTACGTGCGCGCAGTGCGTGTGATCGGGCTGGCCTACCTGGCCAACATCGCGCTCAAGCACGTGGTGCGCCGGCCCCGCCCCGTGCTCGACGACCTGCCGCCGCTCTCGGCGACCGTCAGCAGCCTCTCCTACCCGTCGGCACACGCGACGACGTCGTTCGCCGCTGCGCTGATCCTGCGCGAGCCACTACCCGCCCCCCCGCTGTACCTGGCCGCGACCGCGATGGCGCTGTCACGCGTCTACGTAGGCGTGCACTACCCGTCAGACGTCGTAGCCGGCGCGGTCTTCGGCACGGCGCTGGGTAAGTTGATCCCGTGAAGGTCGGAATCGTCGGTCTCCCAAACGCGGGCAAGTCCTCGCTGTTCAACGCCCTGACCCGGGCGGGCGTCGCCGCGGCCAACTACCCGTTCACGACGGTGGAGCCCAACGTGGCGATCGTCTCGGTGCCCGACGACCGCCTCGATGCCGTCGTGGCCACGATCAAGGCCAAGCCCACGGTCTACGAGACGATGGAGTTCCACGACATCGCCGGGCTGGTGCGTGGTGCGCACGAGGGCGAGGGCCTCGGCAACCGCTTCCTGGCCAACATCAGAGAGACCGACGCCCTGGTGCACGTCGTGCGCGCCCACACCGACGAGCAGGTCGTCCACCCCGAGGGCAAGGTCGACCCGGGCTCAGACGTCGAGACGATCGAGACCGAGCTGCTCTACGCCGATCTCGAGCAGGCCGAGCGGCGCTTGGAGAAGGTCGTGCGCGAGGCGCGGTCAGGCGACAAGGAGAAGGTTGCCGAGGAGAAGTGGCTGCGCGAGCTGATTGATGCCCTGCGGGCCGGCCGCCCAGCCCGGACGGTGCCCGCGCCCGACGCGGCGCCGGATGCGATGCGCAACCTGTCGCCGCTCACGTCCAAGCCGGTGCTCTACCTGGCAAACGTCGGCGAGGGCGATCCGCTCGAGGTGCCGGAGGAGCTTGCGGTCCACGCCAAGGCCGCCGGAGCACGCGCCGCCGCGGTGTCGGCGCGGCTGGAGTCCGAGCTGGCCGAGCTCGACCCGGAGGAGGCCCAGGCCATGCGCTATGACCTCGGCGCCGGCGAGTCGGGGTTGGCGACCGTGATCGGTGAGGCCTGGAAGCTGCTCGGGCTGATCACGTTCTTCACCGCCGGCGAGGGCAAGGAGGGCCGCGCGTGGGCGATCGAGCAGGGCACCCACGCACGCCCGGCCTCGGGCAAGATCCATACCGACATCGAGCGCGGCTTCGTGGCCGCCGAGGTGGTGTCGTGGAAGGACTTGGTGGAGCTGGGCAGCTACCAGGCGGCGCGCGAGAACGCGAAGCTGCGCGTGGAGGGCCGCGAGTACGTGATGCGCGACGGCGACGTGATCACCGTGCGCTTCACCCCTTGATACGCACTGCGGGGCCGGCCACGGTGCCGGCCCGGACGCGGTAGGCGCCCGGGGAGGAAAGCGTCGTGGCGTAGCGGCCGGCGCGTGTGGTGCTCAGCTGGCTGACGCGCTTCCATGTGCCCTTAACGCGCCGCTCGACGGTGAGGGCGCGCCCCTTCGGCGCGGGGTCGAAGCGCCCGGCAAGCTCCGGGAAGACCGATGCCGCGGCGGCGTGAGCGCCCTTGGCATGCCTGACCTGTGACGTCGAGATGCCGGTGAAGTACGCCCACGTGTCGTAGAGCCCGAGCCGCGCCCGGATCTGGGGCCCGGTGAGCACGCGCGTACCGCCGCTTCCGTAGACGCGGGCGCGCACGATCCGAGGCGACTTGCCGCGTTGGATCACGCTGACCTTCTTGAACTTGCCCGGAGCGCCGAGCTTGGCACCGATCGAGGCCGGCGAGAAGCGGAAGCCCCAGCGGTGCTTTGGAGAGATGGCGTCGTAGGGGTCCAGGCGTGCCTTGAGCCAGGGCTTGGGAGTCGAGCCGACGAACGAGTTCTCGACGTCCTCGGTCTCTCCGCCCGAGGTCGAGAAGAAGTAAGTGATGGCCGGCACGCCCCCGTAGGTCAGGATCTGGCGCGACGTGGAGCTCACGGCCTGGTTGCTCCGCGCGGTCTCCGAGACCATGCCGCGGTAGACCTGGGAGCGCGTGTCGGGGTACTGGTCGAACACCCCGCCGGCCTTCCGCGTGGCCAGGCCATAGGTGCGCGCGGCCACGGCCTGGGCCTGGAGCGCGGCCATGTCCCAACCCGAGGGCATCTCGCCGGCCACGACGCCCTGGACGTACTGGTCGACAGGCAGGGAGTTGACGGCGGTCACGCCGCCTGCGGTGCCACCGCGCAGCTCGAGCGCGCCGCGGTAGGTGCCGCCCGTGACGCCGTTGATCGCCTTGCCCATCAGCCTGAGCGCCTGACCCTTGCGCTCCACGCGCAGCGGCGCCGGGAAGGTGCCCCTGCTCTTGCCGCGGGCGGTCAGCTTCACGCCGCCGCCCGCCGCGGGCACCACCTTGTAGGTGACGGTCGGGTTCAGGCGCTTGCCGCCGCTGGCCACCGAGGCGCCTCTGAAGCGCACGTACGGATCGCTTGCCTGCAGCAGCACCCGGACGGGACGCTCGGGCGCCTTGGTCAGCGTGGTTGAGGTGTAGTAGCGCGAAAGGATGCTCTGGTATGAGAATCCCTTCTGGGCGTAGCCGTAGGCGCCGTACTGGCTCAGGCCGATGCCGTGGCCGAAGCCGGCGCCGCGCACCACCACGGTGGAGGCGGCCTGTGCCGAGGCGGGCACGGCGACGAGCGCGAGAGCTGTGGGCAGAAGAAGGCGGCGCATGGTTGGTATCAACCGATTCGCCGTCCCAAGGTAGCGGTCCCCCGGAGAACCTCGGTGCGGTGCTCATCCATTCACGGCGAACAGCTGCCAGGTGCCGGGTACCCCACGCAGCTCGTGGGCGCCGCGCCCGGCGAAGTCGATCCCGGAGCCGGCCACGAGATCCTTGACGGTGCTCGAGACCATCACCTCGCCCGCGGCGGCGGTGCCCATCACGCGGGCGCCGATGTGCACCGCAAGGCCGCCGACGTCGTCGCCCATCATCTCGCACTCTCCCGTGTGCAGGCCGGCCCGGATCTGAACGCCGAGCCCGGAGGCGCGTTGACGCAGCGCGGTGGCCGCGCGGATTGCGCGGGCGGGACCGTCGAAGGTTGCAAGCACGCCGTCGCCCGTGCTCTTGATCAGCTTGCCGCGGTGGCGCAGCACCTCGGTCCGCGCCAGTTGGTCGTGGCTCTCGAGCACGCCGCGCCAGCGCGCGTCGCCCATGCCGGCTGCGGTGCTGGTCGAGTCCACGATGTCTGTGAACAGCACGGTGGCCAGCACGCGCTCGGGCACGAGCGAGGTGCGTGCGCCGGTGACCATCTCCTCGATCTCGCCGAGGACCGCCTCGCTGTCGCCTTCGGAGAACAGGCTGTCGCTGCCCTCGAGCTCGACGAAGCGCGCGCCGGGGATGTGCTCGGCCAGGTAGCGGGAGTGCTCGATCCGCAGGAACTGGTCGTCGCGGCGGTGCATGACGAGCGTAGGCACCGAGATCGCGGGCAGGACGTGGCGCACGTCGGTGTGCCCGATCGCCTCGAACATCCGGCGGATCGTGCCGGGGCTGGCCGCGTAGCGCTCCATGCGCCCGGCCCACTGCTCGAAGGCGGGGTCCCCGGCACGGCTCGGAGCCAGCGCCATGGGGATGCCGCCCTGCCCCCACTGGGCGATCACGCCGTCCAGGCGGTCGCTGCGCTCGGAGTCCCTGGGCACGAAGTCGTAGTCCTCGGCCCAGCGCGTCCTGGCGAAGGTCGCATAGAGGATCAGCGCGCTCACCTTCTTGGGATGGCTGGCCGCGAAGGTCATCGCGAGCGGCCCTCCCTCGAGGGACGCGACGAGCGCAGTGCGCTGCGAGCCCACGGCCTCCATCACGGCCAGGATGTCGTCGATCTGCTCTTCGAGGGTCGGCGCCCCGACCACCGGGTCCGAGAGCCCGGAGCCGCGGCGGTCGAAGCTGATCAGGCGGGAGAACGTGCACAGCCGTTCGATGAAGGCCGCCATCCTCGGCTCGGCGGCGAGCTCCTCGACCTGGGAGACCCAGGTGGGCACGTACAACAGATCCGGACCGGCGCCGGCGGCGTGGTAGGCGATGTGGAGGTCGCCGCTGAGGGCGTAGCGGGTGCGCGAATCCACCCCGCGAGTGTAAGTGCGCGCGTGCGCCTCGTCGGGATCGGAAACGAGTCCCTGTAGATTGCGGCCGTGCCCAAACGCAAGGCGTCAGACGTGTTCGTGGAGTGCCTTGAGGCCGAGGGCGTCAAGCACGTCTTCGGCATACCGGGAGAGGAGACGCTCGACCTGAACGAGTCGCTCTCGCGCTCGTCGATCGATTTCGTGCCGGTCCGCCACGAGCAGGGCGGCGCCTACATGGCCGACGTCTACGGACGCCTGACGGGCAAGGCGGGCGTCTGTCTGGGCACCCTCGGCCCGGGCGCCTTGAATCTCACGACGGCCGTTGCCGATGCGTATCTCGACCGCGCGCCGCTCGTGGCCCTCACCGGCCAGGGTGATCTCGAGCGCATGCACAAGGAGTCGCACCAGTACATCGATCTGGTGCGCGTGATGCAGCCGATCACCAAGTGGAACGCCCGGCTGAACGACCCCAAGATCATTCCCGAAGTGGTCCGCAAGGCGTTCAAGGTCGCTGAGGGAGAAAAGCCCGGTGCCACCCACATCGAGCTGCCCGAAGACGTGATGGAGGCCGAGATCGACGCCGGCCCGCTGCCGCGCGGCAAGACCGCCAGGCCCGAGCCCGGCGCGCGCGAGCTGCTCAAGGCCGCCGACGTGATCCGCGGTGCCACGAACCCCGTGGTGCTCGCGGGCAACGGTGTGATCCGCAGCGGCGCCACCCCGGCCCTGCGCGAGTTCGTGCGCGCCACCGGCATCCCCGTGGCCGAGACCTTCATGGGCAAGGGCATCATCCCGGCCGACAACACCAAGGCCCTCGGTTCGGTCGGCCTCCAGGCGGGCGACTACGCGATGGCCGGCTTCGACGACGCCGACGTCGTGCTGGCCGTGGGCTACGACCTCGTCGAGCACTCGCCCGAGCACTGGAACCCCGAAAAGGACAAGCGGATCATCTGCATCGACTCGCTGCCCGCCGAGGTCGATGAGTACTTCGTGTGCGAGGTCGAGCTGATCGGCGACCTCTATCACTCGCTCACCCGGCTGGCCGAGGAGAGCCGCAGCGTGCCCCACCACGGCGGATCTACCCGCCTGCGCGACGTGGTGCACGGCCGCTTCAGCGCCGCCGAGCACGACGACCACTTCCCGGTCCAGCCGCCACGGGCGCTGTGGGAGATCCGCAACGCGCTCGGGCGCGAGGACATCCTGGTGTCAGACGTCGGTCTGCACAAGCTGTGGATCGGACGCATGTTCCCGGCGTATGAGCCAAACACCGTGCTCATCGCCAACGGCCTGGCCGGCATGGGATTCGCGCTGCCCGCGGCCATCGCGGCCAAGCTCGTCCACCCCGAGCGCAAGGTCGTGAGCGTCAGCGGCGACGGCGGCTTCCTGATGAACAACCAGGAGCTCGAGACCGCCATGCGCCTGAAGACCCCGATCGTCAACGTGATCTGGGAGAACCGCCAGTACGGCTCGATCGTGTGGAAGCAGGACAAGAAGTTCGGCAACCACTTCGGCGTGGACTTCACCAATCCCGACTTCGTCAAGCTCGGCGAGGCCTTCGGTCTGCCCGCCTGGCGCTGCGAGTCGCCCGACGAGTTCGGTCAGCGCCTCCAGGAGGCACTGGAGCTCGACCTGCCCTCGATCATCGTGTTGCCGATCGACTACTCGATCGACGTGGCTATCTCCGAGGAGCTCGGGCACGAGACGGTGGCCACCTAGCCCGTTCGGCCGAGGGAACCGGCGGAGGCCGACGTTAAGTCCGCATTCGTCTGAACCTCGCCCCCTGGGTAGGTTTCTCGGCGCACCCTTGACGAGGAGAGAGACGCATGGCCAACGAGCAGCAGGTAGTCGAGCAGGTCCCCAAGCAGCTGTACATCGGGGGCCAGTGGCGTGACGGCTCCGAGGGCGCGACCATCGACGTGGAGGATCCGGCCACCGGGGAGACGCTCTGCCAGATAGCCGACGCGACTCCGGAGGATGCCGCCGCCGCGCTCACGGCCGCCGACGAGAAGCAGGCCGAGTGGGCCGCGGTCTCCCCCAACGAGCGCAGCGAGATCCTGCACGGCGCCTTCGAGGCGCTGAACGACCGCTCCGACGACCTCGCACTGCTCATGACGCTTGAGATGGGCAAGACGATCGCCGAGTCCAAGGGCGAGATCACCTACGCGTCGGAGTTCTTTCGCTGGTACGCCGGCGAGGCGCTGCGCGTGGACGGCCAGTTCAAGACCGCGGGCAACGGCGCGAGCCGGGTGCTCACCATGCGTCAGCCGATCGGCCCCAGCCTGATGATCACCCCCTGGAACTTCCCGATGGCCATGGGCACCCGCAAGATCGGCCCCGCCATCGCGGCCGGCTGCACGATGGTGGTCAAGCCCGCCAAGCTCACGCCGCTGTCGATGCTGGCGCTGGCCAAGGTGCTCGAGGAGGCCGGGCTGCCCGGCGGCGTCCTGAACGTGGTCACCGCGTCCTCGAGCGGGTCGACCATGGGCCCGCTGATCGCCGACCCCCGCACGCGCAAGCTGAGCTTTACCGGCTCCACGGAGGTCGGCCAGACGCTGATCGAGCAGTCCGCAAAGCAGGTGCTCAAGGTGTCGATGGAGCTGGGCGGCAATGCCCCCTTCATCGTGTTCGAGGACGCCGATCTGGACGCGGCGGTGGAGGGCGCGATGATCGCCAAGATGCGCAACATCGGCGAGGCGTGCACCTCGGCCAACCGCTTCCACGTGGCCGCGTCGGTGGCCGAGGAGTTCGGCAAGAGGCTGGCCGAGCGGATGGGCGCGATGAAGATCGCCCGCGGCACCGAGGACGGCGCCGAGGTCGGGCCGCTGATCGACGACGATCAGCGCACGAAGGTCGCCGAGCTCGTCGACGATGCCGTCGGCAAGGGGGCCACGGCGCTCACCGGTGGCAAGGCGGTCGACGGCCCCGGCTACTTCTACGAGCCCACCGTGCTCACCGGCATCAGCGACGACGCCCGCCTGCTCAGGGAGGAGATCTTCGGCCCCGTCGCGCCGATCATCCCCTTCGAGTCCGAGGTCGAGGCCGTGGCCGCCGCCAACGAGACCGAGTTCGGCCTCGTCGCCTATCTCTACACCCGTGACATCACACGCGGCATCCGTGTGTGCGAGGCCCTGGAGACCGGGATGATCGGCCTCAATCAGGGCCTGGTCTCAAACGCCGGTGCCCCCTTCGGCGGCGTCAAGGCCTCGGGCGTGGGCCGCGAGGGCGGCAACGAGGGCATCGACGAGTACCTCGAGACGAAGTACGTCGCCATTAACATGGAGGCCTAGTGGACCGCCCCGACCCCCAGGTGCTCGTGCTCTTCGGAGCCACGGGCGACCTGGCCAAGCGCAAGCTCTTCCCCGGCCTGTTCAGGCTCGTGCGCGAGGAGCTGCTGCCCGAGGAGTTCCGCGTGATCGGCTCCGGTCGCCACTCGCCGGGTTCAGACGACGAGTTTCGCGATCACGTGCGCGACGCGATCGAGGAGTTCGGCGACGACGATTCCCCCGACACGGGCGAGCTCGACGGCTTCCTCGAGCGGATCTCGTTCACAACCTCCAGCGCCGACGACGGCACTGACCTGGCCGAGGCGGTGAAGAAGAGCGAGGAGCAGGTGGGCGACGGCGTCAAGCGGCTGATCTATCTGTCGGTGCCACCGAGCGCGATGAAGGACATGGTCGGCATGCTGGGCGAGACCGGCCTGGCCGACGGCGCGCGGCTGATAATGGAGAAGCCCTTTGGCACCGACCTGGAGTCGGCCAAAGAGCTCAATGCCGCGCTGCACGACATCGTCGAGGAGGACCAGGTCTTTCGCATCGACCACTTCCTGGGCAAGGAGGCCGCCCAGAACATCCTGGTCACCCGCTTTGCCAACGGCCTGGTCGAGCCGATCTGGAATCGCGAGCACGTCGCCTACGTCCAGATCGACGTGCCCGAGGACCTGACGATCCAAGGCCGCGCGGCCTTCTACGAGGCCACCGGAGCGTTCCGCGACATGATCTCGACCCACCTTTTTCAGCTGCTGGGCTTCATCGCGCTCGAGCCGCCCGTACACCTGGATGCCGACTCCTTGCACGCGGAGAAGAAGAAGGTGTTCGATGCGGTCGAGCCGATCGATCCCGACCACGTGGTGTTCGGCCAGTACGAGGGCTACCGCGACGAGGAGGACGTGGCCGCCGACTCCAAGGTCGAGACGTTCGTCGCGCTCGAGGTGTTCGTGGACACGTGGCGGTGGTCGGGCGTGCCGTTCCTGCTGCGCACCGGCAAGGCGATGGCGGAGTCGCGGCGCACGATCACGATCGGCTTCCGCGAGCCGCCGCTGAAGATGTTCGAGTCCGCCGACGGCATCGCCGACCGCACCCCCAACGAGCTGGTGTTCGAGCTCACCGACGAGCCAGAGGTATCCGTGGCCGTGCGCGCCAAGCGCCCGGGCGCGAAGCTGCAGATCGACGATGCGGTGCTCTCGCTCGACTTCGCCGAGGCCTTCGACGGGTACCAGCCGCTGGAGGCCTACGAGCGGCTGCTGCTCGACGTGATGCTCGGCGACCACACGCTGTTCACCCGCGCGGACGAGGTCGAGCGACTGTGGGAGTTGTGCGATCCGGTGCTCGCGAAGCCCCCGAAGGCACAAACCTATGACAAGGGGTCCTGGGGGCCGGAGGCAGCGGTGCAGCTCGCCGCTCCGCGCGGCTGGCGCCTGCCAGACGATGAGTGACCTCGGGATCGCCGATCACGGGCTGATCGGCGACCTGCGCACCGCGGCGCTGGTCGGCACCGACGGCACGATCGACTGGTTCTGCGCGCCGCGCTTCGATTCGCCGAGCGTGTTCGGCGCGGTGCTCGACTCAGAGATAGGGGGCCACTGGCGGATGGCGCCCGACTGCGAGGTGGCGGCGCGACACCAGTTCTACTTCCCCGACTCCAACATCCTGATCACGCGCTTTCTGACCGAGGATGGCGTGGTCGAGGTGCAGGACTTCATGCCCATCCGCGGTGCACACGACCGGGAGCACCGCGAGCGGATCGTGCGGCGGGTGACGTCCGTACGTGGCCAGATGGAGATGCGCACCGAGATCGCGCCACGGTTCGACTACGGTCGTGCCGAGCACAAGGCAACGGCCGAGGAGAACGGGGTCCAGTTCGAGAGCGACGAGCTCGTGCTGGCCGTGGGCGCGAGTGTCGCCCTCGAGCTGCGCGCCGGTGACGCCCACGCGAGGTTCAACCTCGACGAGGGAGCGTCGGAGGTGTTCGTGCTGGAGGTGATCGGCTCTGGAGAGGACCAGGCCGGCCACCATCCCGACGACGCGCTCGAGCTCTTCGACCAGACCGTGCGCTACTGGCGCGACTGGCTGTCGCAGTCGGTCTATACCGGCCGCTGGCGCGAGATGGTGCACCGCTCGGCGCTCACGCTGAAGCTGCTGACCCACGAGCCGACCGGAGCGGTGGTGGCCGCGCCGACCACCAGCCTCCCCGAGGAGATCGGTGGCGAGCGAAACTGGGACTACCGCCACGTGTGGATCCGCGACGCCGCCTTCTCGCTGTACGCGCTGTTGCGGCTTGGCTTCACCGACGAGGCCGAGGCTTTCATGGGATGGCTCACCGACCGCTTTTGCGAGGCGGGCGAAACCCCACAAGGGGGCATAGGTGGCGAGTGGGGGCCTCTGAGGGTGATGTACACGATCGACGGCGACTCAGAGCTCACCGAGCACGAGCTAGACCACCTTGCAGGGCACCGCGACTCGAGCCCCGTGCGAATCGGCAACGGCGCGGCCGAGCAGCTGCAGCTCGACATCTACGGCGAGATCATCGACTCGGTCTATCTCTTCAACAAGTACGGCCCGGGCATCTCGGGCAAGTCGTGGGACGACTTGGTGCGCGTTGTCGAATGGCTGATAGACAACTGGGACCAGCCCGACGAGGGCATCTGGGAGTCGCGCGGCGGCAGGCGCGACCACACCTTCTCGCGGCTGATGTCGTGGGTGGCCATCGAGCGGATGGTGCGGATGGCCCGCCAGCGCGGCCTGCCCGGAGACCTCGAGAAGTGGATGTCCACCCGCGACGCGATCTACCGCCAGATCGTCGAGCGCGGCTTCAGCGAGAAGCGCAATGCATTCGTGCAGGCCTACGACGACGGTGACACCCTCGACGCCTCGCTGCTGCTGATGCCCATGGTCAAGTTCGTCGCGCCTACAGATCCGCGCTTCCTCTCGACCCTCGACGCGATCGGCGAGACCTTGGTGGCCGACAGCCTGGTGTTCCGGTACGACCCGGCGGTCTCC
>JBBRYL010000065.1:0-17117 GCA_038237685.1 Solirubrobacterales bacterium | reverse complement strand
GCCCTCTCAGGCTGGCTCGAGCGCTACAACTTCAGGCGAAGACACGGCGCCCTTGGTCAGCGACCGCCGATTCAGCGATTGCGGGAGCGGACCGGGAACAACGTGGCTGGCATCTACACCTAGATACGATCGTCTGCCGTGGCACCCCTGACCCCAGACCAGCGGCGAACCCGCGAGCGCATCGAGACGGTGATCCGGATCGCCGCGCCCGCCCTCAACCTGGTGTTAGCCGTCGGCGAGCGGATCTCAAAGATCGCCGAGCCCGAGGACCACGAGTACTACCCGCCGCGCAATCCCACAGGCACCGAGCCGCCACCCCGACGGCCCGAGGCCCACGCGCAAACGCCGGGCCTGTAAGCATCGTCGCGGTGAAGGACTCAGAACAGCTCGCCTGGGAGGCCGAGAACGGTCCCAAGTTCGCGATCGCGGCGTTTGTGGCCGGGATCCTCAACGTGGCCGCGTTCGTGGTTGAGCGGATAGCGCTCGGAGGTGTCACGAACGAACGAGAGCTCCTCGTAAAGATCAACGATCACCCAGGGCTCCTCTATGTCAACGTCGCGCTCCAATCGCTGGGTGTCGCAGCGTTGATGCTTGCCCTCTTCTACCTCGTGCGTGCGGTGATGGCGCGTCGGCCCGAGGGGTTGAAGTTCTTGTGGCCGCTGCTCTTGCTTGCCCCGATTCTTCTGGTGGTAGGCGGTGTTTTGACGCAACTCCACCTGACCGACCTGGCTGATGAGTTCCTCGGAAGCGGGGCCCGCACGACGGCCCGGGCGAAGGAGCTCTTCAAGGACAACCGAGCTGTTGCCAGCACGCTGCCGGGTTCGCTGGGCACCTTGTGCCTCGCTCTCTCCTACGTCTTGGTCGGCGTCAACGGGATGCGCGCGGGGCTCTTGAGCCGATTCATGGGAGTCCTGGGACTGATCGCCGGAGCGCTCCTCATCCTGCCGCTCCCCTTCATCCGGGGCGGAGGCACGTTCGTCCAGCTGTTCTGGGTCGTGGCGCTGGGCGTGCTCTTCTTCGACCGTTGGCCCAAGGGTCGAGGCCCTGCGTGGGGCGTCGTCGACGACATTCCCTGGCCCAACGCGGCGCAGGCTCGGGTGCCCGAGGCTCCCACCGACCCACCGGAGACCGCCTCGAGCCCCGCGGTCACCGCCGGCGAGGGCAACGGCGGTTCCGCGGCCGTGAAGCCAGCCCGCACACGCAACTCGCGCAAGAAGAAGCGCAAGCGCCGCTAGCGCCCCACGAAGCGGGTCAGAAGCACCGAGGCCGTGACCTCGACCGGCTCTGGCAGGTTAGTGATCGCCACATCCCGGTCGGTGGGTTCGCCGTGGCGCGCCGAGGGCCCCATCGCGACGAGGGCTCGTACCGCCGCGCGGTCAAGGGGCATCGCGAACTCGATCTGGGTGGTTGCGGTGGCCATGAGCGGGGCCAGCTCTGACGTCAGGCGATCTCGCTTGAGCGGGTCCACCGCCAGCAGGCCGAGTGGCTCGGCCAGCTCGGCGAGGTGGCGCTCGGTTGGCGTGACCACGAGCAGCTGGCCACCGGGTGCCAGCACGCGCGCCATCTCGGCGCCGTTGCGTGGGGCGAACACGTCGAGCACGAGATCTGCCGAGCCGTCGCGTACGGGCAGCGACGTCCACGTGTCACAAACCACCGCGCGGGCACGCGGGTGGGCGCGTGACGCCCGTCTCGCTGCGTACTTCGAGGCGTCGAGGGCCAGACCGCGCGCACCGGGCAGCGCGTCGAGCACCGCCGCGAGGTACCAGCCGGTGCCGGCGCCCACGTCGACCACGGTCGCGGTGCTCGGCGCGATGGCCTCGATCAGCGCTGTGGCGATCGGCGCGAAGTGACCCCCCGCGAGGAACGCGTCGCGTGCGGCGAGCATCTCCGGGGAGTCACCCGCCGGCGAGCGTCCGCCGGCCGGGAGGAGGTTCACATAGCCCTGGCGCGCGACGTCGAAGCTGTGCCCCGCCTCGCACCGCAGGACGTCACCCGCGGCAGCTAGCGCGTCCCCGCAGAGCGGGCAGGCGAGCAGGGTCAGACTGCCTGGGCCGCAGCGACAAGCTCGGTGTATGCCGCCGCGGGGTCCGCCGATCCGAACACAGACGACCCCGCCACCAGCAGCCCGGCGCCCGCCGCCGCCGCCGGACCGGCCGTCTCGGGGTCGACGCCGCCGTCGACCTGTATCGGAACGTCGGCCGGGAGGATCGACCGAAGGTCTGACACGCGACCGGCGGACTCGGGGATCCACTTCTGGCCGCCCCAGCCCGGGTTCACCGTCATGCACAGCAAATGGTCGAACGAGCCATGCAGGGAGTCCACCGCGTTCAGCGGCGTGCCCGGGTTCAGCGCCAGGCCCGCATGGCAGCCGGCTTCACGTACCGCCTTGAGCGCGTAGTGGATGTGAGGCGTGGCCTCGAAGTGCAGCGAGATCGAGTCGGCTCCCGCGTCGGCGAACTCGGCCACATGGCGCTCGGGATGTTCAACCATCAGATGGACGTCCACCCAGCCGCCTGCGGCGTGCACCTGCTCCTGGATGGAAGCGGTGACCGTTGCGCCGATCGAGATCGGCGGCACGAAGTTGCCGTCCATCACGTCCACGTGGATCACGCGCGCGCCGGCGTCGAGCACGGTCTGGACCTGCTCGCCTAGCCGGGAGAAGTCGGCGGCCAGGATCGACGGGGTGATGCGGCGGTCGCTGAGGAGGTTGCCGGCCATGTGCCAACGCTACCCGAACGCAGAGAGGCCCGCCGAAGCGGGCCTCTCTTGGGAACTGCGACTAGACGGCGCTGCGGGAGGAGCGGAGCCCGACCCGGTGGTCCCTACCTACGGTAGGACACGCGGGCGAGCACGGCACCGACCCAATCAGACCTTGCCGTCTTCCTTCTTGTCGCTCGAGGGGGACTCTTCCTTCTTCTCTGAGGAGTCACTCTCACTGATGGTGCGCGTGACCTTCTCGCACGAGCCGTTGGCGTTGGTCGCCGTGGCGTCCACGATCACGTCGTACTGATCGAGGATCGCGTGGTCCTTTCCGGGACCACAGTCGATCTTGTCGACCTCGCCGTCGAACGTGTGGAACGTGTCGTTGCCGTTGCCGCCGGTCAGCGAATCGCCGACGGGATCGCCGGGGAAGGCCACGTCGCCGCGGGCCAGGGCCCACAGGTCGTCGGCACCGTTGCCGCCGAAGGACTGGTCAACGCCGAGGTTGGCGAAGATCCGGTCGTTGCCCGGACCGCCGGTCGACACGTCGTTGCCCTTGCCGCCCGAGATCAGGTCGCGACCTGCGCCACCGTTGACCTTGTCGTTGCCGTCGCCGCCATGGAGGCGATCGCCGAAGCGCTTGCCGCCCTTGCCCTTGACACCGGGGCCGCCGTTGACGACGTCGTCGCCTGCGCCGGCGTAGATGCGGTCACGACCGCCGCCACCGTTGATGGTGTCGTTGCCGCCGTTACCGGCGATGAAGTCGTAGCCGAGGCCACCGTTGATCTTGTCGTTGCCGGCGTTGCCGAACAGCAGGTCTGCACGACGCCCGGGGGCACCGCCGCCGCCGTTGACGTTGTCGTCGCCGTTGCCGCCACGGACCACGTCGCGACCCTGGTTGCCGTTCACGGTGTCGTTGCCGTTGCCGCCGAACAGCCGGTCGTAGCCGGTGCCGCCGAGAATGACGTCGTCACCGTTGCGGCCTGAGAGCCGGTCGGGGCCGCCGAGACCGTTGATCGTGTCGTTGGAGCTGGTGCCGACGATGTTGTCGTGGCGGTTGGTGCCGGTGAGGTTGGCGGCCACGGCGACTGCCGCGAGCACGCATGAGATGGCCATAGATACGGCCAAGATGAGACTGATTCTTCCGCTACGCTGTTTCACGGGGGCATCCTCCTACTTGGTGGTTTGGGGATGTCCCTACCAACCGGTCCGGGGCGCCGGAGTTGCGGCGCGACCCGGGCCAGTCGGTTTGTGAAGATCTGTCAGCTGCGCGAAGCGCTCTGGCGGGCCTGCGTGCGGATCTCGCTGAGGATGCGCTCGAGCCGCGGTTCGGTGTCTGAGTCCACGTGCACCATGCTTGCCGCGACCGCCGGATGGACCGCCGCGATCTGCGCGTGCAGCTCGTGGGCCACCGCGCGATAGCCGGGATGGCCCTCGCGTCCCGAGCGCAGTTCGATCAGGTGCATTGCCTCGCGCGCGTTCATGTCGAGCACGTACCGGATGCGATAACCGAGGCAGAGCGCGTAGGGCGCAAGCTCGGACATGCCGGCATCGGTGAGCCGGTGAAACTCCGCGCTCGAGGCGTCGAGGGCGCGGCGGAAGTCGTCGCCAAGGCCCGCCTCGTCAAGCTCGCCGGGCACCCCCGCGCCGAGATCGGGAGACAGGGTCTGCCACTGGACGGTGAGCAGGCGGTGACGCTGCAGGTCACGGAACGCGCCGTAGTCGGACACCACCTCGAAGCGGTAGCGCAGCGCCTCGAAGCCGCGCCCTGGCCGGTGGCGGCGGTTGGCCCGGTCGCCCACAAGCTCGCTGAGCATCTGCGCGCGCTCGTCGGGGGGGAGGGCGGACAGCGCCGTGCGGGCCTCGGTCTCTGACACCGCCGCCGACTCGAAGAGCAGCGCCGAGAGAAGCTCGTCCTCAGATCCCTGCACGTCGAGCAGCCGCACCGACGGGCCCAGTTCGCCCTGGCCGCCGCGTGTGCGGTCGAGGCCCATGCGCCCGGCCCAGCGGTCCGCGGCGTCGCGGCGCTGCTCGAGAAACGCGACCCATTCGCCGCCGCGGTCGGGCCGGTCTACGCGCGCGACGAAGCTGGGCATCATCGCCTTGAGCTCTGAGAGGATCATCTGGCCGTAGCCACGCGCCTCGGGAAGCGGCGATGCCATCAGCCGCAGGATCATCTGCTCGTAGGCCTGGCCGCTGGCGAAGATGCCCATGTGCGACAGCGATGCCGCGGGCAGCAGGCCGCGCAGCAGGTCGAGAGCCTTTGCGCGGATGGCGCGGGAGTGTGCGGCGTCGGACTCGTCGTCGCCGCGGGGGAACCGGCCCGCGGCCCACGCCTCGACCTGGGGTAGCAGGCGTGAGTAGGTGTCGAAGAGCAGGTCCATGGCGCGTCGATACTCGGGCCCTGCGGCCTCGTCGCTCCAGTAGCGATATCCCCCCGCGCCCTCCATCGGCACGTCGTAGGGGATGTAGCGCGTGGACTGCTCGAGGTAGGAGGCCAGGCGGCCGCGCTGGAGCACCTTGGTCATCACGTTTGACACGTACTCCGCGGCGATGTGCGCGCCCCCGAGCTGAGCCACCGAATCGTCGCCGTAACCGAGGAAGATGCGCTCGTACAGCTTGCTGGCGCGGTCGCCCTCCTGGCCGTCGAATGCGGAGGCGCCGGCTGGCGAGTCGGCCGCGAACTCGTCGAGGTAGAGGCGGCGCAGAGTGCCCTGATAGCGCGAGTAGCGCGCGAACAGCGCGCCCTTCACGGTCTCGGGCAGGCCCATCAGCCCGAACACGGGGCGGTCCAGGTTGGTGAAGTGCGGCGCCAGGGCGGCGCGCTCAGACTCCGAGAAGCTCTCTACCGGGTAGTCCATGCGGGGTTGGCCAATATAGAACGGGCTGCGGCTGGCGAGGGTTCGGCCGCGGGAACCCGGGACCGAGCCCGGACCGATCCTGCAGTTGAGGGTGCCATCACCCCCTTGGCATGCAGGACTCGTCCCAACGCGCCCCCCTCAGGCCAGCCGGTTCTCCTGCACGCACTGAAGCTCCGGCGTCCCGTTGCCGCCGCTGTAGGCTCTCTCGATGCGGAAGTCGATCTGGCGCCCCTCCACCTTGAGCGTGGCCAGCTGATTGTCGAACCACGGGCCGCCACCCACGCGGCGCCAGCGGATCGACGGGGCGGCCACGCCCGCGGCGCGCGACATCGTCTGGGTGAGGGCCAGCACCGGCTTGGTAAACATGGACTTGATCGCCCGCCGCTCGCGCGCGTTGAGTGGGTTGCGCATGGGCGAGCACACCGCTTGATAGACGGCGCTCTTGACGTTGCTGCCGCGCCGGAACGCCACCTCGCTGAGGTAGGCGTGGTGCACATCGCCGGACAGGGTCACGATCGTGGCGGGTGCCTCGCCGCGCTCGCCCGCGCCAACCGCGCGTTGGATCTCGGCCAGGCGCTCGAACGACTCCTCGAACGCGGCCCAGTGCTCGAGGTCGACGCCCTGGCGAATCTTCTCGGCGTACTTGGCCGCGAGCCCGCCCCACGCACCTCCGCACACCGCCTCGTTCCACGCCTCGAGGTAGTGCATCGCGGGCGCCAGCAGCCACGGCAGCGAAGTGGCTATCAGGAGGTGGTCGAAGCCACCGGTCGCGTGGTCCTCGACCCACTGCCACTCATCCTCGTCCAGCATCGATCGCTTGCCCTCCTCGAGCTGGCGACCACAGCGGGAGTCGATCACCACGAGGCGCGTCCGCCCGACGTTGCGGTGGTAGCTCCAACGGCTGTAGAAGGCCTCGCGATCGGACCCGTGCGCGTACTGGCGCAGCACCTGCGTGCCGTCGGTGAGCCGCTCGAGCCGCTGCAGCAGACCGTCCTCGTCCTGCTCCTTCGGGCTGAGGTTGCCCACATGCTGGTAGACCCAGTACGACATCAACCCGCTCTCGATGTGCTCGGCCCACCAGTCGGTCTTGCGGACCTCCTCGAGCCACGCCGCCGACGTGTTCCAGTCGTCGTGGATGTCGTGGTCGTCGAAGATCATGGCCGAGGACACCGTCGACAGCAGCCAGCGCGTCACGGGCTCGTTCCAGGACTCGTAGTAGAGCTTTGTGTACTCCTCGAAGTCGAGCGCGATGTCGCCCGGCTCCTCGTTGGTGTCGCGCCGGCCCTCGATGAACTCGCGGGTCTTGGGCGAGACCTCGTCGGCATAGATCTGGTCCCCGACCCACAGCAACATGTCGGGCCAGGTGCTCGGGTCCTCGTGGCGCATCCGTAGCGCCATGGCGCGCAGCGCGTCGATCTCGCGGCCCCGGTCGTCCTCGTCCTTCGAGAGCGAGTAGGGCGGCTCGTTGGGAACGGCCACCCGGCAGGAACCGAACACGATCCGCGGGCTCAGGTCGTCGGTGTAGGTGCGCACGAAGCTGGCGGGCAGGTCGGAATCGGGCAGCGGCCACACGTGCTCGCCGTCGAGCTCGACCTCGTATTCGTACGTGCGACCCGGCTCCAGATCGAGGACCCGCACGACTGCGTAATGGTGTCCCTCCACGTGGAAGGTCGGGGCTTGCGCGCCGAGGATCTCGACCTTGCAGTCGGAGTCGACCTCGACCCAGATCACGGCACTGTTCTGGTCCACGTAGCGCAGGAGGGGACCGAGGAGAAGTTCGGGCATCGTTAAGAGATACCTCATGTGAGCGATCGCACGCGGCTGGGTAGCTTGTGGCCATGCCTCCGGACGCAGCCGTCATGGAGATCGGGAAGGCTCTTCACGACGCGCTGCCGGCTCCGTCACGCAATCCGGTGAAGGTGGTCGACGCGCGAGCGATGGAGATGGCTTCCCGCGACGAGGAGCTGCGCGCGGCGCTGTTCCGGCTCGTGGACGTGACGCCCGCGTGCCGCTCGACCGCCGACCTGGCGCGCCACCTGGCCGCCTACCTCGAGGAGGTTCCGGAGCGCCCGCCGGCGCTCGACGCCGCGCTGCGTGCCGCCAACTCGCCCGCCGGCGCGCGCGCACTCGGGCGCGCGACAGCGGTGGGGGTGCGGCACATGGCGCATCGCTTCATCGCCGGCGAGTCCCCGAAGAAGGCGCTGCCGGAGCTGCAGCGGTTGTGGGACGCGGGGGTCGCCAGCTCGGTCGACCTGCTCGGGGAGGCGACCGTCACGAGCGCCGAGGCCGACCGCTACGCCGACCGCTGCCGCGACGCGCTCGACACCCTGGCGCCAGCCGCGCAGCGATGGGCCGCGCGGGAAGCGCTCGAGGCCGACTCGATCGGGAGCGTGGCGCGCGCGAACCTGTCGGTGAAGATCACCGCGCTCACGCCGCTCATGCGGGCCGAGGCCCCGGAGGTCGGGCGCGAGGACGCCGCGCAACGGCTGCGACCGCTGCTGCGCCGGGCCAATGAGGTCGGCGCTCACCTGCACATCGACATGGAGTCGGTCGACTCGCTGGAGACCACGTTCGAGCTGATCTTCGGCATCCTGGCCGAGGACGAGTTTCGTGACGGCCCCCAGACCGGCCTCGTGCTCCAGGCCTACCTGCGCGAGTCGCCCGAACAGCTCGACCAGGTGCTCGAGTGGTCGCGCGCGTCAAGTCGCACCACGCCGCTCACCGTGCGGCTGGTCAAAGGGGCCTACTGGGATCACGAGCTTGTCGAGGCCCAGCAGCACGGCTGGAGCGTGCCCGTGTTCGAGGTCAAGGCCGACTCCGACCGCAACTTCGAGGCGCTCACGCGGACGCTGCTGGACGCTCGTCCAGACGTGCGGGTGGCGATCGCCTCGCACAACCTGCGCTCGGTGGCTTACGCGATCGCTTGCAACCGTGAGCTCGGAGGCGCTGACTCCGACCTCGAGCTGCAGGTGCTGCGCGGCCTCGGCGACGAGCTTCAGCACTCGCTCTCCGCCAACGGCCTGCGCGTGCGCACCTACTGCCCCGTCGGCGACCTGGTGGCGGGCATGGCCTACCTGGTGCGCCGCCTGCTCGAGAACACCTCGAACGACTCCTTCCTCGGCGATCAGCAGCGGGGCGTGGACATCGAGGAGCTTCTGGGCGCGCCGTGAGCTCCCTCTCGGAGTTCACCAACGAGCCGGTCGCCGAGCTGCGGCGCGCGCCCGCGCGTGAAGCGCTGCGCGACGCGCTTGTCGACCTAGACGCCACGCTGCCGCTCGAGGTGCCGGTGCTCATAGGCGGCGACGCCGGATCGCCGAGCGGACTGGAGTCGACCGACCCCGGGACCCCGGATCGCCTCGTTGCCACCGCCGGGTTGGGGAGCGCGGCTGACGCCGACGCCGCCGTGACCATCGCCCAGCGCGGCTTCTGTGAGTGGGGCGCGCGCCCGGCAGCCGACCGCGCAGCCGTGCTGTCGCGAGCCGCGGACGGCCTTCGCCGCAGGCGCAACGAACTGGCGGCGCTGATGGTGCGCGAGTGCGCGAAGCCCTGGCCAGAGGCCGACGCCGACGTGTGCGAGGCCATCGACTTCCTCGAGTACTACGCGCTGGCCGCCGTCACGCTGGACACCGGGCCCGAGCTGGCCCAGGTGCCCGGCGAGCGCAACACGATGCGCTACGCCCCGCGCGGCGTGGTGGCCGTGATCGCACCGTGGAACTTCCCCCTGGCCATCCCGACCGGCATGACCGCGGCGGGCCTGGCCGCGGGCAATGCGGTGGTGCTCAAGCCCGCAGAGCAGTCGCCCGCATGCGCTTTGGCGCTGGTGCGCGAGCTGCACGCCGCAGGCGTGCCGCCCGACGCGCTGGCGCTGCTGCCGGGCGAGGGAGAGGCCGGCCAAGCGCTGGTCGAGCACCCCGGGGTGCACGTGATCGCCTTCACCGGCTCCGGCGGCGTGGGCCTTGACATCGTCGCGCGGGCCGCCCAGACGCCCGAGGGCCAGGGCCACGTCAAGCGCGTCGTGGCCGAGATGGGCGGCAAGAACTGCGTGATCGTCGACTCCGACGCCGATCTCGACGAGGTGGTGCCCGCAGTGATCGCCTCGGCGTTCGGCTTCGCCGGCCAGAAGTGCTCGGCGTGCTCACGCGTGCTGGTGCACGAGGCGGTGGTGGACCACCTGATCGAGCGGCTGGCCGGAGCCGCCTCGGTGCTCCGCGTTGGCCAGGCCGAGGACTTCTCAACCGAGGTGCCGCCGGTGATCGAGCGCGCCGCGCGCGACCGTCTCACCGACCTGACGGCCCAGGCCGAGTCCGGTGGCCGGCTGGTTTCACAGGTGGCCGACGTCCCGGCCGACGGCTGGTTCGTGCCCCCGACGGTGGCCGCCGGCCTCGACCCCGGTGCGTCGCTGCTGCAACAGGAGGTGTTCGGGCCCCTCATGACGGTGGAGTCCGTGTCCAGTGTCGAGGCAGCGTGCGACGTGATCGACTCGCTGCCCTTCGCCCTGACCGGTGGCCTGTTCTCACGCAGCCCCTCGGTCGTGCGCGAGGTCGCGCAGCGGTCGCCGGTCGGCAACCTCTACGTGAACCGCGGAGTGACGGGGGCCATGGTCGGGCGCCAGCCCTTTGGCGGCAACCGCCTGAGCGGGATAGGGTCGAAGGCCGGCGGCCCGGACTACCTGTTGCAGTTCTGCGAGCCACGCGTGGTCACCCAGAACGTGATGCGGCACGGGCTCGTAGTCGACTGACAAGCCAATGGGAGGATCACCTTGAAGATGCGCGCCGCGGTGCTGGAGGAGTTCGGCCAGCCGCTTTCAGTCCAGGAGGTCGAGCTGGCGGAGCCGAAGGCAGGCGAGGTGCTGGTGCGGCTGGAGGCGTGCGGGGTGTGCCACACCGACATGTACACGGCCTCGGGCGCCGATCCGTCGGGCTACGCGCCAGCGGTGCTCGGCCACGAGGGCGCCGGCATCGTCGAGAAGGTAGGCCCCGACGTGACGCTGGTCCGGGAGGGCGACCGCGTGGTCACCCTGTTCTCGCCCCAGTGCGGCGAGTGCGAGCACTGCATAAGCCCCAGAACCAACCTCTGCACGGCCATCCGCGCCGAGCAGGGCCTCGGCCACCTACCTGATGGCACGGTGCGGCTCAGCCGCGACGGCGAGGAGATCCGCCACTTCATGGGCACCTCGACCTTCGCCGAGTACACGGTGATGCCCGAGATCGCGCTGGCCGTGGTCAGCCCCGAGGCCCCGGCCGACCGGGTGTGCGTCTTCGCCTGCGGGCTGTCCACCGGGCTGGGCGCCGCCATCAACACCGCCGGCGTGGAGCCGGGCTCGACCGTGGTGGTGTTCGGCGCGGGGCTCGTGGGCCTCGGCGCGGTGGCCGGCGCGCGGCTGCAGGGCGCCGAGCGGATCGTGTGCGTCGACCTGTCCGAGGACCGGCTGGAGATGGCCCGCGGCCAGGGTGCCACCGACACGTTCACCGGCGGCCCCGACAGCGTCGAGCGCGTGCTCGAGATGACCGGCGGCATGGGTGCCGACTACACCTTCGAGGCCACCGGCAACGTGAAGGTCATGGCCCAGGCCGTCGAATCCGCGCGAATGGGCTGGGGCCTGTGCACCGTCACGGGTGTGGCGGGCAAGGGCGAGACGCTGGACGTGATCCCCCGCCTCCTCATCACCGGGCGCCGCATCGCGGGGTCGTCCTTCGGCGGCGTGAAGGGCCGCGACCAGGTACCGGTGTTCGTGGAGCGCTACCTGGCCGGTGAGATCGACGTCGACCCGCTGATCTCGCACAAGCTCACGCTCGACGAGGTGAACAGGGGCTTCGACCTCATGCACGACCAGGACGGCATCCGCAGCGTGATCGACTTCTAGGAGGCCGGAGCCGCGCCCGTTCGCGGCCCGGCCACCCCCTGACGCCGTGTCGCGACCGCTCGGAACGCGGGCGAAGTAGCCTTGTGCGATGGCTTCGAAGCCCACAACGCTTGACGCCGTCATCGATGAGATCGACGACGCGGCGATGGATCCCGCACCCCCCGGCACCCCCCAGGTCCACCGTCGCTGGTGGGGCAACCACCTCGGCGAGATGCGCTGCCAGGCTGAGCTGGCCCGCCTGCTGGTCGACCCTGTCTACCGCGGCCAAGGAGTCCCCCGCGGCGACGGCGCTCCCGTGATCCTGATTCCGGGGCTGTTCGCCGGCGACGGCTCGCTCGAGGTGATGGCCAACTGGCTGCGCCGGATGGGCTACGACGCCCGCGGTTCGGGCATCTTGGCCAACGTGGACTGCTCCGACCGTGCGCTTGACCGGCTCGAGCACCGGGTGGCGCGCGTGCGCGCGGAGACCGGGCGGAAGGTGGCCCTGATCGGACACAGCCGCGGAGGCCACTTCTCAAAGGCGCTGGCCCATCGCCACCCCGACTGGATCTCGAATGTGATCTCGATGGGCGCCGGAGTGGATGCCCCGTTTGATGTGAGCCTGCCGCTGAAGGGCGTGCTCACCGTCGCTCGAGGAGTGCTCGCGCGCACCAGCGACCGCGTGGAGCGCAACGGCTGCTTCACCGAGACCTGTCGCTGCAAGTTCACGGCTGACTTCACCGGCGAGTTCCCTGCCGACGTGCCATTCACGGCGATCTACTCGAAGGGCGACGGCGTGGTGTGGTGGGAGGCCTGTCGCGCCGACTGGGCCACCAACGTCGAGGTCACCGGCAGCCACGTGGGCCTGGCCTTCAACCGCAAGGTCTACCGCGCCGTCGGCGAGACGCTCGGCGAGCACGCGCGGCTGCCGCTGCACGCCGTCGGCACGTAGACGGTGGGGGTCGCGGGGTCGTCTCCGCTCTAACCATGCACGTACTCGCCGGGAGCGCTGCCCAGCGGCGTGAAGCCGCGCTGGCCCAGCTTGGTGGGCTTGCGCTTGTCCTTGCCGGAGTGCTCCGACAGCCACGTGGCCCAGTCGTCCCACCAGGTGCCGCGCTGCTTGCTGGCGCCCTCGAGCCACTCCTCCGGCGTCGCCGGGTTGGCGGCGTTCGTTTGAAACGATGCCTTCTCGTTGCCGGGCGGGTTGACCAGCGCGGCGATATGACCGCTGGTCGAGAGCACGAAGCGCGGATCGGAGCCGAACAGGTTGACCGTCTTGTAGGCGTTCTCCCACGGGATGATGTGGTCGGCGATGCCGGCCACCAGGTAGGTGGGCGCCGTGATCTTCGACAGGTCGATGGGCGTGCCGAGCACGGTCAGTTCCCCCGGGTGGACGATCGAGTTCTCGATCGACATCTCGAGGAAGTCGCGGTGCAGCCCTGCGGGCAGGTTGGTCGAGTCGGCGTTCCAGAACAGGATGTCGAACGCCGGCGGCTCCTTGCCGAGCAGGTAGTTGTTGACCCAGTAGTTCCAGACGAGGTCGTTCGGGCGCAGCCAGGCGAACACGCCGGCAAGTGACTGGCCCTTCAGGTAGCCGCGCCGGGCGGAGTCGGCGATGGCCAGGGCGGCCACCTCGCGATCGACCATCGCGCCCATCGTGCCGGCCTTGTCGTTGTCGAGCACGCACACGCCGAGGCTGATGCCCGCGATCCGGTCACCCTCGCCCTTGGCGAAGAGGTGGGCGGCCACGGCCGAGGTCACGATGCCGCCCGCGCACAGCCCGAGCACGTGGACGGAGTCAGAGGCGGTAATGGCCTGAGCGGCGTCCAGGGCCTCGACCACGGCCGCCGCGTAGGTGTCGAGGCCCCAGGCGGCGAACTGCTCGTCCGGGTTGCGCCAGGAGAGCACGAACACCTGCTGTCCGGCGTCGAGTTGGTGTTGGACCATGCTGCGGTTCTCGGCCAGATCGGTCACGTAGTACTTGTTGATCATCGGAGGAACGACCACCAGCGGCACCTCGTGCACGCTGCTTGAGCGCGGCTCGTACTGGATCAGCTCGAACACCTCGGTGCGCAGGACCACGGCGCCGGGGGTAACGGCGATGTTCTCGCCGATCTCGAAGCCGGAGGTGTCCACCATGTTGGGGATCCGGGGGGGGCGGGCCATGTCCTTTACGAACTTCTTGGCGCCGCTCGTGAGGTTGGATCCGCCGTTGTCGAGAGTCGCCTTGAGCACGGCCGGGTTGGCCGCCGGGAAGTTGGTCGGGGCGAGCGCACCGACCACGTTGTCGGCGGCAAAGCGCAGCCGGCGCTCGTCCTGCCAGTCGAGATCGGCGTCGTCGATCAGGCCGTCGACCTCGCGTCCCCACAACAGGTAGAGCTGGGACAGGCGCTTGAAGGCGGGGTTGCCGCGCCAGGCGTCGTCCTTGAAGCGGCGGTCGCCCTTGGGCGGCTCGATCTCCGAACGGCCGGCCCAGACCTTCGCGGACTCCTTCGCGGTGGTGCCCAAGCGCTTGGCCACCCTGTCGGGTCGGGCGACCAGCCGGCCGACCGCCTTGGCGATCGGCTTGCCGGGGATGAACCGCCCCACGCCCCCGGGACCCGAGTCGGTGAGCAGCGCGTCCATGGCCGCGCCCTGTGGGCGGGGTGCCTGTTCGTCGGCAGCTGCCGCGGGGCCCGCGGCAGCCTCCTCGTCTCGCTGTTTGGTGGCGGCCATCGCTACTTGGCCGACTCCTTCTCCGGCGCCTCGATCTCGCGCTTGAGGATCTTGCCCGTGGGGCCCTTGGGCAGCTCGTCGAGGAACCAGACGTGGCGCGGGTACTTGTACGCCGCGACTTCTGCCTTGACGTGCTCCTTGATGGCGTTCTCGTCCACGTCCTCGCCCTCCTTGAGCACCACGGCCGCGCCGATCTCCTCACCGAGCTCGTCGTGGGGCACGCCGATCACCGCTGCTTCCTGCACGGCCGGATGCTCGTAGAGCACCTCTTCGATCTCGCGCGGGTAGACGTTGTAGCCGCCGCGGATGATCAGCTCCTTCTTGCGGTCGACGATGAAGTAGAAGCCGTCCTCGTCGCGCTTGCCCATGTCGCCGGTGAAGAACCAGCCGTCGACGATGGCCTCCTTGGTGGCGTCGTCGCGCTCCCAATAGCCCTTCATGATGTTGTGGCCCTTGATGGCGATCTCGCCGACCTCGCCGTCGGGCACCTCGTTGTGGTCGTCGTCGACCAGCCTCATCTCGACGCCCTCGATGGGAGTGCCGATCGAACCGGCCTTGTTCTCCTTGTCGGGGTGGTTGAACGAGGCGACCGGTGAGGTCTCGGACAGGCCGTAGCCCTCGAGCACCTTGCAGCCGAACTGCTTCTCGAACGCGCGCATGACCTCCTCGGGCATGGCCGAGCCGCCCGACATGCACACGCGCAGCGTGGAGGTGTCAACGTCGTCCTTGTTGTCGGCGTGCAGCATGCCGTTGTACATCGTGGGCACGCCTTGAAACAGGGTGATCTTGTCGCGCTCGATGATCTCCAGCGCCTTCTGCGGATCGAACCGCGGGATCATCGACACCATCGCCTGGGCGTGGATCGCGCCGTTCAGGGTGCACGTCTGGCCGAAGCTGTGGAACAGGGGCAGCGCGCCGAGCAGGCGGTCGTCCTTGCCGATCTCGCCAAGGTGGTCGGCCGCCACTGTGCAGTTCTTGTAGAGGTTGGAATGGGTGAGCTCGGCGCCCTTGGGCTGGCCCGTGGTACCGGAGGTGTAGAGGATCACCGCGGTGTCGTCGCCATCGCGGTCCTCGAGCACGTGCGCCGGCTCCTCGACCTCGCCGAGCATCTTCTCGAACTCGTCCTTCTTGACCAGGATGCACTCCACCCCGGCCTCCTCGGCGCCCTTTGTGGCGGGCTCCTCGAAGTCCTCCCACGCCACGAGCAGCTTGGCGCCGGGATCCTCGAGGTAGTACTTGACCTCACGGCCCTTCAGCAGCGGATTCATCGGCACCACGACGCCACCGACGCGCAGGACGCCGTAGTAGACGATGGGGAAGTAGGGGACGTTGGGCAGCATGATGCCGACGCGGTCGCCTGGCTCGATGCCCTTGTCCTTGAGGATCGCGGCCATCCGCGCGGCGCCCTCCTCGAGCGCGGCGTATGACACCTCGATGTCATCGAGCTTGACGGCGATGCCGTCGGGGTTCTCCTCTGCGGCCTTGATCAGAATCCGGGCCAGGTTCTCGCTCACTGCGTCTCTCCTCCGTCGCTCTCTCTGAGTAGTACAAGGAACCTAGTGCCCGGAACCGCCCGATGGGACACCTCGGACCGGTGGGGCATCCATGCCCCATCGGTAAACGGCATGCTCTCCGGATGACCGGCACGCTGATAAATGTGGCCGCCGTCCTGGCCGGCTCTGCCACGGGGCTCGCCGTGGGCTCGCGGCTACCCGCCGGCATCCAGCAGCGCGTGCTCGCAGGGCTGGGCCTCGTGACGCTCGTGATCGGGGTGGACAACGCGCTCCAGTGGTCGCACACCAACCCGCTCTACGTGCTCGGGGGCGTGCTGATCGGCGGGATCGCCGGCGAGGCGATCGGGATCGAGCGCGGCCTCGAGCGCCTCGGCGACCGGGTCCAGCGGACGGTCTCCAAGAGCGGTTCCTCGACCGTCTCGGAAGGCTTCGTCACGGCCAGCCTGCTGTTCTGCGTCGGGCCGCTCACGGTGCTCGGCTCGATCGAGGACGGCCTTACCGGCCACTACACCCAACTGGCCACGAAGTCCGTGCTCGACGGCTTCGCGTCGATCGCACTCGCCGCGACGCTCGGTCCGGGGGTCGCGCTGGCGGCGGTCAGCGTCCTGGTGGTGCAGGGCGCGATCACCTTGGCGGCCGGCGCGTTCGACGACATCCTGGTCGGCGAGACGCTGTCGGCGCTCACAAGCGCCGGCGGCATCCTGATCATCGGGATCTCGCTCAAGCTGCTCGACATCAAGGACGTCAAGGTCGGCAACTTCCTGCCGGCCCTCCTGATCACGCCCGCGATCGTCGGGATCGCGTCGCTGTTCTAGGGGTGCGGGTCATTGGCTGTTCAAGCTGAGCGTGCAGATGGCGTAGCGCGGGTTGGCGCTCAGGTTCGTGGTCGTGCTCGCCGGGGCGATCGATGCGGCAGCGGGGGGAGGCGAAGCCTTCGGGCGTGGCGGTGGAGGTGCGGCCGAAGGTGATCCCGCGCAGGGCTCCCGCGAGCGCCTTGGGCCTGCGCGCGAGCGAGCGGCTGGCGATGCCGACCGCCTTGATCCGGTGTCTGCGCACCAGATACACGCGCGGCACGCCGCCCTTGCCCTTTGGGCCCAGGTACACGCCCGCGCGCACGCACTTGGCGTGGCCGCGCAGCTTGGTGAGCGCAGGCCGGGCCGCAACTCGCCGGAGCGGTAGTGGCTGGCGGTACCGGCCACCAGCACCGCGCGGCCACGGGTGTCGTAGGCGGCGCTGAGCGAGCCCTTGCTCTTGGCGACACACCAACGGCAGATCGCACCGGGCCGCGGGGAGGGCTGCCGACGGAGCGCAGCACCGACATGTTGGAGGCTCCGAGCCGGAGGCTGCCGCCGAGGAACTCGAACGCCGTCAGGTGCGCGTGGGCGTCCAGCGTGCCCTTGACCTCGCCCTGGGCGGTCGCGCCCTTGAAGGCGGGGCCGCGGGCCGCGGATCGGCTTCGAGGAACCGGGCGCAGGCCGTGGCGCG
>JBBRYL010000064.1:0-18422 GCA_038237685.1 Solirubrobacterales bacterium | reverse complement strand
GGAGGCGAAGTGCTGCTCATTCGTCGCCTGGGCGGTAACCCAAGACGGCGATCATCCGGTTCTCCACGTCACCGCCGACCCGCAGACACCTGACGACGTTGCGCCGATCGCCACCCTATTCGGCGTTACTTGATGTAGCCCAGTCGGTCCCGTAAGCGGATCGGCTTACGGCACGCCCGCCGACTGTTCCGCTCGCGCGACGAAGCGATCCGGCCGGCGGCGACGGTCGCCCGCGAACCGGATGCCGATCCGACCGGCCGAGTCAGCCGCCTTCGGGTGGCCGTCGGCGACGCGCAGCGATCAGGCCTCCGCCCAGAGCGATACCCAGGATGGCCCCGGTCAACCCGGAGACTAGGCCGCCGGGACCGAGCAGCGCCCAGGCCACGATAAGCACCACAAAGCCCATGAGCACGAACGTTTCTCTGCCGTTCACGTTCCCCCGACGTCTCGTCTGAACCAAACTCGCCGCAGCGTACTGTGCGCAGGCGGCCAGAACCTGTCAAGCCGAATGAGACGGTTGGCGGTCGAATCTAGTGAGCGGTCTCCTCGCTGTCGGCTTGTTAATCGACGCCGCGGTCGGTATGCGCCGCGGGGCGACCGCGCGCTGGGTGGACGGGCTCGTGGTGAAACACACGAGACCCGTGAGGTCAGGCTGCCCAGGCGCGCCGGAGCCGCCGGAGCCGAACTTCGGGGATGCACTGGAGGAGTGTCCAGGCTTCCCGGAAGGGCATCCCCGAAGGTCGGCCCAACCGGCAGCGCTCAGGCCTGATCCAATAGCGTGCCCCCGTCTATGAGCCTTGTTGTAGTCGGATCAATCGCCTTCGATGCCGTCAAATCTCCCTCCGGGGAGCGCGAGCGCATGCTCGGCGGATCGGCTGTCCACTTCTCGCTGGCCGCCAGCTTCTTCACCGACGTCCGCGTCGTTGGACCCGTCGGTGACGACTTCGGCGACGACGAGTACGCGGTGCTGCACGGCCGCGGTGTGAACACCGACGACATCGAGCAGGTCGAGGGCAAGACCTTCTTCTGGCAGGGCCACTACGAGGACTTGAACCAGGCGCAGACCGACGACACCCAGCTCGGGGTGTTCGAGACGTTCGAGCCAAAGCTCTCCGAGGCCTCGCTCGGCGCCGACAACCTCTTTCTGGCCAACATCCAGCCGGACCTCCAGCGCGGCGTGCGCGAGCAGATGCCAGACGCCGGCTTCGTGGGCCTTGACTCCATGAACCTGTGGATCGACATCGCCAAGGACTCGCTGCTTCAGACAATCGCCGGCGTGGACCTCGTTTTTCTCAACGACGCCGAGATCCGCGACCTGACCGGCAAGCCGAACCTGCCGCTGGCCGCCAAGGCCGTGCTGGACATGGGTCCGAAGGCCGTGATCGCCAAGCAGGGCGAGTACGGCGCGGCGCTGTTCACAAAGGACGGCTTCTTCGCACTGCCGGCGTTTCCGCTGGAGAGCGTGAAGGACCCGACCGGCGCCGGCGACTCGTTCGCGGGCGGCTTCCTCGGCTACCTGTCCGCGGAGGGCGATGCCACCGACCACGCCACGCTGCGCCGCGCCATGACCTACGGCACGGTGCTCGCGTCCTTCAACGTCGAGGAGTTCGGCACCGAACGCGTGTCGCGCCTGACGCGCGAAGAGGTCGACGAGCGGTTCAAGACGCTGAAGGGCTACACCAAGCTGTAGTGCCTGGTAACTCGGGCGCGACCCGGGTACCCTCAGATCGATGACCACCGCGACCTTCGTGTGGATGTTCCTCATCCTGAAGATCCCGATCATGGCCGCCCTGTGGCTCATCTGGTACGCGATCCAGGAGCCCAAGCCCGAGGTCGATGAAGATCAGGACACGGGTGGCTCCGACCGCACCGGGCACCGCCGCCCCCGGCGCCCCGGCCCCCCACGACGCGGCGGTCCCCACGCCTCGCCGTCGCCCGTCCCTCCGTCCCGTGTCCGCACCACCGTCAAGGGCCGGCGGATCAGCCGGCCCTGAGGTCCAGGGTTTTCGGTAGGTTCTCGCGCGATGCACGTCTACTACTTCCTCGGCGGCTGTCTCGTGGCCTGGGCGCTGCTCGTATCCTTCCTCGGCATCGTCAAGGAGGGCTTTCCGGCCTCCAAGGGCACCGAGCGCCTGGTGGCGCTGGTGTCGGTGATCCTCGCGCTCGCCACGATCAGCGCCGCGGCCATCGGGGGAGCGCACGAGAAGAAGAAGACGAACGCGAGCGGCAGCGCCACCGCCGCCCTGCCGGGTCGCTGAGCACCGTGGCGATCGACGACGGCGACGCGCTCAGCTACACGGCGCTGCAGACCGGCATACCCGTCTACGGCTCCGACGAGGTCGAGGCGGGCACCCTCACCAAGGTGCTCGACAACGCGCGCGAACGCATCTTCGACGGCATCGAGTTGAGGCGACCCGACGGCGCCACCGTGTTCGTAGACGCTCCGGAGGTGGCGCGCACGGCCGAGCGCGCGGTCACGCTGAACATCACGGCCGCTGCGGTCGACGGCTACGAGGCGGTCAAGAGCGGAGTGCTTCCCGCGAAGCCCTCGGGCGGGCTGCTCGGGCGCCTGTTCGGCCGCTGAGGATCGGCCTTCGTCACAATCGGGTAAGCGCCCAACTCAATTGACCCAGGAGACCGACATGGCCGAGGAGAGCACGCAGGACGAGTCCAACGGTGGCGTAGCCACCTCGAAGGGCTCGCTGTCGGTGACCGACAACCGCACCGGCGAGACCTATGAGATGGAGATCTCCGACGGCACGGTCAAGGCGATGGACTTCCGCGGCATCAAGGTGGACGAGGACGACTTCGGCCTGATGACCTATGACCCGGCGTTCACCAACACGGCCAACTGCCGCTCGGACATCACCTACATCGACGGCGCCGCCGGCATTCTCGAGCACCGCGGCTACCCGATCGAGCAGCTGTGTGAGCACTCCAGCTATATCGAGGTGTCCTACCTGCTGATCCATGGCCACCTGCCTACCAAGGCGGAGCTTGACTACTGGATCCATGTGGTCACCCACCACACCTACATCCACGAGAACCTCAAGCTGTCGATGGAGGGCTTTCGCTACGACGCGCATCCGATGTCGATGCTGCTGTCGAGTGTGAGCACGCTCTCGAGCTTCTACCCGGGCGCGAAGGACCTCGAGGACCCCACCGAGCGCTACATGGCGGTCACGCGGCTGATCGCCAAAATGCCCACGCTGGCGGCGTTCGCCTACCGCCACAACCTCGGTCTGCCCTACAACTATCCGGACAATGATCTCTGGTACACGGGCAACTTCCTCTCGATGCTCTACAAGATGACCGAGGTCAAGTACGAGCCTGACCCGCGGCTCGAGCGCGCCCTCGACGTGCTCTGGATCCTGCACGCCGACCACGAGCAGAACTGCTCGACCGCGACCGTCCGGGCGGTCGGCTCGTCCGGGGTCGATCCCTACACGGCGGTGTCGGCCGGCATCGCCGCGCTGTATGGGCCGCTGCACGGCGGCGCGAACGAGGCCGTGCTCAAGATGCTCGACCGGATTGGCACCGTTGACAACATCCCCGACTTCCTCCAGGGCGTGAAGGACCGCGAGGAGAAGCTGATGGGTTTCGGCCACCGGGTCTACAAGAACTTCGACCCGCGCGCACAGATCATCAAAAAGCACATGGACGGTGTGCTCGAAGCCACGAGCGGGCTCGACAACCCCAAGCTCGAGATCGCCACAGAGCTGGAGAAGCGCGCGCTCGACGACGAGTACTTCACCGACCGCAAGCTCTACCCCAACGTGGACTTCTACTCCGGCCTGATCTACGAGGCGCTGAAGATCCCGCCGGACATGTTCACGGTGATGTTCGCCATCCCCCGGACCGCCGGCTGGCTGTCGCAGTGGCTCGAGATGAACGAGGACCCCGAGACCAAGATCGCGCGGCCGCGCCAGATCTACACGGGCGACCGCGAGCTGGATTACGTGCCTCTAGATCAGAGATAGGCCGACGGATTGGGCGTCCCTGCCCAATCCGTAAACAGCGGGGCGAGGCCCCGCCAGCACCCATCCTCCCGCGGCCGGACCCCACCCGACCCAGGACCGGCGTCAGGCCGGTTGCCGATTGACAGGCGCGCCAAGGCATCACCCGCGCAGGGAGTACCAGACAACGTCGATGCCGCGCGCATCCCACGTCCGCCGGCCGGCATAGCTGAGGCCGGCCTTCTGCATCACGCGCTGCGACGCGTGGTTGTCGGGGTGGGCGATCGAGATGACCTCGGGCCGGCCAACCTCCTCGAGGCAGAAGCGCACCGCGGCCTCGGCGCCCTCGGTGGCGTAGCCCCGTCCCCACACCGCCGGGTCGTACAACCACCCGACCTCGGTGTTCTGGTCATCGAGCTCCCAGTCGGGATGGCGCTTGATGCCAGTGCGCCCGACGTAGCGGCCGGTCTCGCGTTCCTCCACGGCCCAATGCCCAAACCCCCAACGCAGCCAGTGCTCCTGCAGCTGCACGGCGCTGTAGGCCGACTCCGCCGCGGTGGCCGGACGCGCCGGCCACATGAACTCCATGACTTCCGGGATGGCGCAGATGCGCGCGTACTCGTCCACGTCGGCAGGGCGCCACTCGCGCAGGATCAGCCGCTCGGTCTCGACCACGGGGATGGTCGCGCGCGTCATTCGATCCGGAATACCGGCAGCAGGCGCTTCTCGTGCTCGGCATCGATTCGGGCGATCACCTCGAGGTGCTGCTCGAGGCCCGAGCCGCGCAGCTTGGTGGCCAGCAGCTCGTCGACCTGAAAGATGCCCGAGGAGTTGTTCATCGCGATCTCGATGGTCACGGCCTTCTCCTCGCCCTGGCGGATGTCGACGGAATCGATTGCGACGGCCGAGAGCGAGTGGTTGTTGGGCCGACCGTGCTCGAACGGCACGCGCGAGCGGCCCTGGGCCAGGTCGAGGGCGTCGGCCACGCGCACGATGTAGGAGCCCGGATCACCCTCGTCGCCGTTGACCACGATCAGCTTCTCCTCGCCCTCCCCGGATGTGACGCCCAGCACGCGGTGCCTGTGCACCGCGACGTGGCGGCGGCCACGAGTCTCGGTCAGGTCGTCGTAGAAGGTGGAGATCCATAGACCGTCGCCTCGGGCAGACCGGACACCGCGGCGGCGTGGCGGCGTGGCGGCGTGCATCGTCGGTGATCTCGCCGTCGCGCTCCATCGCCTCCTTCAGCGACGCGAGCGCGGTTGGGTGACCGTCCCCCTCGCGGGCGCGCAGCATCTCGATCAGGTTGCGCGACATCGGCCCTCTGGTGATCCGTGGTCTCTCAAGAGCTCCCTCAGAAGCAAGGTAGCCGAGGAGCTGCCCACGCGGCACCACCGCGATCTGCGCTTCCCCCGCCTGGGAGCGCCCGGGTGACCCTCGCCGACCGGCTCATCGAGCTTCACCGAGCACTCGACGCGGGCGGCATCCCTCACGCCTTCGGCGGCGGCGATGGCGGGCGCCGGCACGCTCGACGTGGCCGCTGTGAAGGAGCTCCTGGCGGGCCTCGTCGATGCCGCCGACTCCCGCTTCGTCCGCATAGATGAGGCGGTACGCCGGGGCGAGTCGTCCCGTTAACCTCGACGGGATGGTTCGTGAGCCACTGAGGGATGGACACGGTCGCCTGATCCAGGATCTGCGGGTCTCGGTCACCGACCGTTGCAACTTCCGCTGCCAGTACTGCATGCCCGCGGAGGGTCTGCCGTGGCTGCAACGCGACCAGGTGCTCACCTTCGAGGAGATCGAGCGGCTGGTGGCGCTGCTCGCGCAGATGGGCATCACCGATCTGCGCCTGACCGGCGGCGAGCCGCTGGTGCGCAAGGACTTTCCGAAGCTCGCAGGCATGCTGGCCCAGGTGCCCGGGCTCGAGGACCTGTCGGTCACCAGCAACGGCTACCTGCTCAAGCGCGACGCCGCGGCGCTGGCCGAGGCGGGCGTGCGACGCGTCAACGTCTCGATCGACTCTCTGCAGCGCGACCGCTTCTTCGAGATGACCCGCCGTGACTCGCTCCCCCAGGTGCTCGAGGGCCTCGAGGCCGTGGCGGCCCTCCCCGAGCTGCGCCCGATCAAGATCAACGCCGTGGCCCTGCGCGACTTCACAGAGCTAGAGGCCATCCCGTTTGCGCGCTTTGCCCGCGAGCGCGACTTCGAGGTGCGCTTCATCGAGTTCATGCCGCTGGACGGCGACCAGAGCTGGAGCGCCGACCAGGTGCTCACCGGCGACGAGCTGCGCGAGACGATCCACGCCGTCTACCCGCTCGAGGAGGTGGCCCGCGCGCCGTCGTCCACCGCACGTGTGTTCCGCTTCCAGGATGGGCACGGCCAAATCGGATTCATCAACCCGGTGTCCGAGCCGTTCTGCGCCGACTGTAACCGTGTCCGCCTGACCGCCGAGGGCAAGCTGCGCACCTGCCTCTTCTCTCTGCACGAGACCGACCTGCGCGAGCCACTGCGCACCGGCGCCACCGATGACGACCTCGAGCAGATCGTTCGTGATGCCGTGTGGCGCAAGGAGCTCAAGCACCACGTCGGCGAGAAGGGCTTTCGTCAGCCCGCGCGCAGCATGAGCGCGATCGGCGGCTGACGTGGCCGGGATGGCGTGTCCAGCTACCGGCTGACGGTGCGGACCGGCGCCCGCGTCCACAAGGAGCGTCACGGCGACCTTCGAGCCGCCGTGACCGCGCTCGCCGCCCGCGGCGAGAAGATCGCCGCCACGGCCGACGGCCGGGCCTCGGGCGGTCGGCTGATGCGCAGGTTCGAGCCGGTGCAGCAGGTTGTTGGCCGCCTCGAGATAAAGGGCGGTGGAGTAAGCGGTGGCGTGGACATCCGCGGCGACGGCTCGACCGAGGCCTTCACTGGCCGGATGGGCCGGTCGCTGGTCGAGCAACGCGGGGGCGAGTCGCCCTTCGATGCGCTCGCGCGCGCGTTGGGGGTATAAGGGGTCCGTGGCAGGCGATGGCGGATACCGAGGGCGGCGAATCGCGCTTCCGCGGGGTGCCGAGCCACCGTTTCGCGTGTTCATCAACGGCGTCCGCCAGGAGCAGGGCACCGACTTCGATGTAGAGGGCGGCCATCTTGTGTTCGCGCGCGACCTGGTCCGGGAGCGGCTGGGCTTCTGGCGCTGGACGGCCATGTTCTTCTCGCTGTTCGGCAGCTACGGCCGCAACGACACGGTCGATGTGCACTACAAGCTGAACGGGCGCGACCAGGTGGCGGCCGGCCTGCGGATCCCCCCGGAGGAGCACCCCGGGTAGCCTTCGGCGCCATGCGCATCGACCAAACCATGGAGCGCCTGGACCGGCCGGTGTTCTCGTTCGAGTTCTTTCCGCCCAAGACCGAGGAGGGCGAGCAGAACCTCCGAAACACCCTCGATCATCTGCGCGTCGACGATCCCGACTTCGTCTCGGTGACCTATGGCGCGCTCGGCTCCACGCGCGACCGCACGCTCCAGACCGTCAAGTACATCAAGCAGGAGCTCGAGGTCGAGGCGATGGCCCACTTCACGTGCGTCGGCGCCACCCGGGAGGAGCTGTCCGAGACCTTGAGCGAGATGGAGGCCGCGGGCGTGGACAACGTCCTGGCCCTGCGCGGCGACCCACCCCAGGGCGAGAGCGAGTGGAAGCCGACGCCGGGCGGCCTGAAGTATTCGACCGAGCTGATAGAGCTGCTGCACGAGCGCTTCGACTTCGCCGTGGGCGCGGCGGCCTTCCCGGAGGTCCATCCCGAAGCGGAGAGTCCCGGGGCCGACATCCGCTTCCTCAAGGCCAAGCAGGATGCCGGCGCCAGCTTCCTGATCACCCAGCTGTTCTTCGACAACGAGCTGTACTTCGATTTCGTGGCCCGCGCGCGCGACGGCGGCGTCACGGTGCCGATCATCCCGGGGATCATGCCGGTGACCAGCGTGCAAAACATCAAGAAGATCACCGAGCTCTCCAACGCCGTGCTGCCCGACGGCTTCCGACGCGAGCTCGAGCGACGCGAGGACGACACCGACGCAGTCCAGGACCTCGGCGTCTCCTACTCGGCCCTGCAGTGCGCCGACCTGTTGTCCCGCGGAGCGCCCGGCATCCACTTCTACACGCTGAACCGCTCGCCGGCCACGCGCGCGATCCTGGCCGCCCTCAGGGCCGCGAAGCCCTGGACCCGGGCCTGGCAGCCTGTCTAGCCGGGCTGCCGCCGCCCGTCAGCCGCCAGCGTTCCGGGTCTGAGCCGGCGACCTTCTCGGCCACCTCGGTCAGTTCGAGGTGGCGCAGGTAGGCAAGCGTCTCCGACAGGCCCCAGCTCACGAGCATCGGGTTGAGGTTCTCGGTCTGCATCAGCTTGGGCACGATGCCGAACGGGGTCGGCTGGTCAAGCTCGGACAGCGCGTCACGCACCCGCCCCATGCGCGCGTGCACCGCGGCGCGGTTGCCCGCGACCAGACCGCGCAGATCACGCACCGGCTTGCCGTGCCCGGCCAGGATCAGGTCCGTGGGCAACGGCTCCACGGTGTCGAGGCTCGTGAGGAACTCGCCGGCGGGGTCCGGCGTCCAGCCGTAGTCGTAGAAGAGCGAGATGCGACCGAGGATGTGGTCGCCCGACACCATCAGCTTGCGGTCGGGCTGGTGCAGAACCACGTGTGAGGGCGCGTGGCCGGGGGTCTCATACACCTGCCAGCGCCCCAGATCGGTGTCGACCTCGACGCCCGGCCGCAGGTGGCGGTCGGGCTCCACCAGCTCGGCGACGCCGGAGCCGCCGCCCTTGCGCGCCTCGCGCGCCCGCTCCACCGACTCGATCGGCACCCCGCTCTGCAGGGCGACCTCGAGCCGGCGCTCCTGCTGGGCGTCGGGATCCTCGACGTTGCGGCGCATGTGCTCGTCGTTGGGATGCATCCACAACTCACAGCCCGAGGCGTCCATGATCTGCTTGGCCATCCCGTAGTGGTCGGCGTGGGCGTGGGTGCACACCAGCAGCCGCACGTGCTCGAGGCGCAGCCCGGCCTGGCCGAGCGCCAGCTCCAGCTGGCCCAGCGAGCCAGGCTGGAACATGCCGGTGTCGAACAGGACCACGCCGGCACCGGCCGCGACGGCGTATGCGTTGCCGTGGGGCACGCCCGGCCAGGGCAGCGGCAGGCGCAGGCGCCATACCCCGGGGATCACCTTGTCGGCCCGGGCAAGCTCCCGCCGTCTGGCGCGTTCGCTCATGCCGGGCACTCTCGCAGGCGGTGTGCCGCCCGGGACCGGCCCCGCAACTGCGCCTCTATAGAGTGGTTCCCGGTAGTAGATGGCCCCCCAAGCAACCACCGTTCAGATCGAGATGCCGGCCATGGGCGAGTCGGTGACCGAGGGAACCGTTCTGGAGTTGCTCGTGGCCGTCGGCGATACCGTCGCGGTCGATGACTCGCTGATGGAGATCTCCACCGACAAGGTGGATGCCGAGCTGCCCTCCACCGCCGCCGGCGTCGTGTCGAAGATCCTCGTGGGGCCCGACGACACCGTCACCGTCGGTCAGGTACTGATCGAGATCGAGGCCGGCGATGCCCCCGCGGCCGCCGAGTCGGGCAATGGCTCTGAGCCCCACCCCGCTTCGGGCGCCACCGGTAGACCCGCCGACGGCGACGGCGCTTCGGGCGAGACTGTGGACGTGGCGCTGCCCGAGATGGGCGACTCCGTCGTCGACGGCACCCTGCTCGAATGGCTGGTCGAGGTCGGCGACACCGTCAAGCGCGACGACGGGCTGGCCGAGATCTCCACCGACAAGGTCGATGCGGAGCTGCCCTCCCCAGTCGACGGAACCGTGGTCGAGCTGATCGGCGAGCCCGACGACACCGTGAGCGTCGGCACCGTGCTCGTGCGCATCGAGTCGGGAGCCGGCGCCCCCTCCGGCACGGTCTCACCGGCCGCCGAGACCACTGCAACCAAGCCTGCCGCGGGCGCGTCGCCCGCCCCCGCCAAGAATGGCGACTCAAACGCCACGCCGGTGGCCGCCCGTGTGGCTGCGGCACTCGGTGTCGACATCACCGGGATCGCCGGCACCGGTCCCAATGGCCGCGTGACCCGAGACGACGTGGAGTCCGCGGTGGCCAACGGCGGCGCAGCCAAGCCCACCCCTGACACCCCGAGCGCGCCCCCCGCCCCGGACGGAGCCGACAGCAAGATCATCCGCGGGCCCGCGGCCACCCTGGTCAAGTTCATGGACCAGAGCCGCTCGATCCCGACGGCCACAAGCTTCCGCACGCTGTCGGTCGACCCGCTTTCCGACCATCGGGCCCAGCTCAAGTCGGCGGGCAGGAAGCTCTCCTTCACCCACTTGATCGCGTGGGCGATCGTGCGCGCAGCCGGCGACGACATGCCGGTCATGGGCAACTCCTTCGCCGAGGTCGACGGCAAGCCCCACCGAGTGACCCCGGCCGCGGTCAGCCTCGGCCTTGCAGTCGACGCCGAACGCAAGGACGGCACGCGCACGCTGATCGTGCCGGTCATCCACGACGCCTCCGAGCTCTCCTTCTCAGACTTCGTGTCCGCCTACGACACCGCGGTCTTCGGCGCGCGCGACAACAAGCTCGGTCCCGACGCCTACCAGGGCGCCAATATCACGCTTACCAACCCTGGCGGCATCGGCACTATCGCCTCGGTGCCCCGCCTGATGCCGGGCCAAGGCACGATCGTTGCCACCGGCTCGATCGCCTATCCGCCGGGGCTCGAGGGCGTCGACCCGGAGAAGCTGACCGAGCTTGGCATCTCAAAGGTCATGACGATGACCTCGACCTATGACCACCGCGTGATCCAGGGCGCCGAGTCGGGCGCCTTCCTCAAGCGCGTGGACGAGCTGCTACAGGGCAACGACGGCTTCTACAGCGCGGTGTTCTCGGCCCTCGGAGTCGAGGAGGGCCGCGTCGAGAGCGATGCCGGCGGAGCGGTGACTGCAGCCGACCCGGTGCCCGCGGGGACCACCCCTGCCGCCTCAGGTGTCGTCGACGAGGCGCTGATGCAGGCCGTGCAAGCCGCCACGTCGATCATCAAGGCGCACCGGACCCAGGGCCACCTTGCCGCCACGCTCGACCCGCTGGGCTCGATCCCGCGCGGCGACCCCTCGCTCGACCCGGCCTCGGTGGACCTCACGCCCGAGCTGATGGCGAGGATTCCGGCCTCGGTGCTGCGCGTCGCGGTGCCCGGCAAGACCTTCGCCGACGCCCTCCCGCATCTGGCGGAGACCTACTGCGGCACGATCGCGTACGAGGTCGAGCACATCGCCGGCCCCAACCGGCGCGTGTGGCTGCGCCGCGGCATCGAGTCTGGCGAGTACCGCCCGGAGCTCCAGGCCGAGGAGCGCAAGCGCCTGCTCGGCCGCCTGTCCGAGGTCGAGGCGCTCGAGAAGTACCTGCACAAGGCGTTCCTGGGCAAGAAGCAGTTCTCGATCGAGGGGCTCGACGTGCTGGTGCCGATGCTCGACGAGACGATCGAGCTGACCAGCCGCAGCGGGGCCCGCGAGGTGGTGCTCGGCATGGCGCACCGCGGGAGGCTGAACGTGCTGGCCCATACCGTCGGGCGCCCCTACGCCTCGATCCTCATCGAGTTCGAGGGCGAACAGACGCTGTCGGCCGACACCGCGGCACCCGAGGGCGGCACCGGCGACGTGAAGTACCACTACGGCGCCAAGGGCACCTACAAGACCGACGAGGGCAAGGACGTGACGATCCGCCTGGCGCCCAACCCGAGCCACCTCGAGTACGTGAACCCCGTGATCGAAGGAGCGGCCCGCGCCGATCAGACGAGCCGCAGCGGCCGCGAGCTCAGCCACGACCCCAGCGTGGTGGTGCCGGTTCTGATCCACGGCGACGGCGCCTTCCCCGGTCAGGGCATCGTGGCCGAAACGCTCAACCTGCAGGCGCTTCACGGCTACAGCACCGGCGGCACGATCCACATCATCGCCAACAACCAGCTCGGCTTCACCACCGACCCCGGCGACAGCCGCTCCACGCGCTACGCGTCCGACCTGGCGAAGGGCTTCGACATTCCGATCATCCACGTCAACGCCGACGATGTCGAGGCCTGCATCGCCGCCGTCCGCCTGGCGGTGGGATTCCGCAACGAATTCGGGCGCGACGTGCTGATCGACGTTGTCGGCTACCGCCGCTTCGGCCACAACGAGACCGACGAGCCCGCCTACACCCAGCCTCAGATGTACGACGAGATCAAGCGCCACCCGCCCGTGCGCAAGGTCTACGCCGACGAGCTGATCGAGGCCGGCGTGGTCTCAGAAGAGGATGCCGAGCTGCTGGCCTCGGAGGCTTACCAACAGGTGGCCGATGCCCACGCCGAACTCAAGCAGAGCATGGCGGGGCCGCCCGACACCGGTCGTCACGAGCTCGACACCACGATGAGCCGGGAGCCCAAGACCACGCTGCCCGAAGAGACCCTGCGCTCGCTCAACGAGCAGATCGTCCGGGTGCCCGACGGTTTCAACGTTCACCGCAAGCTCAAGCCGTTCCTGGAGCGCCGTCGGGAGGCCGCGGCCGACGGAGGACGCGTCGACTGGGCGCACGCGGAGTCGCTGGCGTTCGCCTCGTTGCTCGCGCTCGGCGTGCCGGTGCGCCTGACCGGTCAGGACACCGAGCGCGGCACATTCAGCCAGCGCCACCTGGTGCTTCACGACGCCGAGAACGGTGAGCGCTACACGCCTCTGCAGAGCCTCCAGAGCGCCGTGGCCCCGTTTGAGCTGCACAACAGTCCGCTGTCGGAGCAGGCGTGTGTCGGCTTCGAGTACGGCTACAGCGCCGCCGACCCCGAGGCGCTCGTGCTCTGGGAGGCCCAGTTCGGCGACTTCGTGAACTCCGCGCAGGTGATTCTCGACCAGTTCATGGTCTCGGGCCTGGCCAAGTGGGGTGCTACCTCCCGGCTGACCCTGCTGCTGCCACACGGCTACGAGGGCTCGGGGCCGGAGCACTCGAGCGGCCGAGTCGAGCGTTTCCTCCAGGCGTGCGCCGAGGGCAACATGCGCGTGGCCAATACCACCACCCCCGCGCAGTACTTCCACCTCCTGCGCCGCCAGGCGCTGGTGAGCAAGGCGCGGCCGCTCGTGCTGATGACCCCGAAGAGCCTGCTGCGGCTCCCGGCTGCGACCTCCTCGCTCGAGGAGCTCTACGACGGCAGCTTCAAGCGGGTGCTCGACGATCCGGATCTTCCTGGAGAGCGCGACAAGGTCACGAAGCTCGTGCTCTGCTCGGGCAAGGTCTACTACGACATCGTCGCCAACGAGGACCGCTCGAGCGCCGACCACATCGCAGTCGCCCGCGTCGAGATGCTCTACCCCTTCCCGGACCAGGACCTGCGCGACCTGATGGCAAGCTACTCCAACCTCGAGCGGGTCGTGTGGGTCCAGGAGGAGCCGCGCAACATGGGCGCGCGGGCCTACATGAGAAGGCGAATGGCGGCCATCCTTCCGGAGGACCTGCACTACTTCTACGTCGGCCGCCAGCTGCGCGCCGCACAGTCGGAGGGCTACTCGGCCGCGCACCGCAAGGAACAGGCACGGATCGTGCGCGTGGCGCTCGACCTCGAGGACGACGTGCTCACGCCGGACGCCTCCGCCGAGCGCCCACGCCTCTAACGCCCGGCTAGCGCTTGTGCGCCTGGCCGCGCGCCATCTGGCCCGCGATCTTCTTGCTGCCGAGCTTGCGCTGTGCGCCATTGACCAGCGCGGGCGCAAGTCCGCCGGCGCTTGCGCCGAGGCGCAGCCCTAGCGGGGCCACGTCGACCTCGGCCTTGTCGCGCTCGACGCCCTTGATCACCCCGGCGGCCACCTCCTCGGGACTTCGGGTGCCGACGCCGGGCGGCAGCTTGGTGTTGCTCTCGTGGAACATCCCGGCGTCGCGAATGAAGCCGGGAAAGACCGTCGTCACTCCTACACCGGTGCCGATGAGGTCCTCGCGCAGGCCGAGCGCGTAGCCGCGTAGGCCGAACTTCGTGGCCGAGTAGACCGAGCTGCCGGGACTCGCCGTCTTGCCCGACAGCGACGAGATGAACACGAGATGACCCGCGCCACGCTGCACCATCGCCGGGGCATAGTCGCGCGCCAGGTGCAGGGGTGCGCGGAGGTTCACGTCGAGGGCGCGGTCGAGCTCCTCGCCCGAGAACGAGTCGTAGGCGCCCGAGGCCGGCAGGGCCGCATTTGCCACCACGATGTCCACGCGTCCGGTGCGGCCGGGAAGGGCCGCGACCACGCCCCGGTCCGACAGGTCGGCGGCCACCACCTCCACGCGATCAGCGAGCCCGTCGCGCAGCTCGTGGAGCGCGTCCTCCCGCCTGGCGGTGACGATCACGGTGGCGCCGCGCGCGTGCATCGAACGCGCGATCGCCTCGCCGATGCCTCCCGTCGCACCGGTCACGAGCACGCGGCTACCGCTGATGGTCACAGACATGGCGCCAGCCTAGAACACCACGGTCCGGTTGCCATAGACCAGCACACGGTCGTCGAGATGGCGCCGCACGGCCCGCGCCAGCACGCGCCGCTCGATGTCGCGCCCCACCTCGGTGATCGCCTCGACGCTGTGGCGATGATCCACACGCTCGGTGTCCTGCTCGATGATCGGTCCGGCGTCGAGCTCCTCAGTCACGTAGTGGGCCGTGGCCCCGATGATCTTTACCCCGCGCTCCAGCGCGCGCTGGTAGGGGTCGGCACCCGAGAACGCCGGCAAGAACGAGTGGTGGATGTTGATCACGGGCACGCCGACCTCGGCGAGAAAGCCCGGGGAGAGGATCTGCATGTAGCGCGCCAGCACCACAAGCTCCACCCCTGCCTCGGCCAGGATCCCAAGCAGCCGGCGCTCGGCCTCCGGCTTGTCGCCGACGCTTACCGGCACGTGGTGGAACGGCACCTCGAAGCGCGTCGCCTCGGGCTCGCAATCGGGGTGGTTGCCGGCCACCAGCACGATCTCACCCGGCAGGTCGCCCCGCCGGCGCCGCCACAGCAGATCGAGGAGGCAGTGCTCTTCGCGCGACACGAGGACGGCAACACGGCGATGGGGCTCGCTCCCTGCGATTCGCCAGTCCATGCCGAACTGCTCGGCCACCTCGGAGCTGAAGGCGCGCTCGAGCTCGGCGGCATCGGCGCCGCGCGGCATCACGAACTCCATGCGCATCAGGAAACGGCCGCCGGAAGGGTCGGTCGTGTGCTGGTCAGAAGAGGTGATGTTGGCGCCATGGCGCGCCAGCAACGACGAGACCGCCGCCACTATCCCGGCCCGGTCCGGGCACGAGATCAGCAGCCTATGCGGCATGTGCGGCGGCGAGGTGCTCCAGCGCCTCGAACCCCACGCACGTGATGTGCATCGGCGCGCCGGCGCGCAGCAGGCGGTCCCACACGGCCGGCCCTGACGCCGCCGGCGTCAGCAGCTCGTACCGGTCGGGGGCGTCGTCCACGACGAACACCTCGACGCCGGGGGCGCCTGGACCGCACGCCTTCAGCACGTCGCGCGCAAGCGGACCGATGAGGCCGATCGCGGCGTACAGATGGCCAACGTCTGACACGGTCACGTCCGTGAAGGGCTCGAGGCAGGCTGCGACCGCGGCGCCGTCCTCGGGCTCGCTGCGCACGATCGTCCTGCCCCTGCCGACCTCGGACCACCAGCAGGTGATGGCATCGCCGCGCACCGACTCCACCGCGGCCTCGACCGCCAGGTGGGTGCCACGCACCTCGAGCGTGGCACGCCGCGAACGATCCGCGATGCCAACGCTGGTCAGGCACGCGGCAGCCTCGCTGGCGGCGGAGCCGTAGTGTTCCGCGCAGATGGCGCCCTGGTGCATGACCATGGCCGCCCCGCTGCGGCGCAGGACCGAGTCGAGGGGACTCAGCCGGCGTGCCGGCACTTCGGATTCCGATCGCATGCGCTTGTGCCGAAGATACACATGGCCGGGTTTACCGGCTAGGTTCCAGGCTCAGGCCGCGACACTCGTCCCGGCCAGAACGAGGAGAGGAAGAAGAACATGCCGATTCCGACAGAGACCGTCGGTTCGCTGCCGCGTCCGCGGAAGTTGCAGGACGCCTATGAGGATCTCGATCAGGGAAAGATCGAGCTGTCCGATCTGCAGGTGCTCCAGGAGGAGGCCGCCAAGGACTCGATCAAGCGCCTGGAGGAGACGGGCGAGACCTACGTCAACGACGGGGAGCAGCGCGAGTCGAGCTTCGCCACCTACCCGCTCACAGACACGCTCGCGGGCACCGGACTCGCGGAGAACCTCGCGGGCGACGGCCAGTTCTTCGCCATCTTCGACGACGGCCACGATCGCCAGCTGCCGCGGATCGTGAGCGGCCCGTTCCGGTACAAGCAGTACGCCTCGGAGTTCGTCGAGAAGAACAAGCAGGACGCCTCGAAGCCCGTGAAGCAGGCGGTCATCTCGCCCTCGATGATGATGCTGCTCTACCCGCTGGACGGTGAGATCGACGGGTACCCGCGCGAGCAGTTCCTCGACGACGTTGTCGACGAGTGCGAGAAGGACATTCGCCAGTGCTTCGAAGCTGGCGCCGAGCGCGTCTCGGTGGACTTCACCGAAGGGCGGCTGGCGAATAAGAACGACTCGCGCAACCCCTGGACCGGCAAGGACATGCTCCAGGACTTCATCGACCTCAACAACCGCCTGTTCGACCGCTTCTCCGCCGACGAGCGCAAGAACATCGGCATCCACACCTGTCCGGGCGGCGACAACGACTCGGTGCACTCAAAGGAAGTGCCCTACGAGAAGCTGCTGACCAAGATGTTCCAGATGAACGCGGGCTACTTCCTGATCCAGTGCGCCTCAGAAGATGACAAGGAGTCGGTCTACAAGCTCGTGGGCGAGAACTCGCGCGACGACGCCGAGGGCGTGCCGCAGATCTGCTTCATGGGCGTCATCAACCCGCTCAGCCCCGAGGTGGAGAGTGCCGAAGAGGTCCGCGACCGTCTGGTGACGGCGGCCAAGTACATCCCCAAGGAGCGACTCGGGGCCACCGACGACTGCGGCTTCTCGCCGTTCTCGCGCGATCTCAAGCCAGGCCACGGAGGCGATCCCGACTTCGCCCGCGACATCGCGATGCAGAAGATCACCAACCGCATCGCTGGAGCCAAGATGGCCTCCGAGGAGCTCGGGATCTAGAACCCTCGGGGGTGCCTCGCCACGAACGCAGCTGAGCGACGCAGCGTCCTGCTCCACCGGGGTCCCGTACGGGGCCCCGGTGCGTTGCTGTCGTGCATCGAGGTGTCGAAGCGCAGCCCCGCGATCACCACGTAGGCGTGGCTGCTGTGCGCGTAGACGGTTATCCACGTCCCGGTGCCCTTGCGGCCCCAGCTCGTGAGGCCGCCCGAAGCCATCGGTGAACGCAGGAAACGGCCGCCGCGTAGCGCGTGGCTGACCGCGCCCGAGCAGTCGTAGCCGCGTGCGAGCGTGCTGCTCAAGGCGCCATGTCCTCCGCCCCATACGTAGGGCTTGCGCACGATCTGGTTGGCGGCCCTGATCGCGCGCTTCACGCGCGCGGGGGCAGCGGCGGGCGCGATTGCCCGCCCGTTGACGATCCTGGCCTCCTGTGGCGGCGGCGGGGGCGCCACAAACCGGGCGCCGCCAGTTGCCGGCGAGGTGGCGGCCTCGGTGGACCCGGCGGCGGCGAGTGAGGCACACGCCATGAGCGCGCATGCGAGCAGCTGTGAACGGCGAATCAATTCGTCTCCTTCGTCCGCCTGCGGGGTTAGCTGTCGGGCTCGCGCTGAAAGAGCGTGCGCGCCCCCGGAAGGAGTGCTTCCGGGTGGTTCGCCCCATGGACCGGATGTGGGTCCCCCGCTCCGTGCATGGGCACGGATTCGGCGTTGGGGAGTCAGAACACCGCTCTCGCGGAAGGGTTGCGGTGCATGATCGTGGGCTGTGGTCCCGAGGTCGCTCAGCCCAGCTGCCACCGCAAACGGCGGCGTGGGCGCGATCTCGCCCAGCGTCCTCCGCTATCCTCGGCGGGCGCCAGCGGGCGTAGCTCAGTTGGTTAGAGCGCCGGCCTGTCACGCCGGAGGTCGCCGGTTCAAGTCCGGTCGCTCGCGCTAGACGAAAGCCCTGTGTAGGCGGGGTTTTCCTCTTTCAGAGCCTTCTCCGACTTGGCGCAAAGACGCTCATGGGGCAACGGATGGGGCAACATGCCGTCGGCTCAGCTACTACCGGGAGCACGGTCGCTAGCGGGCGATACATCCTTCAGATAAAGCGATTGAACCGTCCGAAGCCGGGGGATGGGGCATATCGTTTGTGCGTCACGGCATCGCCTCCGTAGTACCGCCGCAGCCGACTGCTGTGTCTCATCCGTCCAGATCGTGCACGGGCGGGGACGGTGGGGACGGGAGGGACGCGGAGCGACGGATCGACGGGTAGGTGGCGTCGGGCTGGGGGCCGAGTGGTCGCTGGTTCAAATCCAGTCGCCTCGATT
>JBBRYL010000063.1:0-18498 GCA_038237685.1 Solirubrobacterales bacterium | reverse complement strand
CGTGCTCAACGACAACGGCATGTCGATCGCCCCGAATGTCGGTGCGCTGTCGCGCTACTTCAACCGCATCCGGATGAACCCGAAGCTGTTCCACGCACGCGAGAGCGCGGAGTCGTCGCTCACGCGGCTGCCCGCGGGCATCGGCGACCGGATCGAGCGGCTCGGGCCGATCGTCAAGGAGTCGCTCAAGGCGTACTGGGCGCCGGGCCTGCTGTTCGAGGAGCTCGACCTGGCCTACATGGGTGTGATCGACGGCCACGACGTGCCTGCGCTGCGCGAGGCGCTGCGCGAGGCGCTCGAGGCCGACCGGCCGGTCGTCGTGCACTGCAGCACGGTCAAGGGCAAGGGCTTCTCGCCCGCCGAGGAGGGCGGCCTGGAGGGCATGGAGCAGTGGCACGCCGCCAAGCCCGCCTCGATCGTCAACGGCGCCCCGACGGTAAAGAAGCCTCAGCCCGCCAAGGACCCCAACCCGGCGCCGGCGCAGTACACGAAGGTGTTCGGCGACGCCCTCGTCGCCGAAGCGAAGCGCGACGAGCGGGTGATCGGCATCACCGCCGCGATGAACACCGGCACGGGCCTCGACATCCTCCAGAAGGCGATGCCCGAGCGCTATTACGACGTCGGCATCGCCGAGCAGCACGCGATCTTGTTCGCCGCCGGGCTGGCGTTACAGGGCGCCAAGCCGGTCGCCGCGATCTACTCGACCTTCCTGCAGCGCGCCTTCGACCAGATCGTGCACGACGTCTGCCTGCAGAACCTCGACGTGGTGTTCGCGATGGACCGCGCCGGGCTAGTGGGCGACGACGGCCCGACCCACCACGGCGCGTTCGACATCTCCTACTTCCGACCGCTGCCCAACATCGTGCTGGCAGCGCCGCGCGACGAGGGGCGGCTCGTGCACCTGTTGCACACGGCCATCGCCTACGAGGGGCCGTTTGCCCTTCGCTACCCGCGCGGGGCGGCGGAGGGCGTCGAGCTGCCGGCCACACCGGCGCTGCTGCCCATCGGTCGCGGCGAGGTGCTGCGCGAGGGTGAGCGGATCGCCTTCCTGGGCTACGGCTACGGCGTGCCGCTGGCGCTCGGCGCCGCCGACCTGCTGGCCGTCGAGCACGGCGTCGAGCCGACCGTCGCAGATGCCGTCTTCGCCAAGCCACTCGACACCGCGCTGATCGAGGCGCTCGCGGCCGACCACGACGTGATCGTCACGGTCGAGGAGAACGTCCTGGCCGGCGGCTTCGGCTCCGGGGTGCTCGAGCACCTGGCCGACGGCGATCTGCTCGGGGATACGCGCGTGCTGCGCTTCGGCCTGCCCGATCGCTACGTGACCCACGGCACGCCGGCGCTGTTGCGCGCCGAGGTCGGGCTGACGCCCGAGAAGCTCGCGGCCGACGTCGCAAAGGCCGTGCTCCAGCCGCGCGGAGCGCTGGCGTAGCTCCCATCGAGGTCCCGCTGCCGTTTCGGCAGCCGCTGCACCCCGACGGCCTGTTCGGACACCTGGCCGCGACCGCGGTTCCGGGGGTGGAGGAGTGGCGCGACGGGTGGTACCGGCGCACGCTGCGGCTGGGCGGCGGTCCCGCCATCGCGGCGCTGCGCCCCAGCGCGGGGCAGATCGACTGCCGGCTATGGCTGGCCTCTCGGGGTGATCGCGACGAGGCGGTCGCGCGCTGTCGCTGGCTGCTCGACCTGGATGCCGATTCCCAGCTGATCGAGCGGCGCCTGGGCGGCGACCACCGTCTGGCACCGCTGGTGGATCGGGTGCCGGGCCGGCGAGTGCCCCATACGGTCGATCCGGAGGAGATGGCGGTGCGTGCGGTCCTGGGCCAGCAGGTCTCCACCGCCGCCGCCCAGACCCACGCCTCGCGGCTGGTGATCGCGCACGGTGAGCCGATCGAGGATCCCGGGGGTGGGCTGACCCACCTGTTTCCCACCACCGAGGCGCTCACCGCGCTGGATCCCGAGGCCCTTGCGCTGCCGCGGTCGCGACGTACGACCCTGATCACGCTGGTGCGGGAGCTGGCGGCGGGCGGCGTCGACCTCGGGCATCAGGATGCACGGGCGCAGCTATCGGCCCTCCCCGGGTTCGGTCCATGGACGGTCGAGACGATTGCCATGCGCGCGCTCGGCGACCCCGACGCCTTCCTGGTCGGCGACCTCGGCGTCGCCAAGGCCGCGAAGGTGCTCGGGCTGCCCACTACCCCCGCCGCGCTCACTGCGGCAGCCGAGTCGTGGCGCCCGTACCGCGCGTACGCGGTCCAGTATCTGTGGGGCTCGGGCGATCACGCGATCAATCGGATGCCGGGCTGAGTGGTATCACTGGGATATATGCCCGACGAGCAGGAGTACGACAGCTGCATGCGTGTCGGGCTGTTCATCACCTGCATCAACGACACGCTGTTCCCCGAGACGGGAATCGCGACCGTGCGGCTGCTCGAGCGGCTCGGGTGCGAGGTCGTCTTCCCCGAGGAGCAGACCTGCTGCGGGCAGATGCACGTGAACAGCGGCTACCCCGGGCCGGCGATGCCGCTGGTGCGCCGGTTCGTGCGCGCGTTCGAGGAGGCGGAGGTCGACGCGATCGTGTGCCCGAGCGGGTCGTGCGCGGCGATGGTGGTGGACCAGTACCCGCGGCTGATGCCGGAGGCCACCGCGATCGCGGACAAGACGTACGAGCTGTCGCAATTCCTGGTGGAGAGGCTCGGTGTCGAGGACGTCGGCGCCACCTACCCACACCGGGTGACCTACCACCCGACGTGTCACTCGCTGCGCATGCTCAAGGTGGGCGACGCGCCGCTGCGGCTGCTTCGCAAAGTGCGCGGGATCGATCTCGTCGAGCTGCCCGAAGCCACCACCTGCTGTGGATTCGGCGGCACGTTCGCGGTCAAGAATCCCGACACCTCGGCCGCCATGCTCGGCGACAAGGTGCGCGCCGTGCTCGACACCGGCGCCGAGGCGTGCACCGCGGCCGACAACTCGTGCCTCATGCACATCGGCGGAGGGCTGTCGCGCCAGCGCGCCGGCGTGCGCGCGGTGCACCTGGCAGAGATCCTGGCGGCCACGGCGTGAGCGGGGGCTTTACCGCGGCGGCGCGCGAGGGCCTGGCCAACAGCCAGCAGCGGCGCAACCTGCGCAAGGCCACCACCACGATCCGTGCCAAGCGAGAGCAGGCGGTGGCCGAGCTGCACGACTGGGAGCAGCTGCGCGAGGCCGGCAAGCGGATCAAGGAGCACGCGCTGCGCCACCTCGACGTGCACCTCGAGCAGCTCGAGCGATCCGTGACGGCGGCGGGCGGCACGGTGCACTGGGCGCGAGACGCGGCAGAGGCCAACGCCATGGTGGCGATGCTGACCCACGCCGCGGACGCGGATGAAGTGGTGAAGGTCAAGTCGATGGCCACCGACGAGATCGGGCTCAACGACGCGCTCGCCGACGAAGGCATCGCCGCGATCGAGACCGATCTGGCCGAGCTGATCGTGCAGCTGGGCGACAACGATCGGCCGTCTCACATCCTTGTGCCCGCCATCCATCGAAACCGCGAGGAGATCCGCGCCCTGTTCCGGGACAGGCTGCCGGGCAACGAGGAGCTGTCGGCCATCCCCGAGGAGCTGACCGCCGCCGCGCGCGTCTACCTGCGGGAGAAGTTCCTGACGGCGCGGGTGGGGGTCAGCGGAGCCAACTTCGCCATCGCCGAGACGGGGTCGGTTGGCGTCGTGGAGTCCGAGGGCAACGGGCGCATGTGCACCACGCTGCCCCACACGCTGATCACGGTGATGGGCATCGAGAAGGTGCTGCCGCGGTTCTCCGACCTCGAGGTGATGCTCCAGCTGCTGCCGCGGTCCTCGACGGCCGAGCGGATGAACCCCTACACGTCGGTGTGGGCCGGCGCCGCCGACGGCGACGGGCCGCGCGACTTTCACCTGGTGCTGCTGGACGCCGGGCGCACCGCGACGCTGGCCGACGAGGTGGGTCGCCAGGCGTTGCACTGCATCAAGTGCTCTGCCTGCCTGAACGTGTGCCCGGTTTTCGAGCGCACTGGCGGCCACGCCTACGAGGCGACCTACCCCGGGCCGATCGGCGCGATCCTCTCGCCCCAGCTGGCCGGCATGAAGGCGCATGTAGACCTTCCCTGGGCCTCCTCGCTGTGCGGGGCCTGTTACGAGGTCTGCCCGGTCAAGATCGACATCCCGTCGGTGCTGATCCACCTGCGGGAGCGCGTGGTCGCGGAGGCCAAGCAGGACGGATGGCGCGGGCGGCTGGCTGCCGAACAGCTGTCGATGGAGGCGCTCGGCCGGGTGTTTAGCAGCCGCCGCCGCTACGAGGCCGCGCAGAAGGCCGCCCGGGTCGGCGCGCGGTCGCTGGCGCGCGCGGGCAACGTAGAGGTGCGCCTGCCCGGTCCGCTCTCCGGCTGGCTGGCCCACCGCGATCTGAAGGCGCCGCCACGGCAGAGCTTCCGCGACTGGTGGCGTCAGCGAGAGGACCCGTGAGCGAGGCGCGCGAGGAGATCCTGCGGCGCGTGCGCGAGGCGACCTCCGACGTCGACCCGGCCGAAGCTGCTGCGTGGGACGTCGAGGCTGACGGGGCCTATGACCGCGACCTCGCGCTCGACGACCGCGTCGCGCTGTTCGCGGAGCGCGTCGCCGACTTCCGAGCGACGGTCACACGGATCGAGTCGGTCGCCGGCATCGCCGAGGCCGTGGCGGACGCCGCCGCGCGTGCGGGCGCCAAGCGGATCGCTGTTGCGCGCGGCTTGGATGCCTCATGGCGCCCGCCGGAGCTCGAGCTGCTGGAGGAGCCGGAGCTGTCGCTCACCGAGCTCGACGGGCTCGATGGCGTGCTCACCGGCTGCGCGCTGGCCATCGCCCAGACCGGCACGATCGTGCTCGACGGCGGAGACGGTCAGGGCCCCCGCCGGCTGACGCTGGTGCCCGACCTGCACGTATGCGTGGTGCTGGCCGACCAGATCGTGGCGTCGGTGCCCGCGGGCGTGCGCGCGCTGCGCGACGCGGCCGTCGCGGGCCGTCCGCTCACGTTTGTCTCCGGCCCCTCGGCCACCTCCGACATCGAGCTCGACCGGGTCGAGGGCGTGCACGGCCCGAGGACGCTCGAGGTCGTGGTGGTTGGCTCGTGATCGTCCTCGAGCGGGAGTAGTCCGTATCCCGGGCATGGCGGGAACCACAGCCTGGGTGCTCGGCGACCAGCTGTCGCACAGAAACCCCGCTCTTCAGGGCGCCGACCGTGTGCTCATGGTCGAGTCCCGCGCCAAGCTCGGCGCGGGCCGCTGGCACCGCCAGAAGCTCCATCTCGTGCTGTCGGCCATGCGCCACTTCGCTGCAGAGCTACGCGAGGGCGGGGTGGAGGTCGACTACCGCCAGGCCGGGACCCTCCACACCGGGCTGCGCAGTCACGTGCGCGAGCATGCGCCGGAGCGAGTCGTGCTGTTGCGGCCGACGTCCCGCGACGGCCTCGACCTGCTCGGCGGCCTCGACCGCGTCGAGATCCTGGACGAGTCGCTGTTCATGACCCACCCGGACGAGTTCGCCGAGTGGGCCGACGGGCGTAAGCGCCTGCGGATGGAGGACTTCTACCGGTGGCAGCGCCGCCGGCTCGACGTGATGGTCGACGGCCATGGCGAGCCGCTCGGAGGCAAATGGAACTACGACCACGACAACCGCGAGCCCCCGCCCAAGCGCATGCGCCCGCCGCGGCCCTACGCACCGCGCGAGGGCGCGATCGACGCCGAGGTCAGGGCCGATCTCGACGCCATGGCGCTCGACACCTTCGGCGAGGACGCCGCGCGCATGTGGCCCGCAACCCACGAGCAGGCACTGCGATCGCTCCACCGCTTCATCGAGCAGCGACTTCCCGACTTCGGCCGCTACCAGGACGCGATGCTCGGGGGCGAGCCGTTCATGTGGCACTCCCACATCTCCGCGGCGCTGAACTTGGGGCTGCTCGATCCGCGGGACGCCGTCGACGCCGCCGTGGCGGCGCTCGAGTCCGGGCACGCGCCTCTGAACGCCGTCGAGGGCTTCGTGCGCCAGATCATCGGATGGCGCGAGTACGTATGGGGTACCTACTGGCTGTTCGGCGACGACTGGCGCTCCGACAACGCGCTCGACGCCGATGGCGACCTTCCCGAGGCCTTCTGGGGCGGCCACACCGACATGCACTGCATCCAGGATTCGGTCGAGGGGTTGTCTGCGACGGCCTATGCCCACCACATCCAGCGCCTGATGGTGTTCGGAAACCTGGCGATGCTGCTTGGCGTACGGCCCTCAGAGATCTACGACTGGTTCCACGAGAGCTTCATCGACGGCTACCCGTGGGTGATGGCCCCCAACGTCCTGGCCATGGCCACCTGGGCCGACGGCGGCCGCATGTTCACAAAGCCCTACGCCGCGGGCGGGCGCTACGTCGACCGGATGTCTGACTACTGCGGCGGCTGTCGCTATGACCCGACCAAACGCACCGGCGAGGACGCCTGCCCGTTCAGCACCCTGTACTGGGACTTCCTCGATCGCAACCGGGCCGAGCTCCAGGGCATCCGGCGGATGCAGATGCCCCTGAGGACCCTGGAGAAGATGGACGACGGCGACCTGGACGAGATCCGGGCGTTGGGCGCCGCGCATCGCTCCCACTTTCGGTCCTAGAAAAGAAAACGACCCGCATATAGCGGGCCGTTTCCGAGGGAGGAGTGATGCATGTGGATCTATTGGAACAAGTCTTGTCGGCCGCGGGAGACCAGGCCCACTGCCGCAGCAACTGTGCGAGTCCGCCCTTCAGCTTCGAGGCGGGTGTTAGTTACTGGTAAGCAAGTTACTCCTATCCGGGTGGGCCACTGTGAAGCTCGTCACAGAGGGAGGCCTGACCGCCGAGGGCACCGAAACGGCGCCGGATACCCTCTCGGAGTGCCCAAGAGCCGGCTGGACGCCCTCCTGGCCGACCGCGGCCTGTTCGAATCGCGCTCGCGCGCGGCCGCTGCCGTGCTCGCCGGTGACGTGCGGCTGACCGCGAGCGGTCAGCTCGTGGACAAGCCGGGCCGCATGGTGGGCGACGATGTCGCCCTCGATGTCGCCCAGGCGCCTGCGTACGTCTCGCGCGGCGGCGTGAAGCTGGCCAACGCGCTCGACGAGCTCGGGGTAGAGGTGGCCGGGAGGTCCGCACTCGACGCCGGGGCCTCGACCGGCGGCTTCACCGACTGCCTGCTCCAGCGCGGTGCCGAGCGTGTGATCGCCGCGGACGTCGCCTACGGCGAGTTGCACTGGACGATCCGCCAGGACCCGCGCGTCACGGTCATGGAGCGCTGCAACGTCCGCGCCCTGGAGGCCGCCGCCTTGCCCTTCGCCCCGGACCTGATCGTGGCTGACCTCTCCTTCATCTCCCTGCACAAGGTGCTGCCGGCGATCGTGGGGGTGGCGGCCGAGCGGTTCGACTATCTGGCGATGGTCAAGCCGCAGTTCGAGGTCGGGCGCGACAAGGTCGGCAAGGGCGGGGTGGTGCGGGACCCGCAGCTGCGCCGCGGAGCGCTCGTCGGGGTAGGCCAGGCCGCCAGGGACCTCGGACTCTCGGTCATGGCCTACGCCTCCTCGGGACTACCGGGGCCCAAGGGCAACCGCGAGAGCTTCGTATGGCTGGCCGAGGCCGGTCGATCCGGCCCCGCGCAGGACCTCGACGGCGCGGCGCGAAGGGCGGAGCCGTGACCGGATCAGGACCTCCCCGGTCGATCGCCGTATTCACCCGGCGCAACACCGAGGCCACCGTCGGGGCCGTGCGCCGCCTGGCCGAGCTCGCACAGGAGGCCGGTGTGGAGCTGCTGCTGCCAAGCGAGGAGGTCGACAAGCACGGCCTGTCCGACCTGGCCGGCGCCTCGTTCGACGCCAACCCCGACGATGCCGATCTGGCCCTGGTCTTCGGCGGCGACGGCACGATCCTGACCACGATGCGCCGGTTCGCCGGCCGCGGCGTGCCCGTGTTCGCGGTGAACTTCGGGGCGGTCGGATTCCTGTCGACGGTCGAGCGCACAGACCTCGACGACGCGCTGCGCCGCGCCCTGCGCGGGGAGTACGAGGTGCTCGCGCTGCCGGTGCTCACGACCGAGACGGCGGTGGGCGAGCGCCTGGCCGTCAACGACATCTCCTTTCACCGTCGTCAGGACCTGCGCGTGGCCGAGCTGGCCTACTCAGTGCAGGATCAGGAGCTCGGCCAGGTGCGCTGCGACGGTCTGGTGGTGGCCACCCCGGCGGGGTCGACGGGGTACAACCTCGCAAACGGCGGGCCGGTGCTGGCGTGGGGAGTCGAGGGCTTCGTGGTGTCGTTCATCGCGCCGCACACGCTCACCGCCAGAGCGCTCGTGGTCGCGCCCGGAGATGTGCTCGAGGTCACCAACCGCTCCGTCGAGGAGCCCGTCGACCTGTCCACCGACGGCCGCCGCGTGTGCGAGCTGGGGCCGCGCCAGAGCGTCAAGATCCGGTTCAAGGACGACCAGGCGCTGCTCGCACAAGCATCGAGTGCGACGTTCTACGACCGCCTGCGTGAAAAGTTCGGTCGCCTGAGCTATTGAGCGGTTGCAGCGGCCTTCTCCGTCGGAGTCCGTTGGTAGACAGAGTGCATGCTCCTCGAGTTGCGCATCGAGAACCTGCTGCTCATCGACAGGGCCGAGCTGCGGCCGGGCGGTCACCTGAACGCGATCACGGGCGAGACGGGCGCCGGCAAGACCGTGCTGGCCCACGCCCTGGACCTGCTGCTCGGAGGCAAGCCGCGCACCGGCATCGTCAGGCCGGGAGCGCCGGAGGCATACGTGGAGGGCGTGTTCGACCTTCCGGCCGAGGTGCTCGACGTCCCCGAGCTCGCCGATCTGCGTGAGCGGCTGGCCGAGGGCGAGGAAGAGGTGGTGCTCGCGCGGCGGGTGAGCGCCGAGGGCCGCAGCCGCGCCTACGTGCAGGGCCGCTCGGCCACCGCGGCCGACCTGCGCGAGCTGGGCAGCCGGCTGGTGGCGTTCTTCGGTCAGCACGAGCACCGAAAGCTCACGGTGGCCTCGGCCCAGATGGAGCTGCTCGACGCCTTCTGCGGCGATGCCCATCTTGTGTTGCGTGACCGCGTTGGCGCGGCCCACGCCCGGGTGCGCGAGTCACAACGCGAGCTCGACGACCTGCGTGACCGGGCCGGAACGCGTGACCGCGACCTGGATCTGCTCGCCTTCGAGATCGACGAGATCGAACAGCTCGATCCCACGGAGGCCGAGGAGGAGTCGCTGCTCGGCGAGCGCAAGCGCCTGCGCGAGGTCGACGGCCTGCGCGAGGCCGCCGCGGCCGGCAGCGAGACGATCGTGCCAGACGCCCCGGAGTCCGAGGGCGTCGCCCAGAAGCTGGCCGAGGCCGAGCGGCCGATGGACGCGGTCGACGGCGCCGACCCCGAGCTGGATGCGCTGGCGGCTCGGATGCGCGGCCTGCGGATCGAGGCCGAGGACCTCGGAGTGGAGCTGCGCGCCTACCTCGGCGGCCTCGAGGCCGACCCGGGGAGGCTGTTCGAGATCGAGGAACGCCTCGACGTCTATGACCGGATCAAGCGCAAGCACGGCGGCTCGGTGGCCGCGGTGCTCGGGCACGCCGAGCGCTGCCGGGCCGACCGGGCGCGGCTGGCCGACGCCGAGGTGGCGCTCGAGCGGGCGGCCGCCGATCTCGCCGAGGCCGAGGCGGCGCGCGCGGGCCTGGCCGCCGAGCTCACGGCTGCGCGCACCGAGGCCGGCCCGCGGTTATCGGCGTGCGTAGTAGAGGAGCTGGCCTCGCTGTCGATGGAGGGAGCGGCCTTCGCGGTGGAGCTCGAGCCGCGCGAGGAGATCGGCGCGAACGGGGCCGAGCGGGTCGACTTTCTGCTTGCGCCGAATCCGGGTGTTCCCGCCTCCCCGATCCGCGAGAGCGCGTCGGGCGGCGAGCTGTCGCGTGTGATGCTCGCCCTGATGACCGCCGCCGGCACCGGATCGGCGGCCACGCTGGTGTTCGACGAGGTCGACTCCGGCGTCGGCGGTCAGACCGCGCGGGCGGTGGGGGAGCGGCTGCGCGCCCTGAGCTCGGAGCGCCAGGTGCTGTGCATCACCCACCTTCCCCAGATCGCCGCCCTGGCCGAACGACACTTCCGGATCGCGAAGTCGGCGGACGGCCCGGTAGGGGCCGAGAGCGACATCGCGCGGACCAGCGTCGAACAGCTCGAGGAGCCCGGAGTGGTGGCGGAGCTGTGCCGCATGCTCGGCGCCGACAGCAGCGACGACGGCGCCCGCCGGCACGCCCAAGAGCTGCTCGCCGCATGACCGTCTCACCCCGCAATTTGCGTCGTTGCGACACGCTTGCATCCGTGACTCCCGCTACATTCGAATGGTGAACGGAACGCGCTACATCTTCGTCACCGGCGGAGTCGTTTCTTCCCTGGGCAAGGGCATCGCCGCGGCCTCGATCGGGCAGCTGCTCGTGGCGCGCGGCCTCTCGGTCTCCCTCCAGAAGTTCGACCCCTACATCAACGTCGACCCGGGCACGATGAGCCCGTTCCAGCACGGTGAGGTGTTCGTCACCGAGGACGGCGCGGAGACCGACCTGGACCTCGGCCACTACGAGCGCTTCACCGACGTGAACGCCAGCCGCGGCTCCAACGTGACCACCGGCGCCATCTACGACAGCGTCATCCGCCGCGAGCGGCGTGGCGATTACCTCGGCAGCACCGTCCAGGTCATCCCCCACATCACCGACGAGATCAAGAACCGCATCCGCCGGGTCAGCCAGGCCGACGACGTCGACATCGTGATCACAGAGATCGGCGGCACCGTCGGTGACATCGAGTCGCTGCCGTTCCTGGAAGCGCTGCGCCAGTTCCAGGTCGACGAGGGCAAGGACCGCTGCATGTTCCTGCACCTCACGCTCGTGCCCTTCCTCGGCCACGCCGGGGAGCTGAAGACCAAGCCCACCCAGCACTCCGTCCAGGAGCTGCGCCGGATCGGCATCCAGCCCGACATGGTCATGTGCCGCAGCGAGGAGCCGCTGTCGCGCGACATCCGGGAGAAGATCGCGCTGTTCGTGAACCTGCCGGTGGAGCTGGTGGTCTCCGCGCGCGACGTGGACAACATCTACAAGGTGCCCCTCTACTTCCGGGCCGAGGGTGTCGATGACCTGATCCTCGACCGGTTCGGCATCGAAAGCGAGGCGCCGGACCTCTCGGGCTGGGAGGGACTGGTAAAGCGCGTCGACGAGGCCAGCGACGCCGTGCGGATTGCGCTCGTTGGCAAGTACACCAAGCTCGAGGACGCGTACCTGTCGGTGATCGAGGCGCTTGGCCACGGCGGCACCCATTACGGCGCCAAGGTCGACGTGCGCTGGTTCGAGTCCGAGCAGCTTGCCGACGGCCAGGGTCTCGACGAGCTGGCCGAATGCGACGGCATCCTAATCCCCGGGGGCTTCGGGATCCGTGGGGTGGAGGGCAAGATCCGCGCCGCGCAGTTCGCGCGCGAGAACGGGATCCCCTACCTCGGGATCTGCCTTGGCATGCAGGTCGCGGTGGCGGAATTCGCGCGCCACGTGGCCGGTATGGACGGCGCCAACTCGACCGAGTTCGACCCCGAGACGCCATTCCCCGTCGTGGACCTGCTGCCGGAGCAGAAGGAAGTGCGCGACATGGGCGGCACGATGCGCCTCGGCGCGGACCCCGTGAAGCTGCACGAGGGCACGCGGGCACGCGAGAGCTACGACGAAGCCGTCATCTACGAACGCCACCGCCACCGCTACGAGGTCAACAACCATCTGCGCAAGCGGCTGGAGCGCGAGGGCCTCGTGTTCTCGGGCACCTCGCCGGACGACCGACTGGTCGAGATCATCGAGCTCTCCGACCACCCGTTCTTCATCGCGTCCCAGTACCACCCCGAGTTCAAGTCGCGGCCGCTTCGTCCGCAGCCGCTGTTCCGCGACTTCGTCGGCGCGTCGCTGGTGATCGCCCGCGAGCGACGCCCCGAGGTTCAGGTCAGCCGCGGGCCCGAGCGGTCGAGCTCACCCGCGGACGCGCGGGCCTGAGGCTGCTGTGGCCGACCTCGACAAACGTGGGTCCTACACACCTCGTCGCACACGCGAGGCACGCGCACAGCGTTTGGCGCTCGCCGGAGGCGGATTGGCCGTGCTCGGTGTGCTCGGGCTGATCCTCGCGGTGGTAGGCATCGGCGGCGTCGGCCTGCCCATCCTCGCGCTCATCCTGGCCGCCGTGTGCGGCCTGCTGTTCCGCCGCACAGTGTCGTGAGCGCAAGCAGCCGGCTTGGCCGGGTGCGCAGCGAGGTTCTCCCGTGAGCGCGGCTCTCCCGTGAATACAGGCAGCGCGCTGCGAGAGCGGCTGGTCGGCGACTTCGTCCGCTACTGCGAGATCGAGAGCCCATCGCTGCGGGAGCGCCCGATGGCCGACGCCGTGACCGCCGATCTACGCGGGATGGGCCTCCAGGTCGAGGAGGACGCCAGCGGCTCGGCCACCGGGTCGGACTCGGGCAACCTGGTGGCGCGGATCCCGGGCCCTGATACGGGGCGCACCGTCATGCTCTGCGCCCATCTCGACACGGTGCCGCTTGCCGCGCCGGTCGAGGTCCAGCGCGAGGGCGGGGTGCTCTCCAACCGCCATGCGGCGATCCTCGGCGCCGACAACAAGGCGGCGGTCGCGGCCATCGTCGCTGCGGTGCGCCACCTGCTCGACCGCGGCGGCCCACCCGTCGGGCTCGAGCTGGTGTTCACGACGGCCGAGGAGCTCGCGCTGCGCGGCGCCAAGGAGCTCGATCGCAACTCCCTCCGGAGCGAGTTCGGCTTCGTGTTCGACCACGCCAGCCCGCTCGGCGAGCTGATCATGGCCGCCCCAACCTACTACCGACTGCTCGCGTCGTTTCACGGCGCCGCTGCGCACGCGGGCATGTCGCCGGAGAAGGGCCGCAGCGCAATCGAGGCGGCGGCGCGGGCCGTGGCCGCCATGGATCTCGGGCGCCTTGACGACCAGACCACGGCCAACGCCGGCGTGATCACCGGCGGCAGCGCCGCCAACGTCGTGGCCGAACGGTGCGAGGTCGAGCTCGAGGCACGCAGCCTCGACGAGGACGCCGCGAGCGAGGTGATCCAGGCGATGGTCGACCGCTGTTCCGACGCCGCCGGTGCCACCGAGTGCGACATCGACATCAGGGTCGAACGCCTCTTCCGCGGGTTCAAGCTGCCGCGCAGCGCGCCGCCGGTACAGGCAGCGGCGGCAGCGCTCGAGACGGTCGGCGTGGAACCCGTGTACCGCTCGACCGGCGGGGGCAGCGACGCCAACGTGCTGATCGCCGCCGGGCTGCCCGTCCTCAACGTTGCCAACGCCACCGAGCGTCCCCATCAGCCAGACGAAAGCGTCACGGTCGAGTCGCTCGAGGCGATGCTCGACCTCACCGTCGAGATCGTCGACCAGAGCGCGCGGGTCTGAGCCATGGGATTCGAGCGCATCGGCTCGCGGGAGGTGTGGCAGGGCAAGATCGCTGGCGTGAGGGTGGACACCTTCAGCTACGACGACGGCAAGGAGTCAGAGCGCGAGATCGTTACCCACCCGGGCGCGGTCACGATCCTCCCGGTCGACGGCGACCGGATCTGGATGGTGCGCCAGCCGCGTGAGCCCGTGGGCGAGCAGTCGCTGCTCGAGCTGCCCGCGGGCAAGCTTGACCACGAGGGGGAGGGCCTCGAGGCCACCGCACGCCGCGAGCTCACCGAGGAGATCGGAAAGGGCGCCCGCTCTTGGCGTCACCTGGCGACCTTCTACCCGTCGGCAGGGCTGCTGACCGAGGAACAGCATCTGTTCCTGGCCGAGGATCTCTACGACGAGAGCCAGGACTCCGGCGAGGATGAGCGGATCGAGATCGTGGAGGTGCCGCTGACCGAGCTCGATTCGACCATCCGGGGTCTCAAGGACGCCAAGAGCCTGATCGGCCTGTTGTGGTTCAAGGCCTACCTGGCCGCCTGAGCACACCGGGCGGCCGCTTGCAGCCGCAGGTCTGTTCGGCCCATGGGCGAACCGAGCAGTCGTGGCAACGATCGTCCAGCCCGTTTCGCGGCGGCCGTTCGAGCACCTCGTGCTCGACTTCCTGGCCTACCTGGAGTTCGAGCGGGGGCTGTCGCGAAACACGCTCGAGGCCTACCGATCGGATCTCCTGCAGTTCGGGCGCTTCCTGGACAAGCGGGGGATCGCCGCAGTCGACGTGACCCCGGTGCAGCTTGGCGACTTCCTCGCCGAGCTGGGCGGCACCGCGGGCGGATCCGCCTCACCGGCGACGGTCCATCGCAAAGCTGCCTGCCTGCGCTCGTTCTACCGCCATCTGCGCCGCGACGGCCTGCTCGACTCAGACCCCACCACCAGCCTGGCCGCGCCCCGGCGCGGCCGCAAGCTTCCCCGGGTGCTCACCCGAGGTGAGGTCGACACGCTGTTGCGCCAGCCCCATGGCACGGCGCCAACCGGGTTGCGCGACCGTGCGCTGCTCGAGCTGATGTACGCCTGCGGGCTGCGGGCCTCTGAGGCGATCGGCCTCCTCGTGACCGACATCGACCTGGACGAGGGTGTGCTGCGGGCTCGCGGCAAGGGCTCGAAGGAGCGCGTGGTGCCCGTGGGCCGGGCTGCCGTCGAGGCGCTCACGCGGTATCTGGGGCGCGGGCGACCCGAGCTGGTCGGGGCACGGCCCGAGGCGCACCTGTTCGTCAACTTCCGTGGTGGCGCGCTCACCCGGCAAGGCCTGTACAAGATCGTGCGTCGCCATGCGGCGGCAGCCGGGCTCGACGACCGAATGAGCCCGCACACCTTGCGCCACACCTTCGCCACCCATCTGCTGGCCGGCGGCTGCGACCTCCGTGCGGTCCAGGAGATGCTCGGGCACGCCGACGTGGCCACCACCCAGCTCTACACCCACCTATCGAGCGAACGGCTCAAGGACGTCTACTTCAAGGCACACCCGCGGGCCACCAGCGAATGACGGGGTGACCGACCGTCCGGCGCCGTCCGCCTGCTAGAACGGCGGACGTGCGCGGCGCCCAGACCCTCTCGTTGGCCGCCGCGGCCGCAGTGCTCGTCGGTGGCTGTGGCACCGACCGCCAGAAGGTGGTCACCACAACACCGCGCCTGTCGCACGCGACCAGGGCGCTCGACGTGCCGCGTGTGGGGCTGAAGGTCACGCTGCCGCGCCAGCTGGCTGTAAGCCTCGACGTGCGCGCACCCGGCGCTTTCAAGGCTACGTTCGGCGAGCCGTTCGTGTCGGCGTTCGCCTACCGGCGCAGCGAGCAGCTGCCTCGCACCACCGCCGAGCTGGCCGATGCCGGCCGCCGCCTCAGCCGCGCCGTGCAGGCGCGTCGGTCCGGCTACCGCTTGTTGCACGCCGATGCCACCGAGGTTGACGGCGCTCCCACCGTGGAACTGCTGGGCCGCCAGACGATCTCGCGCCGCAGCCTGCAGATTCGGAGCCTGCACGTGTTCAAGGGCAGGGCCGAGTACGTGATCGAGGTCGTCGCTCCCGACGGCCAATTCAAGCGGTTCGACTCAGACGTCACCCCGCTCATCCGGCGCACCCTCGACGTCAGCGGCGCCGTGACACGCTGATGCCCGAGCTGCCCGAGGTCGAGACGGTGCGCCGCCAGCTGGCGCCCCATCTCGGGGGGCAGACGATCGAGTCCATCACCGTGCTCGATCCGCGCTGGAGCGAGCCGGCCCACCCCGAGGCGGTGGCAGACGCCGTGGACGGCCGGGTAATCGAGCGCGTCAGCCGGCGCGGCAAGTACCTGATCCTTGAGCTCCATGAGAAGCCGGGGTCCGGTGCTCACCGGATCGCTGATCCGGCTGCGCTGCCTCCCGAGGTCTACTTGGTCATGCACCTGCGCATGACCGGTCAGCTGCTGCTGGTGTCGGAGGACGAAGATGTCGCAGACCGGCGCCATCTCCGCGTGCGGATGCTGCTCGATGACTCGCGGCGCGTGCTCTTCTGCGACCAGCGTCGCTTCGGCACCGGCATCGTGCTGCTCGGCCACGACGCGCTGCTCGACTACTTCGGCGCACGACTGGGGGTCGAGCCACTCGGGCCGGACTTCACGGCCGAGGCGCTCCGTGCGCTCGCCGCGGGCCGCGCCGCCCCGGTCAAGGCGTTCCTGCTCAACCAGGAGCGGATCGCTGGAGTGGGCAACATCTACGCCGATGAGGCGCTGTGGGCGGCGCGGATCAACCCGCTGAGAGAGGTCCGCACCCTCAGGCGACCGCAGCTTGCCGCGCTGCGCGACGCCGTGGTGGCGGCGCTGCAGGCGGGCATCGACTCGCGCGGCGCGACCATCGACGACTTCCGCCACGCCGACGGCGCTTGGGGAAGCTTTCAGGACCGGTTCGCCGTGCACCGGCGCGAGGGTGAGCCGTGCCCGCGCTGTGGCACCACGATCCGCAAGATCCGAGCTGCGGGGCGGGGCACCTACTTCTGCCCGACGTGTCAGCCGGTGCCGCGCCAGCGGCGGCCGCGCTAGGCCGCCAGTACGTCTTGCAGCGTGCCCGCTCGGTGCGCCGCCAAGAGCTCCTGAAAGCCGCCGATTGACTTCTCGCCCACCATGATCTGGGGGAAGGTCATGCGGCCGGTCCTCTCCACCAGCGCCTCCCGACCCTCCGGGTCGCGAGCCATGTCGATCTCTTCATAGGCATAGCCGCGCGCGTCGAGCAAGGCCTTTGCCTGGCTGCAGTACGGGCAGGGATCTGTGGTGTACAGGGTGATGTCCGTGGTGTTGTCGTTGGTGTCCGCCATCGTCTCCAAAGTGTAGGCATGGCCGGATCGTTCAAGACCGAGGCCGTGGTCCTGCGCTCGATCCGGTTCGGAGAGGCCGATCGCGTGCTCCACCTCTACAGCCCGGAGCATGGGCGGGTCGGCGCCGTGGCAAAGGGGGTCCGGCGAGTGAAGTCGCGCCTGGGCGGCCGGCTGGAGCCGCTGGCGCGGGTGCAGCTGGTGCTGCACCGCGGCCGGGGCGACCTCTGCACCATCTCGGCGGTCGACACCGTGCACGCCCACGCGGCCATCCTCGAGCACCGCCAAGCGCTCGAGCACGCCGGCAGCGCCTGCGACGCCGTGCTCAAGCTGTTCGACTCGACCGACCCCAATCCGGCGGCCTACAACCTGCTCTGCAACAAGCTCGCGCTGCTGCACGCAGACCCCACGGCCGCCTCGCCGGCGCGGCTGCTTGCGTTCCGGCTCAAGCTGCTCCTGGCCGCGGGGTTCGCGCCTGAGCTGGCGTCGTGTGCCAGCTGCGGCGAGGCCGAGGGGCTCGGGGCTTTCTCACCGGCGGCGGGAGGCGTGGTGTGCGCCAGCTGCGAGGCGGGCTCGTTCCCACTCGACGCCGACGGCCACGGCTTCCTGGTCGGCGCCCTCGGTCAGCCGATCGCGGCCGCCCCGGATGCGCCGCCGCGCGCCCTGGCCCAGGCCGACCGCGCAATCGCCGAGACGCTCGAGCACCACGCCCACGTGCGGCTGCGGCGCGTGGCCTAAGCTGCGGATCGATCCGGCCGGCATCAAAAGTGGGAGCCGTCGTTCCAGAGGCTGAGCACCCGGTCGTCGTGCTCGCGCCCGAGGCCACTGAGCGTGGCCGGGGAGAGCGCGAACTTCGCGCCCGCAGCGGTCGGCATGCCCACCCAGCGCGCGGCCAACACGCGGAGCATGTGGCCGTGGCCGAACACGGCGCAGAGGCCGTCGGCCGCCTCGAGGCGCTCGACCACGCGGTCGGCGCGGATCCCGACCTGCTCGGGTGACTCGCCGCCGGGGGCGCCATCGGCCCACACCGTCCATCCCGGTCGGGTCTGGTGGATCTCGTCGCTTGTGATGCCCTCGTACTCGCCGTAGTCCCACTCCTTGAGGTCTGGATCCTCGACGGCGACGTCGCCCAAGCCGGCCAGGCAGCAGGTGTCGAGCGCCCGTGCCAGGGGACTCGAGAGCACGAGTGCGAACTCGATGCCCCCGAACCGGACCCCGAGTGCCTTCGCCTGAACGCGGCCCTCATCGGTCAGGGGGATGTCGGTATGGCCGGTGTGGCGGCCGTTGACGCTCCACTCGGTCTGTCCGTGGCGGGCGAGCAGGATGTCGTTGTCTGGCATGTGGCTATGAGTTTCCCCCGCTCGGCCATAAACTGCACGCCTCGTGGCCATCGCCGCAGGCACCCGACTCGTGTACGACTTCGCCGAGGGATCGCGCGAGATGCGTGATCTGCTGGGCGGCAAGGGCGCCAACGTGGCAGAGATGACCCGCGTGCTCGGCGTCGAGCGGGTGCCCGGGGGATTCACCGTCACGACCGAGGCGTGCGTGGCCTACATGGAGGCCGCCCGGTCAGAGCCCGACGAGCTGGGCGAGCAGGTGGACGCCGCGCTCGAGCGCCTCGAGCAGCACGCCGGAAAGAAGCTCGGTGACGACGGGGACCCGCTCCTGGTGTCGGTCCGCTCCGGCGCACGCGAGTCGATGCCGGGGATGCTCGACACCGT
>JBBRYL010000062.1:0-18807 GCA_038237685.1 Solirubrobacterales bacterium | reverse complement strand
GCTGGCCAACCTCATGCGCCCGCTGCTGTTGGGAGTGGCGCAGCTGATGGGCGACTGGCGGCCACCGTTCATGATCGCCTCGGGCCTGCTGGAGGAGGAGGCCGACGAGATCGCGGCTGCGTTTGCGCCGATGCGCGAAATCCGGCGCATGGCGGACAAGGGCTGGGCGGCTCTTCTTCTCCGGTGATGTTGTCGCTGCGTCCTCGCGCTAGCGCGCCACTGACTGCGACGCCGCGCCGGCGACCTCCTGCCACCACGCGGTGGCGCTGGGGTTGTCGGAGCGCTGGATCCGCTCACGGGAGTAGCGAAACAGCTGGCGCGGGCCGCCGACCGCGACCACGCCGGAGCCGGTCACCGCAATCCGGCCGTCGGCCAGCAAGAGCAGGGCACCGGGCTCTTCCCGCCGCGTGCGGAGCACGCGGATCACGCTCTGGCCCTCGACCGACTCTGGATCGGCCGGGTCGCCCATCGAGTCGCGCCACGGCTTGACGGTGAAGATCGGGGCGCGGCCCGCCGTGGGCCGGGCCACGGGGTCGGCCCGCCCGATCGGGCCGGCCTGCCAGCGGTCGAAGAGCTCCTCGGTCTGGACGCGCACCGACCCACGGACCAGGATGTGGAGGCGGTCGCCGGCCTCGATCTCGGTCGATCCGCGTGGGAGCAACGCTTCATCGGCGCGCACGATCACGCTGACGAGCGCCTCGCGCGACAGCTCCAGCTGGTTCACGCGCAGGCCGGCGATCGCGTCCGTCTCACGCACCGGGTACTCCAGCACCTCCGCGCCCAGGCGCTGAATCGTGCCGACCTCGTGTAGCGGCCGCTGAGTGGCGGGCAGGGCGGTGGTCAGCCCCAGGCGCTTGGCGAGCGGATCGAGGGTCACGCCCTGGATCAGGGTCGAGGTGATCACAACGAAGAAGACGATGTTGAAGAAGTCACCGGCCTCGCCGATGCCGTCGATCACCGGGAAGGTGGCCAGGACGATCGGCACCGCGCCGCGCAGTCCGGCCCACCCGAGCAGGGTCGACTCGCGCCAGCCCAGACCCCCTCCGAGCGTAAACAGGTAAGCCGCCAGCGGACGCGCCACGAACATGAGCACGGCCGTGATCAGGATGCTCTCGCCGATCACGCCGCCGAACTGCGAGGGGCTCACCAGCAGCCCGAGCGCCAGGAACATGGTGATCTGGCTGACCCACGCGAGGCCGTCGTGGAAGTCGTCGATCGTGCGCTTGCTCGGGATCTGCGCGCTACCCAGCGCCAGGCCGACGAGGTAGACCGAGATGAACCCGGAGCCGTGAAGCACGTCGGCGACCCCGAAGCCAAGCCCGGCGAACGCGATCGACGCGACGGGGTAGAGCCCCGGTGCGCTCAACCGCGCGCTCTGGAACGCCAGGACCGCCAACTGGCCGAGCGCCAGCCCGACGGCCACCCCGATGGCCAGCTCGGTGATCATCAGCCAGGCGAAATCCCCGAGGTCGTAGCTGGGGTGCTGGATGAACTTGATGAACCCGAGCACCAGCACGACGGCGACCGGGTCGTTGAAGCCGGACTCGCCCTCGAGGATGCGCGCGAGCTTCTTGTTCAGGCTCGATCCCCTGAGCACGGAGAAGATCGCCGCGCTGTCGGTGGCGGCGACGATCGATCCGAGCAACAGGCCCTCGGTGGTGCTCAGGTCGAGCAGCCACGCCGCGGTCAGACCGACGATGACAGCGGTCCCGACCGTGCCGCCAAGCGCGAGCGCCAAGCTGGTGCGCAGCACCGGCCGGATCTCGCCCCAGCCGGAGGCCAGCCCGCCTTCGAACAGAATCAGCGAGAGCGCGACCACCCCGATCGAGCGGGCGGTCTCGACATCGCTGATGTTGCCGCCGAACTGGATCAGCCCCAGGCCGTCGGAGCCGATGGCCATCGCAAGGCCGAGCACCACAAGCAGGCCGGGCACGCGCAGGCGCCCTGCCACCAGCGAGGCGGCGATGCCCAGCGTCAGCAGCGCGCCCGCGGCGAGCAGGAGATGGCCGTCGTCCACGGTCTAGGTCAGCTCGATTGCGCTGGGGCCAGGTGGTCGGCCAGGCCCCAGAGATCCGGCCATTCGTGGTCGGGTGCTGGGCCGTCCCCGGGAGCGGGCTCGCGATGACGGTTGATCCATGCCGTCCCGAGGCCGAGCTCCTGCGCGGTCGCGATGTCGTACTTGAAGCCGAACGCGACGTGGAGCACCTCCTCCGGGCCGACGGAGGCCTCGTCGAGCAGCCGCGTGAAGGGCCGGCGGTCCGGCTTGTAACAGCGCACGTCCTCGGCCACCACGACGTGGTCGAACTCAAGTGGGTGGAGCTGGCGCAGGGTGTGGTCCATGATCGAGTGTTCGGTGTTCGAGACGATCGCAAGCCCCACCCCGGCCTCGTGGAGTCGGGTCAGCGCGGGAATCGTGTCGCAGAACGGCTGCCACGACTGCATCGACTTGGCGAAGGCCTGCCCGTCGTTCGCGTTCCACCGGTACCCGCGTTCGCCCACCCAGGCGCGCAGGCTCTGGCTGAGCACGTCGGTGTAGCTGCGGTACTCCTCGCCGAGAAGCTCGAACTGAATCTCCTCCCACCGCGTGCGCAGCTCGATGCCCGACTCCGGCTCGGACTCGCCACTGCGCCGCGCGAGATCGTACAGGAACGTTGCGGCGCCTCCCTCCCAGTCCACGAGGGTGCCATAGCAGTCGAAGGTGGCGACTTTGAAGGCTGGCATGCTGCCTACACTTGAATCTATGCCAGTCCTCGAACAGGTGCAGTCCGATGTGAATACCGCGCTGAAGGCGGGCGACCGCGAGCGGGCTGGTTCCCTGCGCGTGGTGGCTTCCGAGTTGCAGAAGGCTGCCAAGGAGGGGAGCGGCGGCGAGATCGACGTCCTCCAGCGCGAGCGCAAGCGGCGGCTGGAGTCCGCCGAGGCGTTCCGCGACGGCGGGCGTACCGAGCTTGCCGACGCCGCGGCGCGCGAGGCCGAGCTGATCGGGGGCTATCTGCCCGAACAGGTTTCAGACGCCGAGCTCACGGCACTGGTCGGCGACGCCGTGGCCGAGCTCGGCGCCACGTCGGGCAGGGACATGGGCAAGGTGATGGCGCTGGTCATGCCCAAGGTCCAAGGGCGCGCAGACGGCCGGCGCGTGAGCGCGGCCGCCAAGGAGCTGTTGACTCCGTAGTGCGCGAGCAGATCGAGTTGACCAACGAGCTGGCCGCCGAGCTGGCGGGCGCCAACGACACGATCCTGCGGTCGCTCGAGGAGCGGCTGGACTGCGACGTGTTCCTGCGCGGGAACATCTTGACCCTCGACGGCGATGCCGACGACGTCGCGGCGGCCGGCACGGTGGTTGGCGAGCTTGGCGATCTCGTAGGCCAGGGCCACGACGTGGAGCCCGGCACGATCGACGCGATCGGCTCGGCGCTCGATCGTGACGAGAGCCCGAGCAGGTTCCTCGAGGACGTCGTGTGGCGCCACCGCGGCCTGAAGGTCGCCCCGAAGACCGTCACCCAGAAGCGATACGTGGACGCGATCCGGCGCCAGACCATCACGGTCGGCATAGGCCCGGCGGGAACGGGCAAGTCTTTCCTCGCGGTCGCGATGGCCGTGGCGGCCCTGCAGCGCCGCGAGGTGAAGCGAATCGTGCTCACACGCCCCGCGGTCGAGGCCGGCGAGCGCCTCGGCTTCCTGCCCGGTGACCTGATGGCCAAGGTCGATCCCTACCTGCGGCCGCTGTTCGACGCGCTCTACGACATGCTCGAGATGGAGAAGGTCAACACCTATCTCGAGCGCGGCACGATCGAGGTCGCGCCGCTGGCCTTCATGCGCGGGCGGACGCTCAACGACGCGTTCATCATCGTTGACGAGGCCCAGAACACCACGCCCGAGCAGATGAAGATGGTGCTCACGCGGCTTGGCTTCAACTCCAAGATGGTGGTCACCGGCGACGTCACCCAGGTCGACCTTCCCGCGGCACAGCGATCGGGCCTGAACGTGATCGCCGACGTGCTCGCGGGCGTGGACGGCATCGACTTCGTCCGCTTCGGCGGCGAGGACGTCGTGCGCCACAAGCTCGTGCAGCGGATCGTCGAGGCATACGACGAGTACGCCGCCAAGCAGGCGCCCGAGATCCGCACCGCCCGTACGAACGGTTGATCGAGATCGAGATAGTGGACGGCGACGAGCGAGCGCTCCGGCGCTTCGCCGAGGCCGCCCTCGCCGCCGCTGCTGTCAGGGATGGCCACTTGGCGGTGGCCTTCGTCGGCGCCGCGCGCATCACCGAGCTCAACCGCGATCACCGCGCCAAGGACGGGCCGACAGACGTGCTCTCGTTCCCGGTGGACGAGACCGGCCCGGCAGCCGGCCCGCGCGAGCTGGGCGACGTGGTCATCTGCCCCGAGCACACGGTCGACATCGAGGAGGCGGTCGTCCACGGCGTGCTGCACCTCTGCGGCTATGACCACGAGGCAGACTCTGGCGAGATGCTCGCGCTCCAAGAGCAGGTCCTGGACGGCCTTCGCGCATGACCACGCGCTCGGGAATCATCGCCCTGGCCGGGCGGCCCAACGCCGGCAAGTCCACGCTGGTCAACCGGATCGTGGGGGAGAAGGTGGCCATCGTGTCGGACAAGCCCCAGACGACCCGCCGCGAGATTCGCGGCATCGCCACCGGCGAGGACTGGCAGCTCGTGCTCGTCGACCTGCCCGGCGTCCAGCGTCCGCGCGACCGCATGACCGACCGCATGCAGAAGCGCGTCGAGCAGTCGCTTGCCGACGCCGACGCCGTCGTCTTCGTGCTCAACGGGAACCAGGACGTCGGGGCGGGCGACCGCTACATCGCGCGGGCGCTGCGGGGCTCGAGCACGCCCGCGATCACCGTCGTCAACAAGATCGACCGGCTCGACCACACCGGCATCGTCAAAGCGCTCACCGCGGCCGCCAACCTCGACGTGCCCGGCGATGTGTTCCCGATCAGCGCCCGGCGTGGCACTGGGGTCGACGAGGTGGTCGAGCACCTCAAGGGCATGCTGCCCGAGGGCCCCTTCCTCTACCCGGCCGAGGCCCTCAGCGACCAGGCCGAGCTCGTGCACCTGGCCGAGCTCGTCCGCGAGCAGGTGCTGCTGCGCACTCGCCAGGAGCTTCCCCACGCGGTCGAGGCCCAGGTGCTCGAGATGACCGAGCGCGAGGACGGCATGCTGATGATCGACGCCTGCCTCTACGTGGAGGGCAACTCACAGAAGGGCATCCTGGTCGGGCGCCAGGGATCGATGATCAAGAGCATCGGCACCGCGGCGCGCAAGGAGATCGAGGCGGCAACAGGCGCGGCGGTGCATCTCGATCTCAAGGTGCGGGTGCGCAGCGGTTGGCGCGGCGACGATTCGCTGCTCGACCGCCTCGGCATCGAATGACCGGACGCGGACCGGGTTCTCCACGCATCCTGATTCTCTCGGCCGCGATCGGGGAGGGCCACGATCTTCCGGCGCGCGTCCTGGCCGCCGACATTCGCGCAGAGGCAGCGGACGCCGAGGTCGAGATCTTCGACGCACTCGAGCTGTTGCACCCGTGGTTGCGCCGGATGGCGCTCCGCACGGCGCGGTCCGAGGGCGTGCTCGGCACGTTGGCCTTCGATCTCAACCACTGGCTGATCACCCGTGTGGCGCCAACCCGCGCGCTGACAGGCCTGCTGATCCGAGCGGCCGCGGTGAAGCGGCTGCGAGCGCTACTCGCCGCCCGTCGCCCCGGGGTAATAGTGGCGACCTACCCGGGCGCCAGCGAGGTGCTGGGCCGGTTGCGCGCCGCGCGGACGATCACCACTCCGGTCGCGTCGGCTATCACCGACCTGGCCTCTCTGCACTACTGGGCACATCCGGGCATCGACCTGCACATGATCACCCATCCGGAGTCCGCGGCCGAGGTGCGCGGCATCGCACCGGGAGCGCGCGTGGAGGCGGTCCGCGGCCTCAACCTGCCCGACTTCCTCGAGCCGCGTGACCGCGCCAGCGCGCGTGCTCGGCTGGAGCTGCCGGCGGCTGCGACGGTGGTGGTGATCTCGGGCGGCGGGTGGGCGGTTGGCGACCTGGCCGGCGCTGCCGACGCGGCGCTGGCGATCGAGGGGGCTGTGGCCGTGGTACTCACCGGACGCAACGACGAAGCGCGCATCCGGCTGCAGTCCCGTTACGTCGGTAACGCGCGCGTGAGGGTGCTGGGCTTCACCGAAGCGATGGCCGACGTGCTCGCAGCCGCCGACGCGCTGGTGCACTCCAGCGCCGGCTTGACCGTGCTCGAGGCTCACTGCGTCGGCTGTCCGGTGATCTCCTACGGCTGGGGCAGAGGTCACATCCGGGCGAACAACCGTGCCTTCGAGCGGTTCGGACTGGCCCGCGTCGCCACGGACCGGGCGGCGCTCGACGCGGCGCTGCGCAGCGCGATCGCCGAGGGCGGAATGCCCAACCGATCGTTCGCGTCACTTCCGTTGGCCGCCGGCCTCGTGCTGGCTCTCGGCGACTATCAGGCCGCCAACGGATCGTGAGCTGGCCAACCACGCCGCGCCGCCCGTAACCGCGACCAGCCCGGCCAGCAGCACCGCTCCCCCAAGTGGCGTGGCGCCCCATCTCTCACCCACGATGGCGGGCGCCAGCAGGACGGGAACCGCGACCTGCATCGCCAGCACCACCGGTGCGACCCGCGTGATCGCAAGCTGCTGGAGCGCCGCCAACTCGCAGGAGAGCCCGATCAGTGCCGCTGCGCCGGCCGCGACGGCCCAGCCCAGAGCCGCCAGCGGCCGCCCGGCTGAGAGCGCGTCGGAGATCAACTTGGCGGCGATCGCCGCCACCGCGTCTGCGGCACCGGCGGCCACCGTGAGCGCGGAGCCGCCCGCACGGCCCCGGCGCGCCAGCGCGGCGGGCACCAGCGTGAGCAGCGCGAGCGCAACCAGCGCTATCACCAGGGCGCCGCCGAGGGCCGGCTCAACCACCCGTTCTGGAGAGGCCAGCGCGATCGCGGTCACGCCCGCGACGAGCACGCCAACCCCGCCCAGCTCGCCGGCCCCGACGCGCTCGCCGAGGAGCCGCGCGCCCAGGTACAGCAGCAGCACCAGCCCGAGCGCCAGCACCGGCTGCACCACGGTCAACGGCGCCAGTCCGAGGGCCACCACCTGAAGGCCGTAGCCGGCCACGCCCAGCGCGAGCGCCGCGCCGAATATCGGCCGCTTCACAAGGCGGCCGAGCAGGGCCGCGCCGGGTTCGCGCGGCCCACCGACCGACCTCGCCTCGAGTGCCTGGAGCGCGTAGGACAGCTCGAACGCCGCCGCCGCTGCGGCGGCCACCAACATGCCGCCGACCGGGACGCCGGTGCTCACTGGCAGGATTCGCCCATGCGCGCGGCCCCCATATCCGTCACCGCCGCCATGGCGGCGGCCTGGACCCTGCCAGCGCTGGCACCACTCTCGCCCGTCGTCTCCTCGGCCCTTGGCATCCCGAGAAGGATCGACGATCGGCCGGTCGCCTACCTCACCTTCGACGACGGCCCGCATCCGTTGGGCACTCCAGCCATCCTCGCCACGCTTGCCGACCATGGCGCGCGCGCCACCTTCTTCCTGGTCGGGGAGCAGGTGCGCCGCGCTCCTGCGCTCACTGCGGAGATAGCCGCTGCCGGCCACGCCGTGGAGCTGCACGGCGACCGCCATCGCAACCAGCTGCGGCTGACGCCGGCGGCGGTGGCAGACGATCTGCGCCGCGGCGCAGAGGCGATCCTGGCTGCTACCGGGCGCCGGCCGGAGATGTATCGCCCGCCGTATGGGATCTTCAGCGCCGGCGGGCTTGCCACGACGCGGCGGCTCGGCTTGCAGCCGTTGCTCTGGTCACGCTGGGGTCGCGACTGGCACCGCCGCGCAACACTGAGCGGTATCGCCGCGCGCGTGTCAGACCGGCTGGAGGCCGGTGACGTGCTGCTTCTGCACGATTCAGACGCTTACAGCGCGGCGGACTCGTGGCGTGCCACCTCGGCGGCCCTCCCACTCGTGCTCGATGCCATCGTCCGGCACGGCCTGTCTGCAGAAGCCCTGTCGGCGGAGGCCATCACGGGGTAGCCCCGACAGCCGGCGCGCTAGCTGCCTGAGTCCGCCGGGCGCTCGTCACCCTCGCGCGAGGGCCCGAGCTGACGCAGGCCGCCGAACGCGAGCGCGACCGAGAAGCCGGCTCCGGCAAGGGCGAGCAGCACGAGGCTGGCGCTCAGGTGATCGATGTCCACCAGCTCGCGGAGCTGGGGCACCAGCGCGGCCAGTACCGCCCCCACGGCGGTGACCCAGGCGAGCTTGATGGACAGTGAGCGGCGTTCTCCGGTGCCGAACGCCACCAGCAGCACGGCTGTGAGGCTCGTGGCCAGCATCGTGGGCAGGGCTCCGATCCCGGCCGAATGCAGCGCAAGCAGATAGGCGCCGAGCAGGCCCTCGGCGGCCACGAACAGGCCGGCGGAGGCGATCCGGTCGCGAAGCGGCCGGGCCGCTCCGGGCGTGGCCGCGACGCGAGCCGGCGGCAAGGGCGGCGCGACAGCCTGCTCCGGGACCGAAAGCTCGCCCCCCTCGAGGGCGCGGCGCCACTCCACGTAGCTGCGAATGCCCTCGTGAAACGGTGTCCGGGCATGCCAGCCAAGCTCGCGCGCGGCGCGAGCCCCCGACACCTCGACTCCCCTGAAGTCGCCGGCGCGCGCGGGTACGTGGTGTACCTCGGTGTCGCCAACTATCTCGCTCACCGTCTCGGCGATGCGTTTGATGCTCACATCCTCCTCGCCGACGAGGTTGTAGACCCGGTTGGCCGCCTCGGGGCGAAGCGCCGACGCCACGCCGGCGGCGAGGTCGCTCACGTAGACAAAGCGCCGGCACTGATCCCCGCTGCCGGCGATCGTCAGCGCCTCGCCGGCCAGCGCGCGGCCCACGAAGGCGGGGATCACCGCAGCGGGGCGGGCGCGCGGGCCATAAGGGATGCCTAAGCGCAGGATCGTGTAGTCGAGGCCGTACAACGACGCGTAGGAGCGGCAGTACATCTCGCCCGCCAGCTTGGTGGCGGTGTACAGGTGCTCGGGCGCTCCCAGGGCGGTGTCCTCATCGACCGGCTCGCTGCCTTCGCTGGCACCGTAGACCCAGATCGTCGACGCGTACACCACACGGCCGACGCCGGCGTGACGCGCCCCCTCGAGCACGTTGAGCGTGCCGCGCGCGTTGAGCTCTTCGGCGCGGGCCGGGTTCTTGGCGACCGCGTCGACGTCCGCGGCGGCCGCGAGGTGTGCCACGGCGTCGCAACCGACCATTCCCGCCGCGACCGCGTCGGAGTCGAGCACGTCACCGATAACCGTTTCGACATCGTCGGCGGCGTGGTGGGGAGAGGGGATCAGGTCGAATACGACCGGCTCGTGGCCGGCGCCGCGCAGCGCGTCGACCACATGCGACCCGATGAACCCCGCGCCTCCGGTGACAAGAACCCTCACGTGGTGCTCTCCAATGCCTGCAACGAGACGGCCTCGGGTCGGTAGTAGAGCGGAACACACCAGTGGTTCTGGGCGACCCAGTCGCTGTTCGGAAGCTCCGAGCCGTCGCCCCACCGCCGGTGGCACGGGTCGTCGTAGACCTTTCCTGTGGACCGCTCGATCGGTTCGAACACCAGGTACTTGTACAGGCCAGAGATCATCCCGTCAGGCAACTCGGCGCGTGCGGGGTACACGGGATCGAGCAACGCGCGCGCCGCAGCGTTCTTCCACGCCACGATCTCGTCCATCCGTTTGACGCCCACGATTCCGAGCGCGGCGGTGAACTCGCTCATCCGGTGGTTGAGCCCCTCGACCTCGAAATCGGGCTTTCCGTAGTTGCGGTAGGAGCGCGTGAACGCCCTGAGCTCGGGATCATCCGACACCAGGATGCCGCCCTCGCCGGTCGAGATCGTCTTGGTCGCATACATGGACCAGACGCCGGCGTCGCCCCACGTACCCGCGCGGCGGCCGTGCCAGCTCGCGCCGTGGGCGTGGGCGCAGTCCTCGATCAGGAACACTTCCTCCTCGCGGCAGAGCGCGGCGATCCGGTCGATCTCGAATGCGATGTGGCCACCGATATGGACCACGAACGCGGCTCGCGGCCGGTGCTGTGCCAGCTTCGCGGCGAAGTCCTCGAACGACGCGCACAGATCGGCGCGGTTGCAGTCGAAGAAGACCGGAATGCCGCCGGCGGCAAGGATCGCCATCACAGTCGCGGGAAAGGTGTTGGAGGGACACAGCACGGCCTCGCCGCCGACACGTGCGTACCGCAGCGCGGCCACAGCCCCGCCGCTCCAGCCCGACAGCGCCACAGCAGGCCGTCCGTTGTGCTCCGCCCAGAGCGCCTCGAAGCGGCCGACCATTCCGGCCTCGGTCCACTTCTGGGAATCAAGCACCTCGTCCCACAGCTCGTGCAGGCGCGGCCGGTCGCGTTCGTCGAAGCCGATCGCGAAGCGGCCGATAGCAGCCAGGGCCTCCCCGGAGGAGGTGTTCTCGGTTGGGCTCATGAGGGAGATACGGCGGCGGCCGGGCGAGGCTACCAGCGGTGGCGACCGGACCTTGGGACAATCGATGACATGGAGCAGATCGACTTCGGCCCCGACGGCCTCGTGCCGTGCGTGATGCAGGACGCCTCGACCGGCGAGGTGCTCACCCTCGCCTACATGAACGAGGAGGCGCTGGCACGCACCCAGGAGTCCGGGGAGATGTACTTCTGGAGCCGCTCGCGTGGCGAGCTGTGGCGCAAGGGGGAGACCTCGGGCAACACGATGGCCCTTCGCGCCCTGCGTTACGACTGCGATGCCGACGCGCTGGTGGCCCTGGTGGATGCCGGCGGACCGGCGTGTCACACCGGCGAGCGCAGCTGCTTCTACCGCGGCGACACCGGCCCCCAGCCTGCCGAGGCGCTGGCCGCGCTGCAGCGCACGATCGCGCAGCGAAAGGCCCCTCCCGACGCCGGCTCGAGCTACACCGCGCAGCTGCTGGCAGACCCGCCGTTCATCGGCGAGAAGGTGCGTGAGGAGGCCGAGGAGGTCACCCGCGCGGCGCGCGAGGAGTCAGACGAGCGCCTCGCGTCCGAGGCCGCCGACGTGCTCTACCACCTGGCCGTGCTGATGGCCGCGCGCGACCTCTCACTCGTCGACGCGTTCGAGGTGCTCAATGAGCGTCGCCGCTGACACTGTCGACATCGCGATCACGCCGACGCTCGGCGAGACGCGCGAGCTGGCACGCGAGCACACCCAGGTGCCGCTTCGTCACACGTTCATCGCCGATTGCGAGACCCCGGTGTCGGCCTACCTCAAGCTGCGCGGAGACGGCCCCTCGTTCCTGCTGGAGTCCGCCGAGCAGGGCACGCGCTTCGGCCGCTGGTCGTTCCTCGGCTTCAAGCCCCGGACGGTGATCCGCCTCGACGACGGCCTCCTCACGGTCGGCGGGGACGCCCGCGCGGGCGGCGACCCCTACGCCGTGATCAGCGAGGAGGTGGGCCGCTACCGGTCGGCTCCGCTCGAGGGCCTGCCGCCGTTCACCGGCGGCGCCGTCGGCCTCTTTGGCTACGACCTGGTCCGCCACCTCGAGCCGACGCTTGGCGAGCCCAACCCCGATCCGCTCGCCATGCCCGACATGGCGCTGATGATCACCGATGTGATGGTGGCCTTCGACCACCTGCGCCACGAGGCCACGATTCTGGCCAACGTGTTCGTCGATGGTGACGTCGATGCGGCCTACGCCGCCGCGGCGCAGGCCATCGTCGACGTGCGAGCGCGCCTGGCGGGGCCGGTGCCCCGGGCGGAGGGCGGACCGCGGCCGTCGTCGCCGTTTCGGTCGAACGTCGGGTCGGAGGGCTTCGAGGAGTCGGTCGCGCGCTGCATCGAGTACATCCGCGCCGGCGATGCCTACCAGGTGGTGCCGAGCCAGCGCTGGAGCGCGCTCGCCCCGGCCGAGGCGTTTTCGATCTACCGCGGGCTGCGCGCGGTCAACCCGAGCCCCTACATGTACTTCCTGGACTTCGGCGACTTCGAGATCGCCGGCGCCTCGCCCGAATCGCTGGTCAAGGTGACAGGCCGCACCGCCCAGCAGCGCCCGATTGCCGGCACCAGGCCGCGTGCGGCCTCGGCCGCGGAGGATGCCCGGCGCGCGCGGGAGCTGCTGGCCGACGAGAAGGAGCGCGCCGAGCACGTGATGCTCGTGGACCTGGCGCGCAACGACCTGGGCCGGGTGTGTGAGTACGGCTCGGTCAGCGTAGACGAGCTGATGGTGGTGGAGACCTACTCGCACGTGCTGCACATCGTTTCCGCGGTGTCGGGAACGCTTCGCGAGGAGGTACGTCCGATCGAGGCGTTGCGCGCGTCCCTGCCGGCGGGAACCCTGTCGGGCGCCCCGAAGATCCGGGCGATGGAGATCATCGACGAGCTCGAGACCGTCAAGCGCGGCCCTTACGGCGGCTCGGTGGGCTACGTGTCCTACACGGGCGACCTGGACACCTGCATCTACATCCGCTCGGCGCTGGTCAAGGACGGCTGGGTCCACGCCCAGGCCGGAGGAGGGGTCGTGGCCGACTCCGATCCCGCGTACGAGCGTCGCGAGTCCGAGGCCAAGGCCGGGGCCGTGTTCCAGGCAGTGGAGCTGGCCCGCACGCAACGGGATTGGGCGTGAGCGGCCGGTGAAGGTTCTCATCATCGACAACTACGACTCGTTCACCTACAACCTCGTCCAGTACGTTGGCGAGATCGGCGCCGAGGTGGAGGTGGTGCGAAACGACGCCGAGAAGACCGACGTCCTGCTCAGGCGCGGCGCGGACCGGCTGATCGTGTCGCCCGGACCGTGCACGCCCGTCGAGGCGGGGGTCTCGACCGAGGCGATCCGCCGTTTCGCCGAGGAGGGCACGCCGGTGCTTGGCGTCTGCCTGGGCCACCAGGCCCTCGCGGCCGCTTTCGGGGGCTCGGTCGTGCGCGGCGAGCCCGTGCACGGCAAGACGGCCGTGATCGAGCACGACGGCCGCACGATCTTCAGGGGCGTGCCGGGGGAGCTGACCGTCGGGCGCTACCACTCGCTGATCGTCGATCCGGAGCTGCCGCCCGAGCTCGAGGCCTCGGCTACCTACGGCGACACGATCATGGCGCTGCGCCACCGCGCGTTGCCCGCCGAGGGCGTCCAGTTCCACCCCGAATCGGTGCTCACCCGCGAGGGCATGGACATCTTGCGCAACTTCCTGCGAGAGGATCTCGGATGACGCCCAACCCGATCCTCACGGCCACCATCGATCGCCTCTGCCTGAGCGAGGCGCTGTCGGCCGAGGAGACCACGGCAGTGCTTCGCGAGGTCATGGAGGGCCGCGCGTCGGAGGTCCAGACGGCCGCGCTGCTGATCGCCTTTCGCACCAAGGGCGAGACGGTCGACGAGATCGCCGGCATGGCCCGGGCGATGCGAGAGCTGGCGGTCAAGGTCGACGCCCACGCCGAAGGCCTCGTGGACACCGCGGGCACCGGAGGCGGACGGCCTACGTTCAACGTGAGCACCACGGCCGCGTTCGTCGCGGCCGGCGCAGGATGCCCGATGGCAAAGCACGGCAACCGCTCGGCCACGGGCCGCTCGGGCTCTGCCGACGTGCTCGAGGCGCTTGGCGCGCGGATCGACCTCTCGCCCGAGGCCACAGCCGAGTGCATCGACGAGATCGGCTTCGGGTTCATGTTCGCGCCTCATCACCATCCGGCCACCGGCTACGTGGTCCCGGTGCGCAAGGCGCTGGCGGTGCGCACGATCTTCAACTTCCTCGGCCCGCTCACCAACCCCGCTGGCGCGCGCAGACAGCTGATCGGCGTGTCCGACCGCCGCTTCCTCGACATCATGGCGGGCGCGCTGCGCGAGCTGGGCTGCGAGCATGCGCTGCTCGTGGCTTCCGACGACGGCCTGGACGAGTTGAGCACCTCTGGCCCCACCCACATGGTGGAGCTGCGCGGCGGCGAGTTGTCCACCCACGTGCTCACAGCGGAGGAGGTCGGTCTGCCTGCCGCGCCGCAGAGCGCCGTGGCAGCCGGGACGCCCGAGCGCAACGCCGCGATCGCGCGCGAGGTGCTGGCCGGCGACTCTGGACCGGAGCGCGACCTGACCGTGCTCAACGCGGGGGCCGCCATCCACGTCGGCGGTCTTGCCGACACGATCGAGCAGGGGGTGCGCAGGGCCGAGGACGCCGTGGATTCCGGCGCCGCCGCCGACGTGCTCGAGCGTTATGTGGCGCGCTCGCTGGAGCTTGCCGGATGAACGCCCGGCTCGAGGCGCTGATCGAGGCGACCCGCCACGCCCTCGACGCGCGCAAGCGCCAGACGCCGCTGTCCGAGCTCGAGGACCAGGCCGCCGGCCGCGACGACGATCGTCCTTTCGCCGAGGCCCTGGCTCGCCCCGGTACCTCGCTGATCGCCGAGCACAAGCGTCGCTCGCCGTCGGCCGGGCTGATCCGTGAGGGCGCCGGCGTGGCGGAGATCGTGTCGGCGTACGAGCGCGGCGGCGCCGCGGCGCTCTCGGTGCTCACCGAGGAGGCGCACTTCGGTGGCTCGCTAGACGACCTGCGCGAGGCAAAGCTGGCCACCGACCTGCCCGTCCTGCGCAAGGACTTCACGGTCGATCCCTACATGCTCTACGAGGCCAAGGCGTGGGGGGCCGATGCTGTGCTGCTGGTCGTCGGCGCCCTGCGCAAGGGCGAGCTGGCGGACCTCTACGCCGCCGCCCACGCGCTCGACCTCGACGCGATCGTCGAGATTGCCAACGACGACGAGCTCGAGGTGGCGCTCGAGGTCGAGGTCGACGTGATCGGCATCAACAACCGCGACCTCGTGGACTTCTCGGTCGACCTCCGCAGGACCTTCGATCTGTTGACCGACGTCCCCGCCGGCAAGACCGTGGTGTCTGAGTCGGGCATCTTCGACCGCGACCAGGTCGAGGAGCTCGAGGGCGTCGGCGTCGATGCCGTCCTGGTAGGCGGCACCGTCATGTCGGCGGAGGATCCCGAGGCGGCCGTCCGAATGCTCGTAGGAGACGAGGACGGCTCGCGCACGACCTGACGCGCCAAGCCCTGGGCAGGGGTCCTGGTGTTCCCTACCATCGAGGCGATGGCGACCGCGCCCCACCTCGACCCGCCGAACGTCGCCGCGCTTGCCGGTCGCCTGCGCGACAACCTGAGCAAGGCCGTGAAGGCCCCCGAGTCGACGGTACGCGACGTGCTCGTCGCGCTGCTGGCGGAGGGTCACGTGCTGATCGAGGACAACCCGGGAGTCGGCAAGACGGCACTGGCCCGCGCGCTGTCGCGGTCGATCGACGCCGAATTCTCGCGCGTGCAGTGCACGGCCGACCTGCTGCCCGCCGACGTGGTCGGCACCAGCGTGTTCAACCAGCGCGAGGCCAGGTTCGAGTTCCGCCCCGGTCCGGTGTTCGCCAACATCGTCCTGGTCGACGAGATCAACCGCGCCTCGCCCAAGACCCAGTCCGGCCTCCTCGAGTGCATGCAGGAGCGCCATGTGACCGTCGACAACCAGACCCACGACCTGGCCCGGCCGTTCGTGGTGCTGGCCACTCAGAACCCGATCGAGTACGAAGGCACCTATCCGCTGCCCGAGGCCCAGCTCGACCGCTTCATGGTTCGCGTGGCGCTTGGCTATCCCTCGGCGGATGCGGAGGCCGACATGCTCTCCAATCACTCCGCGCACGATCGCGTGCTCGACCTCGGCCCGGTCACCGACGTCGGCGAGATCCTCGCGGCGCAGGCAGCGGTCGCCGCGATCCACGGCAGCGGGGCGCTGCGCAGGTACGTGGTGGAGCTGCTCCACCACACCCGCGCCGACCCGAGGGTCGAGCTGGGTGCCAGCCCCCGCGCAGGGCTCATGCTCTTCCGCGCCGCAAAGGCGCTCGCGGTGCTCGAGGGCCGTGACCACGCGTTGCCCGACGACGTCAAGGCGCTCGCGCCGTCGGTCCTGACCCACCGGCTGCTGCTCTCGCCCGAGGCCTCCGGAGCCGATCGCGCCGCCGTGGTGGCCGACGCCCTTGAAGCGGTGCCGGCGCTGTGAGCCGGCGCGTGCTCTAGCCATGACGCGGGCGCTCGGCGCGCTGCTGCTGGGCGCGGGGCTCGCCGCCGCCGCCGTGGTTTTCGACACAGCCTCGCTGTACGTGCCCGCCGTGGCGCTCATCCTGATGTCGGCCGGGTGCGGCCTGTGGGTCCTGCTCGCCGCTGCCGGTGCGGGCATCACGCGGGAGCCGGGACCGCCGACGATCCAGGAGGACACGCCGTACCCGGTCCGCCTGCTGCTGCATACGGGGTTGCTGCCGGCTCCCGGAGGCCATCTGACCGATCCGCTGCTAGAGCAGCCCGTGCCGATCGCCGGCGTGTCCTCGCGCCGGATCCGGATCGAGGTCCGCTTTCCCCGGCGCGGACGGCAGATGATCGAGCCCGGCGGGCTGACGATCACCGATCCGCTCTCGCTGGCCACACGGCGCGTGAACGCCACGGGGGAGGCGGCCGAGCTGTTGGTGCTGCCGCGGCTGGCGCCCGTCACCGCCCCCGACGGCGGCGGACAGGCGGGCGCGGGCGCTGGCACCGACGGCCGCACCTCCCCGACCCCGCTGCGTGGCCGTATGGACGGCTCCGCGGCCGAGCTCGACCTCGACGGGCTACGTGCCTATCGCACCGGGACCCCCGCGTCGCGGATCCACTGGCCGGCCGTCGCACGCAGTGGGGAGATGCTCGAACGCCGGCTCACGGCGGAGTCCGACTCCGCTCCCCTCGTGGTGCTCGACCCGACCAACCCGCCGTCCGCGGAGGCTCTCGATGCCGCGGTGCGCGCCGCGGCATCGTTGTGTGTGCACCTGGCCCGCCGTGGTGGGTGCGCCCTGCTGCTCCCGGGCGACCGGCGGCCCACCACCATCGCTTTCGACCTGACCGGCTGGCCGGCACTGCACGCGCGGCTGGCCTTGGTCGAGGCCGGCAGCATCCGGCCACCGCTGGCGCGTGCGCGCCGCTCCGGCGCCGTGATGTGGGTCAGTGCCCGTACCGACCCTCCGCGAGACCTCGCGCGAGCCACCGCGGGCGCCGGGTACCTCGTCACGCCAGCCGCCGACGCCGCGGCCGGCCCCGAGTTCCTGGTGGCGGGTTGCTCGGGGCGGAGGATCGGCCGGCGCAGCCCGGCCGGAGCGGGGGTGGCAGCGTGAGCACCGTCCTGGCACCGCCGCGGGCCGCCACGAAGGCACCCGCAGGCAGATTCGCCCCGTCCGGCGGGGACGGTGACTCGCTCGTCCTGCGGCTGCTCACATTCGCCGCGCTCGGCACCTACGCCGCCGCGCACTGGGCGGCGCTCGTGCAGTCGCCGCCGATCGGCCGGGTGCTGCTGGCGGTTGCGCTTGTCACCGGCGCGGGCGGCGCGTTCACGCTGCTCGGCCGGTCGCGCCTGCCCCGCCCGGCCGTGCATGCCGGGGCGTTGGCCGTGGCGTTGGCCGCCACGGCGCTCGCGCTCGCCGCGATGGGTCTGCCGTTGCGCCTGTTCGGCCCACATAACTGGGATGACCTCGGGTCGCTGCTGAATCGCGGGCTCTCGGGCATCCGGACCGTGGTCTGGCCCTACGGCGGCCCGGAGGCGAGCGTCAGGCTGGTGATCCTGCTTGGCGTGGCGCCGCTGCTCGGGCTGGCCGCGGCCCTGGCCTTCTGGCCTGCCCGCCGGGGGGTCGGGGTCCTGCGGGCCCTCGGGCTGATCACCCTCCTGTGCCTCTACGGGGTGCCCGTCACCGACCACGATCCTGGCTCCCCACTGCTTCGGGGCCTGGGCCTGTTCGTGCTCGTGGCGGCGTGGCTGTGGCTGCCGCGCCTGCGCCGGCGCGAAGCAATCCCGGGCGCGGTGCTGGTGGTGGCCATGGCGCTGGTTGCCCTGCCGCTGTCGGCGCGGCTCGACCGCGCCGACGCCCTCGTCGACTACAGCCACTGGAACTGGTTTGGCGGCAAGGATGTCACCTTCAACTGGAACCACTCCTACGGTCCCCTGGACTGGCCCCGGGATGGCACCACGGTGCTGCAGGTCAAGTCATCTCGCGCCCTGTATTGGAAGGCCGAGGTGCTCGACGGCTTCGATGGCCTACGTTGGCGCCGCACGACCGCCAACGAGAGGACCAGCTCCCAAGGCGAGCTACCCGCCACCCGCAACCCGCGCTGGAATCGCCGCATCGACGTCAGCGTGCGGTCGCTGCGGACCAACTTCCTGGTCGGCACCGGCACGCCGACGCGGGTCGATGGGGCAGGCCAGGCCGTGACGGGATCAGCCGACGGCACCCTCCGGCGCCTAGACGAGCCGCTCAGGCGCGGCGACGAGTACACGGTCCACGCGTATGTGCCCACCCCGACGGCCAAGCGGATGCGGGCCGCCCCGGCCCGCTACGACGCCCAGCTGGCCGAGTACACATCCATCGGCCTGCCGCGTCCCGGCGACAGCGCCGCGCTGCCGCGCCGCGGCCGCGGGCCGGGGCCGAGGGTCACGGTGCCGCTCAAGGCCGGCGGTGTCGGCGACCCGGATGCCGGGAAGCGCCTCGCGGCCTCGCCCTACGGCCGTGCCTTCCGGCTGTCCGAGCGCATCACCCGCCACTCCCCAACCACCTATGACGCCGTCACGGACGTGCGCGACTACCTCCAACGCGGCTACACCTACAGTGAGCGGCCCCCGACGCGCCGCTACCCGCTCGAGGCGTTCCTGTTCCAGGACAAGATCGGCTACTGCCAGCAGTTCTCCGGGGCCATGGCCCTGCTGTTGCGGATGCAGGGCATCCCGGCCCG
>JBBRYL010000061.1:0-18992 GCA_038237685.1 Solirubrobacterales bacterium | reverse complement strand
CCGATCGGCGCCTGTCTGGCGTCCCCCGACTACTCCGACGTGCTTCAGCCCGGCGACCACGGATCCACGTTCGCGGGCGGCCCGGTGATCGCTGCCGCGGCCAACGTCGTGCTCGACGTGATCGGGGCGGCCGGGTTCCTGGACCACGTGACAGCAAGGGGCGAGCGCCTGGCCGAAGGCCTGACCGGAGCCGGCTTAGACGTGCGCGGACGCGGCCTGATGTTGGCGATCGCGTGCGATGACGCCCCGGATCGGGCGCGCCGGCTGCTGTCGGAGCAGCGCCTGGTGGTCAACGCCACGGGGCCAGACACAATCCGGCTGTTGCCGCCGCTCACGGTGTCCGAAGAGGAGATCGACGAGGCCGTGCGGCGCATCGCGCGCTGCTAGCTTGCCCCGCCCATGGCCTCTGACCCCAATCCACGACCGCTCGGCTCGTACGAGGCCGCTCCCGGCGACGTCTCGCGAGTGCTGCTCCTCTACTCGGGCGGGCTCGACACGAGCGTGATGCTCAAGTGGATCCAGGACGAGTACGGGGCCGAGGTCGTGGCCCTGTGCGTGAACCTCGGCCAGCCCGACGAGGACTTCGACGTTGTGCGCGGCAAGGCGATCGACCTCGGGGCCCTCGAATGCGAGGTGCTCGACGCACGGGAAGGGTTCGCTCGCGACTACGTCGTGCCCGCCATCAAGGCCAACGCCCGCTACGGCGGGGGCTACCCGCTGTTCACAGCGCTTGGCAGGCCGCTGATCGCCAAGCTCGCGGTCGAGAAGGCGCGCGAGTACGAGTGCGACGCCGTTGCCCACGGCTGCACCGGCAAGGGCAACGACCAGGTGCGAATCGACGGCACGGTGCTCACGCTGGCGCCGGACTTGAAGATCGTGGCCCCGGTACGCAACTGGAGCATGGGACGCGAGGAGGAGATCGCCTACGCCCGCGAGCACGGCATCCCGGTCAAGGGCGGCAGCGAGGCCCCGCCGTACTCGATCGACGACAACATCTGGGGCCGCTCCTCCGAGGGCGGTGCGATCGAAGACCTGTCGGAGCCGCCCCGCGACGACGTGTTCGAGCTGGTGTCCGACCCCCGTGAGGCGCCGGATGAGCACCAGGACCTGGTGGTGGGGTTCGAGGCGGGCGTGCCCGTATCACTCGACGGGGAGCGGATCGGCCTGGTGGAGCTGATCGACGCGTGCGCCATCGCCGGGCGGCGCCATGGCGTCGGCATCCTCGACCACATCGAGGACCGCATCGTCGGGCTGAAGGTTCGCGATCTCTACGAGGTTCCCGCCGCCGAGATCCTGCTCACCGCCCACCAGGAGCTCGAGAAGCTCGTGTGCACGATCCACCAGAACGAGTTCAAGCACATCCTCGACCGCAAGTGGGCCTACCTCGTGTATGCCGGGCTGTGGAACGAGCCGCTGCGGCTCGATCTCGACGGCTACATGGAGTCCGTGAACGAGCAGGTCACGGGCGAGATCACGATCCGCCTCTACAAGGGCAGCGCGCGGGCCGTGGCACGCACCTCGCCCAACGCGCTCTATGACCAGGCGCTTGCGGGCTTCGGCGAGTCCGGCGGGCTGTTCAGCCAGTCGGCAAGCCCCGGGTTCATCGAGCTGTGGAGCCTGCAGTCGCGTATGGCGTACGCCGTACGCAACCGGGACTCGACCGGGGAGTGAGCTGATGAGTATGCTGGGCCAGGTGTTCCCCGCCCTACAGAGATCGCCCACTGCTGCCGATGGGGTCGCATGTACCTAGGCACCTCCATAGTCGTGTTCGCCCTTGGGGCAATCCTCAAGTTCGCCGTGACGGTCACCGTCGGCGGCTTCGATATCCAGAAGGCGGGCGTCATCCTCATGGTCGTCGGCATCATCGGATTCCTCGTCTCGCTGGTCTTTCTCTTCGCTGCACGAGGCCGTCGCCACGAAGAAGTCGTGGTGGAGGAGCCTCCCGTGGTGCGTGAACGCCGCTACTAGTCTCTGCGGCATGAACAGCAAGCGCTACACCGCCATCGGCTGGATCGTCTGGCAGGTCGGAACGCGACTCGCCAAGCGAAAGGCCGTGCAGAACAAGGGCAAGCTCGGCGCAGGCTTCGCCGTCGCGCTGATCGTCGCGGGTGGAATCCTCGTCGCGGCCGGCGAGTCAGACGACTGAGCGGCGCTCAGGCGGGCGTCGATCGGAACTTGGTTCCGATCGTGATCAGCAGGTGCGCGACCCCGAGCGCGATGAAGAAGGCCGTCGGCGGGGTTTCCGATGAGAAGCTGGCCAGGAACGGCATCGCGATGAGCACCACGGCGAGCACGTAGTCCAACGCGACGTGCGCCGGTCGCGGGACCTGGTTGATCAGGCTCGTCGGCCCGTCGGTAGTCGCTGCGAGCCCGAGGATGATGACGCCGATGGCGATCGAGATCGCCGTGGCAGCCCCGCTGTCGTAGTGCAACAGCAGGGGTACCACGATGAACGCGACCCCCGCCACGTACTCGATGATTCCGTGGACGATCAGTGGAATGGGGCCGTCGCGCATCACTCGACCTTTATACCGGCTCGCGGCTGTGACCGTACACCCCGCTGCTTGCGACAATCGGGCCGCGAAGCGATCCGACCGCGGACCTATATTCAGCAGCCCGTGTCCGTCGCCCATCTCCACGTCCACTCCGAGTACTCCCTGCTCGACGGCGCCTGCAAGATCGACTCGCTCGCCGAGCGGGCCGCGCGCTTCGGCCAGCCGGCTCTCGGCCTGACCGACCACGGCGTCATGAACGGCGCGCTGGAGCACTACAAGGCCTGCCACAAGCACGGGATCAAGCCGATTCTGGGGCTCGAGGCCTACTACGTGGACGACCGCAAGACCGAGGCCGTTAAGTACGAGCGCAACCACCTCACCCTGCTCGCAGGCGACCAGGATGGCTTCAAGAACCTCGTCAAGCTCACGAGCGCCGGATTCCTCGAGGGCTACAAGCGCGGCAAGGCCAACGTGGACATGGAGCTGCTATCGCGCCACTCAAAGGGCGTGATGGTGCTCACGGGATGTCTGGCCTCTCGTTTCTGCCAGCGCCTGGCGGCCGACAACCCCGCCGAGGCCCGGGCCCACGCCGACCACCTGATGCAGGTCTTCGGCGCCGACAACGTCTACTTCGAGGTCCAGAAGAACGGCATCGACCTCCAGGACAAGTGCAACGAGGGCATCGCGCGAATTGCCCGTGAGGTCGGACGGCCCGTCGTGGGCACCGCCGACGTGCACTACCTGGGCCGCGACGACTACCACAACCACTCGGCACTGCTGTGCGTGCAGACCAAGAGCACGCTGGCCGAGCCGAAGATGTCCTTTGACACCAACGAGTTCTACCTCAAGGACAACGGCGAGATGACGGCCGCGTTCGCGCAGTGGCCCGAGGCGATCCCGACCACGCTGGAGATCGCCGAGCGCTGCAACGTGGAGATCGAGACGGGCAAGATCCTGATCCCCAGCTACCCCACCCCCGACGGGCGCCCGGAGGGCGAGCTCCTTCGGGATCTCGCATTGGAGGGGCTGCGCGAGCGCTATGGGGACCCGATCCCTGCCGAGGCGATGGAGCGCCTGGACATGGAGCTCGAGGTGATCGGCCGAATGGGCTTTGACGCCTACTTCCTGATCGTCTGGGACTTCGTCAAGTACGCCAAGGACAACGGCATCGCCGTCGGCCCTGGCCGCGGGTCGGCCGCCGGCTCGCTGGTGTCCTACGCCCTGGACATCACGGAGGTCGACCCGCTCAAGTTCGGGCTGCTGTTCGAGCGCTTCTTGAACCCCGAGCGCGTGTCCATGCCAGACATCGACATCGACTTCTCGGTCAAGGGCCGCGCGAAGGTCATGCGCTACGTGGAGGGCAAGTACGGGCGAGAGTCCGTCGCCCAGATCGTGACCTTCGGCAAGATGCTGCCGCGCAACGCCACCCGAGACGCCGCACGCGTGCTCGGCAAGGACTACGCGCTCGGCGACCGGCTGGCAAAGCTGATCCCCGAGCCCGTGATGGGCCGGTCGCTTTCGCTTGACACCTACCTCAAGGCCGAGCCGGAGTTCAAGAAGGTCTACGACACCGACGGCGAGGCGCGCGAGGTGATCGACACCGCCCGCGGTCTCGAGGGCATCGTGCGCAACGCCGGCGTGCACGCCGCCGCCGTGGTCATCGCCGACCGCCCGCTCACCGACATCGTGCCGCTCCAGTTGATGGAGGACCGCACCGCGGTGTCGCCTGACGGCGAGCGCGTCTACAAGGTCATCACCCAGTACTCGATGAAGCCGATCGAGGAGCTCGGTCTGCTCAAGATGGACTTCCTCGGCCTGCGCAACCTCGACGTGATCGAGGACTGCCTCGACATCATCGAACAGGCCGGCGGCGATCGGCCCAGCATGGCCGACCTTCCGCTCGACGATCCCAAGACGTTCGAGATGATGGCCCGCGGCGATTCGATCGGGGTGTTCCAGTTCGAGTCAGAGGGCATGCGCGAGACGCTGCGCAAGGTGCGCCCGAACGAGTTCGAGGACTTCGTGGCCCTCAACGCGCTGTATCGCCCGGGCGCGATGGCCTACATCGACACCTACGCGCGAAACAAGCGCGAGCCCGCCGCCATCGAGTACTTAGACGTACGGCTTCGCCCGATCACGGAGACCACCTACGGCGTGATGCTCTACCAGGAGCAGCTCATGCAGATCTCCAAGTCGCTCGCCGGGTTCACGGGCGCCCAGGCCGACGACCTCCGCAAGGCCATCGGCAAGAAGAACCGCGAGGCCATGGCCTCGCTCAAGGAGGTCTACTTCCAGGGGGCCCGTGCCACCGGCACCAGCGAGACCGTGATCAACCAGCTGTGGGCGGTCAACGAGGCGGCCGCCGACTATTCGTTCAACCGCTCACACGCCGCGTGTTACGGCCTCGTGGGCTACCGCACGGCGTGGCTCAAGGCCAACTACCCGGCCGAGTACATGGCAGCGCTGATCTCGTCGGTCATGTCCACAAAGGACAAGGTGCCGTTCTTCGTTGCCTGTTGTGAGGACATGGGACTCACGGTGCTGCCGCCAGACGTCAACGAGTCCACCCACGACTTCACCGTGCACACCGGCGAGAACGGTGCCGACACCATCCGCTTCGGTCTCGACGCCGTCAAGAACGTCGGCTCGGCGGCGGTCGACAGGATCATGCAGGCGCGGGAGGAGGGCGGTCGCTTCACCTCTCTGTGGGACTTCTGCGCTCGGGTGGACTGCCAAGCCGTGAACAAGCGAGCGATCGAGGCTCTCGTCAAGTGCGGTGCGCTCGACTCGACGGGGGCCACGCGCACCGGGATGGCCTCAATAATGGAACAGGCCCAGTCCGCGGGCTCCAAGGTCCAGCAGGACGCACAGATGGGGCAGGGGTCGATCTTCGATCTGGAGGAGCCAGGCGCCGCCGCAAGCTCGACGCCCGACCTGCCGGTGCCGGCGCTGCCTGACGAGCGCGCCCAGCTGAACGCGTGGGAGAAGGAGACGCTCGGGCTGTTCCTGTCATCGCACCCGCTGAAGGAAGTGCGAGCTGCCTTCCGCGAGAAGGTCGACTGCTCGATCGCCGACCTCTCGGATCGCAAGTTGGACGGCCAGAAGGTGTTGGTTGGTGGCATGGTCACCGAGTGCAAGCGAATCCGTACCCGCAAGGGCGACGCGATGATGTTCGCCACGCTTGACGACCTCGAGGGCTCAGTCGAGATGGTGGTGTTCGCCAAGTCCGTCGAGGAGTCAGGGCCGGTGATCGAGGGCGACGGCGTGATCCTGGTGCGCGGTCGCGTCGAGCACAAGGACGGCGGCGACATCAAGCTGGTGGTCGACGACGTAACGGCCTTCGAGCCCACGCCCGAGCAGGTGGCCGCCGCGGCCGCCCGACCTGAGCCGGAGCTGTTGATCAAGCGGCTGACGATCGAGGTCGCCGGCCACGTGCCCGTCAGTTTCCTGGACGATCTGAAGGACCTGTGCCGGGCCAACCCTGGCGAGCACGAGCTCGAGCTGGTGGTGGGCCGGCGCACGCTGCGGCTTGGGGAGGCCTACCGCGTCAGGCCGACCGGGTCGTGCCTCGCTGAGTTGGATCAGCTGCCGGGAACCGCGCGGCGCCAAGCGGCCTGAGGCATCGCAGCTCGCGGTCCTCGGTCGCTCGCGTGCAGAGCACGCGTCGCTCCCTGCGTCCCACGAGCTGCGGGCCTCACGGTCCTCGTTCTACAATGTCGGAGTGGAAGCGTCGTCCGCCCACCTCGAGGAATCGCACGAGTGTCGCCAGTGCTGCTCGTTCTGCGATCGAGTCGTGCATCCCGCCGGGTGCATCGAGTCCGGGTGCGCATACCTCTACCTGTACGACGACGACGGGACCGGTCGCCGTTACATGGGCTGCATGAACAAGGTGTTCCGCGCCGAGATCGAGGTAGATCTCTTCGAGCAGGCCCAGCGTGAGCGTCACGGCTTCGGTGGGGTGAAGATGACAGGCATGCCGATCCCGCAATGCCGCACCACCGTGGAGCGCGCCTACGACGGCTACACCGACGCCTTCGAGTGCCAGAACCCCGGGTTCTTCGACAAGCCGATCGAGCCCGACCCAGCGTTCGACCTGCGCGACGGGCTCTAGGGCGCTCCTCCGGTGGGGCGGGATCCGGGAGTGCCCTTCCGGGAAGCCTGGACACTCCTCCAGTGCACTCCCGGATCCCGCCAGCTCCGTCGCCGCTTATCAGCACTTCTAACAGCTAGCGCGCCCGCCGCTTGCGCGCGCGCATCCCGTTGCGGCGCAGCTCGCGCATGCGTGTGATGTCGCGCGTGGTCAGGTCGCCATCGAAGCCGGGGCCCTCGAACAAGGCGGGCAGGTTCTCGAATCGGGGCTCGGACAGAAACGCGCCGCAGCCCTGGGCGCCGATCTCGCCGTCGCCCAGCGGGGCGTGGCGGTCGCGGTTTGAGTGCAACGGCATCTTCGAGTCGTTCACGTGCAGGCACCGCAGCCGCTTTTTGCCCACGTGCTCCTCGCAGGCGTCAATGGTCTCGGCCACGGCGTCGGCGGTGCGCACGTCATAGCCGCTGGCCAGCAAGTGGCACGAGTCGAGGCACGCCCCGAGTCGCTTGCCACCCCCGGCCAGGGAGATCAACTCGCCCAGCTCCTCGAACGTGCGCCCGATCGTGTTGCCCGCGCCGGCGGTGTCCTCGAGCAGCAGGGGACAGGAGTCCGAATCGGCCAGGGCCTTCCCGAGCGCCTTGCCGATCCGCTTCATCGACTCGTCGTGTGGCTCGCCAACGGTCGAGCCAGGGTGCAGGACCACGCCGTCAGCCCCGATTGCGTCGCCCATCTGGAGCGAATGGGTCAGCGAGGCGATCGACTTCGACCGGATCTCTGAGTCCTTGGAAGCGCAATTGATCAAGTACACGGCGTGGATGACGATCGACGCGATCGGGCCGTCGTCCATCAACTCGTGGAAGCCGGCTATGTCGTCGTCCTTCCAGCGCGTGGGCTTCCACATGCGGGGGGACTGGTTGAACACCTGGATGGCGTCACAGCCAAGCTCGACACCCCGCCCGTGGGCCTTGACCAGGCCACCCGCGGTCGAGACGTGGGCCCCGATCAGCACAGGCTCTGAATAGGCTCGAAGGACATGAGAGTCAGGTTCGCGCCATCACCAACGGGACAGCTGCATATCGGCGGCGCGCGCACGGCACTCTACAACTGGCTGCTGGCCCGCAAGCACGGCGGGACCCTGGTGCTGCGCATCGAGGACACCGACCGTGAACGGTCGACCCCCGAGAATGTGGAGCAGATTCTCGACGCGTTGCGGTGGCTCGAGCTCGATTGGGACGAAGGCCCGCTGTCACAGGTCGAACGGGCCGCCCGCCACCGCGAGCAGATCGACCTGCTGCTCGAGAGCGGTGCTGCTTACGAAGACGACGGCGCCGTGCGTCTGCGGGTGCCCGACGTAGGCGAGACGGTGGTCACCGACGTGATCCGCGGCGACGTCACGTTCCCGCACTCGGCCATCGACGACTTCGTGATCGCCCGCTCCGACGGCAGCGCGCTCTACAACCTCGCGGTGGCGGTCGACGATCTGGACATGGGCATCACTCACGTGGTGCGTGGGGAGGACCACCTCTCGAACACGCCGCGCCAGGTGATGATCCTCAAGGCCCTGGGCGCCGAGCCGCCAATCTATGCCCACCTTCCCCTGTTGCACGGGCCCGACGGCAAGAAGCTCAGCAAGCGTCACGGCGCGGCATCGGTGCAAGCGCTGCGCGACGCGGGCTATCTGCCCGAGGCCGTACGCAACTACATCGCGCTGCTGGGTTGGGGACTCGACGCCGAGACCACGTTCCTGACCACCGCCGAGCTGACCGAAGGCTTTTCGCTCGAACGGGTGTCGCGCTCACCCGCGGTGTTCGACGAGCAGAAGCTGCGCTGGATGAACGGGCGCTACATGCGCGAGCTGCCGGCCGCCGAGCTCGCCCGGCGGCTCGAGCAGCGCCTTGGACGCGAGGGCCTGGGGCCAGCCGTCGAGGTGGCCCAGGAGAAGCTGCAGACCCTCGAGGACTTTTGGCCCCTCGCAGGCTTTCTGGTGGAGGGTCAACCAACCGACGAGAAGGCGTGGGACAAGGTCATGGAGGATGGTTCGGCCGAGGCGCTGGAGGGGGCCCGCGTGGCCCTGGCCGACGCGAATCCGTTCGACGTCGAGACCATCGAGTCGGCCCTGCGGGGCGTGGTCGAGCGCCTCGACGTAAAGCCCAAGCAGGTGTTCCAGCCGATCCGGGTGGCCATCAGCGGCAGCACCATCTCGCCGGGGATCTTCGAGTCGGTCGCTGCGCTCGGGCGTGACGAGTCGCTTGGTCGGATCGACGCCGCGATCGCTCGCCTGCGCGCACCTGCCTGATCGATCGGTCGTGGTCCGGTGCGCGGCCACTTCTAGACGACGGCTTCAACTGTTGCCCGCGGCTGCCGATAGGAGGGTGGAACGGCCCGACCGTTCCCTGCTCGTGGAACTCCTCATTCCCCCCAGAACTCCTGCAAGCGCCGCTTCGAACGGTGATCGTCCGAGTGACGGTCACGGCCGTCGCCTCACCGCCGCATTCGACGCGCTCGAGACCTTCCCCGTGCTGTCGGAGTCGCGCAACCGGGTGCTGCGACTGGTGCGCGAGCAGCCGAGCGCCGTCGGCGAGGTGGTAGCCGCGATCGAGTCCGATGTGGCGCTCTTGACCACGGTGCTGCGGGTGGCCAACAAGCTCTCGACGAAGGCACACGGCAAGGTCGACAGCGCGCCCAAGGCAGTCGACATTCTCACTCCTGAGGGTGTCGAGCAGCTGGCTGCCAACGCCACCGTCTTTGACTTCTTCGAGCGCACTGCGGCGTGGGACGGTGCTCCTGAGCGCTTTCGGATCCACGCCGTTGCCACCCAGACGGCCGCCGAGCGCGTGGCGCGCGAGCTCGACTTCGCCGAGCGTGACCAGCTGCTCACCTCGGCGCTGCTGCACGACATCGGCACTCTGGTGCTGATCCATGCCTATGCGTCATATCCCACCCAAGTCCACAACGGCGCCCGTACCCCCGAGGAGCGCGTGCACGCCGAGCGGCGGGAGCTCGGCGTGGACCACGCGCTCGTCGGAGGTGTCCTGGCGCGCCGTTGGGGCCTGCCGGGGAACCTCGCATCTGCGATCGAGCGCCATCACGCCGACGACGCGACCGGGCAGGCCGCCATCGTCCGCCTGGCAGACATGCTGGCCCACTACGGCCACGGCGAGCCGGTCGATCCCAAGCACCTGCTCAACGCCGCACGCGCCCTCGGGCTCGGCCCCGAGTCGCTGCGCAACCTGATGTATGAGATCCCATACTCCGGAGGCAAGAAGCGCCACGTCGATCCGTGCCCGCTGTCCGCACGCGAGCTCGACGTGCTCAAGAAGCTGGCCGAGGGCAAGGTCTACAAGCAGATCGCCCACGAGCTCGACCTCTCCACCAGCACGGTGCGCACCCACCTGCACAACACCTACGCGAAGCTCGACACCGGCGATCGCGCCCAGGCCGTGCTGCTGGCCGCCGACCGCGGCTGGCTCTAGACCCGCACCCTCGGCCGCATCGCGTAGCGGCCAATCACCAGCACCGCGACCGCGGCCCCGGCCGCATCGATCAGCACGTCACGCGGGGTGCCGACCCGGCCGCTCACGAACGTCTGATGAAACTCGTCGGTGGCCGCATAGGCAACCGCGAGCGCCCACGCAAGGATCAAGGGGCGATCCCCCCGCGCCCGCGCCCGCACCGCCCGCGACAGCAGCGCGGTCAGGATTGCGTACTCGCTGAAATGGGCGACCTTGCGCAATATGAACACGATCAAGCTGTGGTGGCTTGAGTCCGACGGCATGGCCGAGAAGGCGAAGATCACGACCATCGCGGCGATGGGCGGGCCCCAGAGGCCCAGGTAGAGGCGCGGTTTCGACATGGCGGTTGCTTAGACTGGCATGGTGCTGGCGATCACGTCCAAGGCCCCCTACGCCGTGCGCGCTCTCGCCGAGCTCACGCGCCGCGGCGACTCACAGCCGGTCCCGATCGGCGAGATCGCCCGCGCCCGTGAGATCCCCGTGCAGTTCCTCGAGGGCCTGTTCGCGACGCTGCGGCGCGCAGGGGTCCTCCACAGCCAGCGCGGCGTCAAGGGCGGCTACCTGTTCGCCCGGCGGCCCGAGGAGATCACCGTGCTCGAGGTGGTCGAGCTGCTCGAGGGCCAGCTGGGAGCCGACGCCGCTTCGTCGGGCCAGGTGTGGATTGACGCGATCGACTCCGTGAGGGAAGTGCTGCGTCGCACCACGATCGCCGACGTCGCCGAGCGCGAGGCGCGCGACGCGACGGCGCCGATGTACTACATCTAGAAACACACCCCGGGTTCGGGGGATTACCCTCCGGACATGAGTTCCCGGGCGACGAACGCGATCACCGCCAACTTGGCCGACCGCGTCGGCGACACACCCATGGTGCGCCTCACGCGCGTGGCGCCCGGCTGCAACGCCGAGCTGGTGGCCAAGCTCGAGGCGTACAACCCGGCCGGGAGCGTCAAGGACCGAATCGGTGTGGCGATGATCGACGCGGCCGAGGCCGAGGGGCGGATCGAGCCGGGTCGCACCACGATCGTCGAGGCCACATCGGGCAATACCGGCATCGCCCTGGCATTCGTGTGCGCGGCGCGCGGCTACGACCTGGTCCTGTCGATGCCCCAGGGCATGAGCCGCGAGCGCGAGGGGCTGCTCAAGCTGTACGGCGCCGAGGTGCGGATCAGCGAGTCGATGGGTGGGATGACCGAGGCCGTCGACGCGGCGCGAGCGATCGCCGAGGACAAGGGCGACGCCTACATCTGCGACCAGTTCTCGAATCCCGCGAACCCCGAGATCCACCGCCGCACCACGGCGGAGGAGATCTGGCGCGACATGGAGGGCGACGTCGACGTGCTGGTGGCGGGAGTCGGGACAGGCGGCACGATCACAGGTGCGGGCGAGCGGCTCAAGGAGCTCAATTCCGACCTGCTGGTGGTGGCCGTCGAGCCCAAGTCCTCGCCGGTCCTGTCCGGCGGTGCGGCCGGGCCCCACCGCATACAGGGCATCGGGGCGGGCTTCGTGCCGCCCGTGTTCAACCGCGACATCGTCGACGAGATCATCGCGGTGTCCGACGAGGACGCCGTCGCCACGGCACAGCGGTGCGCCAAGACCGAGGGCGTGCTGGCCGGTATCTCGTGCGGCGCGGCGCTGTGGGGCGCGATCGAGGTCGGCTCACGCCCGGCGATGCGGGGCAAGCGCGTCGTGGTCGTGATGCCCGACTCGGGCGAGCGCTACGTGAGCACCCCCTTCTTCGCCCCGGCGTGACGCTGTCGGACGGAGAGCTCGAGCGCTACTCGCGCCAGCTGCTCATGGACGAGTGGGGCGGCGCCACACAGGAGCGGCTGCGGGCCGCCCGGGCGATCATCGTCGGTGCCGGAGCGCTTGGAAGCCCGGTGGCCACCTACCTGGCGGCGGCGGGCGTCGGCCAGATCGGGCTGGTGGATCCCGACACGGTCGAGCTGTCCAACCTGCACCGCCAGCCGCTGTTCTTCACCCCGGACCTAGGCGGCCCCAAGGCGGAGGTCGCGGCCGCCAAGCTCATGCTGCTGAACCCGGAGGTCCTGTTCGAGCCCTATCCGGTTGAGCTTGACGATCAGAACGCGGAGGCGATCGTCATGGGTGCCGATGTCGTCGTCGACTGCACCGACAGCTTCGAGAGCCGCTACGCGATCAACCACGCCTGCTGTGCCCAGAAGATCCCTCTGGTCGAGGCCGGCGTGGTGGCCTTCGAGGGGCTGGTGCTCACGATCCGGCCGGGAGCATCGGCCTGCTACCGGTGCGCCTTTCCGACCGCACCACCGCCCGAGGCCCGTCGCGGCTGCCGCGACGCCGGCGTGCTGGGAGCCATGGCCGGGATCGTTGGATCGATGCAGGCGCTCGAGGCGCTCAAGTTGCTGAGTGGGGTGGGGAGCCCCTTCACCGACCAGATCGTGCGCCTCGACGGTCTCACCGGCGCCCAGACCGTGGTGGCCACCAGCCGCAGGATCGACTGCGAATCGTGTGGCGGGCTCCAGGGACCGCCATCCTCATAGGCATGTTCGGACTCGGAACCCTTACCCGTGTGGCGAAGGAGGTGCGCGCCGACCTGACCGCCGCGCAGGACCGCGATCCCGCCGCCCGCACCGTCGGGCGAGTCGAGATCCTGCTCACCTACGGTGGCGTACAGGCGCTGCTTTCGCACCGCGTGGCCCACGCGCTGCATGACACCGGACTGCCGCTGGCCCCGCGCCTGCTCGCCAATGCCACCCGCATGGTCACCGGCGTGGAGATCCATCCGGCGGCCACCATCGGCGACGCCCTGTTCATCGACCACGGCGCCGGCGTGGTGATCGGCGAGACGTCGGAGATCGGCGCGAACGTCACGCTCTACCAGGGCGTGACCCTCGGCGGCACCGGCTTTCAGCGCGGCAAGCGCCATCCGACGGTAGGCGACGACGTGGTGATCGGATCGGGCGCCAAGCTGCTTGGCGCCATCGAGGTGGGCGACTGCTCGAAGATCGGCGCCAACTCCGTGGTCATCCACGACGTTCCGGCCAAATCGACCGTGGTGGGAAACCCGGGACATCCCGTACGCGTGGACGGCAAGCGCCCCGAGGGGCCCGATGCCGACTGGGCGCACCTGCCCGATCCCGTGGCAGACGCCCTGCGCAGCCTCGCGACGCGCGTGAACGAGCTCGAGGGGCTCGTCGCCGACAGCACCGGCAAGCGGCCGGAGGGCGCCGAGGTCCGGCCGATCCGCCGTCGCCGGGGCCAGGACCCGGCCGGGGGCTAGGAGCCCCACATCGAGGCCGCGTCAGTAGTTGGTCGTCCGAGTGCGGTGGCGGGGGATCGCCTTGTAACGCGGCTCCTGCCCCCGGTTCCAGAGCGCGTTGTCGAGCACGCGGGGGGCGACCGCCAGCCGCGCGGCGATCTGCTCGCACGCGTGTACCGCGCAGGCCCTGATCTCGCGCTCCTCCCGCCCGGGCGCGAGCATCCCTCCGGCGTCGATACGTGCCGCGAGCGATGGCTCGTAGAGCAGTACCCCGTCAACCCTCAACACGTGAGGCACGAGGTTGTCGGCAAAGATCGTGAGCTCGTCGAGGTCGGTGAACTGGCCGACGCCCGCCAGCGCGAGGTCGGCGGGCACGATCTGGGCCCGCTTGTAGAACCCCGGGTCGTCGAACAGCGGCATTCCGGACGCCAACTGCGCGGCCAGCGTCTGGGCCGAACCGTCCGCTTCGCCGATCACGTCGAGAGCGCCACGGTCGCCCAGGAACGCCCCCAACTCGCGGAGGGCGCGGGTGTAGAGGTCCATCAACTCGTGCGCGGCGTCCTGGCCGAGCACCGCGGCGATCTCGGCCTGGCCGAGGCTGGCCAGCGCTTGCGGGGACCACGGGCCGTGCGAGCGGAACCGCTCGGTCAGAGCCCAGGCGACCGTGGTGTACCCGGAACAGCCGGGCCGTTTGCGCAGGGTGGGAAACCAGCCCGAACCGAAGTTGATCGCGTCGAGCGTGAGGGTGAACATTGCAACCTGCTCGGGGGTTCCCTCGAGGTAGTGGCGCTTGGGATCGAGTGCCGGCGGCGGCCCTGGGTCGACGGCGCCGAGGCGGTCCATGTCGACCTGCACCGACCGGGCCGAAGCGGCGATGCCGGCGCACGCCGCCCTGACGTCGTCGCTGAGCCCCATCGGAGCAGCTTCGCACCCCGGAATGACCGGGAACGGCTCTAGTCTCGGAGAGGTGTCGGTTCCCACTCACGACGAGCCTCCGGCGCAGCCCGCGCCCCCCAGCGCGGACAAGCTCCTCGAAGGGCTCAATGAACCCCAGCGCCAGGCCGTCACCCACGGCGAGGGGCCGCTGCTGATCCTCGCGGGGGCGGGCTCGGGCAAGACCCGCGCGCTCACACGCAGGATCGCCTACCTCGTGGGCACCGGGCAGGCCCATCCGTCGGAGATCCTGGCCATCACCTTCACCAACAAGGCGGCCGCGGAGATGCGCGAGCGCGTCGAGCAGCTGGTGGGACGCCGTGCCCGGCTGATGTGGGTGATGACCTTCCACTCGGCGTGCGCGCGCATCCTGCGCTCCGACGCCACCCGGCTGGGCTACACCCGCGGCTTCACGATCTACGACGAGTCCGACTCCGTCCGACTGGTCAAGCAGTGCGTCGACGAGCTCGGGATCGACTCCAAGCGCTACTCGCCGCGCGCGATCAAGCGCCAGATCTCCGACGCCAAGAACCAGCTCCTCGACGCCGCCGCCTATCGGCTGAAGGTCGGCTCATACTTCGAGCAGACCGCGGCCGACGTCTACGAGCTCTACGAACAGCGCATCCACGGTATGAACGCCATGGACTTCGACGACCTGCTGCTGCAGTCGGTCAGCCTGTTCGAGCTGTTCCCCGAGGTGCTCGAGCGCTACCGCAAGAGCTTCCGCCACGTGCTGGTAGACGAGTACCAGGACACCAACTTCGCCCAGTACCGCTGGCTGCGGCTGCTGACCGAGGAGCACCGGAACCTGGCGGTCGTCGGCGACGATGCACAGTGCCTGGTAGCCGGTAGCCAGGTCGCGATGGCCGACGGCACGGCCAAGCCAATCGAGGACGTTTGTGAAGGCGACATCGTGCGGTCGTGCCACGGCAGCGGGGACTTCCGCGGGGCGAGGGTCTCGCGCACGTTCGCGGCCGAGGCTGCCGAGCGAGTGGTCATCACCACGACCAGCGGCCGCTGCATCGAGAGCACCGTCGACCACGTGCACTTTGCGGGCTATCACAAGACGCTTACGCCGCAGCTGTTCCAGACCTACACGATGTGGCGCGCTGACAAGGGCTTTCGGGTCGGTACCACTCGCACGTATCCCGACCACCGTCAGAAATTGGTCAGCGGGGTCGCGCTGCGCGCTATGCAGGAGGCCGCCGATGCCGCCTGGGTTGTCTCGACCCACGCGTACGAGGCAGAAGCACGAGCGGCCGAGATCAAGCTCTCGCTCACCTATCGGATCCCGACCCTGCCGTTCTACCGTCGCAAGGGCGGGAGCGAGAACGACTTGGTCCACGATCAGGCGGCGATCGATGACGGCTTCGCCTCGTTCCCGACCACCGCCACCGGGAATCAACTTCTCGCCGACTACGGACTGCGCTTCGACATGCCCCACCACATCCCGGCGACCCACGACGGCAGGAGGCGAAACGTCACGCTGACGCTGTGCGGAGACCGGCGCGGCTCGCGTCCGATGCACCTCGTGGCCGTCGGCGGGCGCGATCCCGAGGTCAAGCGCCGCCTTGAGGACTTCGGTCTGAGAGTACGGCCCGCGAAGCGGGGCAGCGACTCGTGGCGGTACGAATCGGCGTTTGCGGATTACGGCCAGGCAGTGCGTGTCGTCGAGACGATTCAGGCGGCCACCCCCTGCCTCGTTCGCGAGCGAGCACGCATGGGAGGGGGGCAGGAGCGCGCGAGCAAGTCTCTGAGCCATCTGAACGCCGCCGCGGTCAGGGAGGGCATGGTCATGTTCACCGGGGACGGTGGATACGACGTCGTCGAGACGGTCGAGCGGATTCCCGGCCAGGTCGCCGTCTACGACATCGACGTCGTGGGCACGCACAACTTCGTCGCCAACGGCCTCGTGACCCACAACTCGGTCTACAGCTTCCGTGGAGCCGACATCCGAAATATCTTGGAGTACGAGCACGACTTCCCCGACGCCCAGGTGGTCAAGCTCGAGCAGAACTACCGGTCGACCCAGACCGTGCTCGACGCCGCAAACGCGCTGATCGCCAACAACCGCGAGCAGAAGCCCAAGCATCTCTGGACCGATCAGGGCGAAGGTGAGCCGATCCACATCCGCGAGATGGAGGACGAGCACACCGAGGCACGCTATGTGGCCGGCGAGATCGAGCGCCACGTGGAGGGCGGAGGCTCGCGCGACGACGTCGCGGTCTTCTACCGCGCCAACGCCCAGAGTCGCGTGCTCGAGGACACGCTCGTGCGCTACGGCGTGAGCTATCAGGTGATCGGCGGCACCCGCTTCTACGAGCGTGCGGAGGTCAAGGACGCGCTGGCCTATCTAACGCTGCTCACGAACCCCCAGGACGTGGTCTCGTTCCAGCGGGTGGTGAACTCCCCGCGGCGCGGCATCGGCGACACCTCCCAGGGACGGATCGTGGCCCACGCCAACACCATGGGCGAGCCCGTGTTCGACGTCGCGCTCGACCCGGCCGGCGTTCCCGGTCTGGGCGCCGCGGCGGTCAAGGCGGTCGGGCGCTTCATGGGCACGATGGAGAAGCTGCGCGACGGCGCCGACCAGTCCTCGGTCGGCGACTTGCTCCAGGACACCCTCGACGACACCGGCGTGATCGCCGCGCTGCAGGCCGAGCGCACGATCGAGAGCCAGGGCAGGCTGGAGAACCTCGAGGAGCTCGCGAGCGTGGCGCGCGAGTACGACGCCTCGGCCGAGGAGCCATCCGTCGAGGAGTTCCTCCAGCAGGTGGCGCTGTTCACCGCCCAGGACTCGATCTCCGACGACGAGGGCGTGGTCACGCTGATGACCCTGCACAACGCCAAGGGGCTGGAGTACGACAGGGTCTTCGTCATCGGGATGGAGGACGGCGTGTTCCCGCACTCGCGCTCTGTCGAGGCCGGCGACGTCGAGGAGGAGCGCCGCCTGGCATACGTCGGCGTCACCCGCGCCCGAAAGGAGCTGTATCTGACCCACGCCCGCACGCGCTCGCTGTACGGCGGCCGCGAGTGGAACGTGCCCAGCCGCTTCCTCGCAGAGATTCCGCCGCACCTGACAGACGCCGAGGAGCAGCCGTCGGCCCGCTCGCTGGCGGGCACCTGGGATCTCCAGACGCCGGGTAGGGCGCCCGACGTGCCGGGTCCCTCCGCATCGTTCTCGCTCGGAGACGACGTGACCCACGTGCGCTTCGGCGACGGAGTGGTGGTCGGCACCGAGCGTGGCGGCATCGTGGTCGTCCGCTTCGCCTCCGACCACTCCGAGCGCAAGCTGATGGCCGACTACGCACCGCTCAAGAAGCGCGGCTCGTGAGCGCGACGATCATCGATGGCAAGGCCGTGGCCGCCGCGGTGCGCGAGCGGGTCAGGGGAGCGATCGCCGAAGAGGGCCTGACACCGGGGCTGGCGACGATCCTGGTCGGCGACGACCCGGCGTCGGCCGTCTACGTGCGGATGAAGCGCGAGGACTGCGCGCAGGTCGGAATCGGGTCGTTTCACCACGCGCCGGGGGGCGACCTGTCCTCTGACGACCTGGCCGCGCTCATCGCGCAGCTGAACACCGACGATCGCGTCGACGGCATCCTGCTCCAACTCCCGTTGCCCGACCATCTCGACGACGCCGAGATGACGGCCCTGATCGACCCGGCGAAAGACGTCGATGGCCTCACGCCCGAGAACGCCGGGCTGCTGATGCACGGCCGCGAGGCGCTCGTGGCCTGCACGCCGTCGGGTGTGATGGAGCTGCTCGGCCACGCCGGCGTCGAGCTCTCCGGCGCAAACGCGGTGGTTGTGGGTCGCTCGCAGCTGGTGGGAAAGCCCCTGGCGGCGCTGCTGCTGGCCGCTAACGCCACGGTCACCCACTGTCATTCCAGGACGCGTGATCTTGGCGCGGAGTGCAGGCGCGCCGACGTGATCGTCGCCGCTGCGGGGCAGCTGAACCTGATCACGGCGGACATGGTCAGCCGGGGCGCCGTGGTCATCGATATCGGCACCAACCGCACCGAAGCCGGCCTGCGCGGCGACGTCGACTTCGACGCCGTGCGCGAGGTCGCCGGCGCGATCACACCGGTACCCGGAGGCGTCGGCCCGATGACGCGGGCGATGCTGCTGCAGAACACGCTGAGTGCCGCCCGCCGCGCTCGCGCCTGAGCAGAGCTAGGCTCCCGCTCGCATGGACCTGCGCAGGCTGAGGATCGGAGAGTGGGCCGTGGCGGTGGCCGGGTTGCTGCTGCTCGTGTCGCTGTTCTTGCCGTGGTACTCGATCACCGCCTTTCCCACCGCCGACGCCAACGCGTGGCAGGCCTTCGCCGTCGTCGACGTGCTCCTGCTGCTGCTCGCTCTGGGTGCGCTTGGGGTCGTGCCCGTCACTGCCGGCCCGAGTAGCCCCTCGCCGGCGATCGCCTACCAGGCGCTGCTTTGCCTCGCCTCGATCGCCGGGTCGGTCATCGTCGTGATCCGGCTGCTGTCTCCGCCCGAGAATGGGCTCTCGCGGGAGATCGGGTGCTACCTCGGAGTGCTAGCCACGCTTGGCACCTTCGTCGCGTGCCTGGTCGCAATGCGCGACGAGCGCGCCAGCACGGCGGGCCGGCTCACCGATCCCACGGGGGTGCCCGTGGACTCCGCACCCGCCATCGAGACCCTCCCGGCGCCGCGGCCGTGACGTTCAAGCGGGCGCTGCGCGCCGACATCGTGGCGATGGCCGCCGCCCT
>JBBRYL010000060.1:0-19911 GCA_038237685.1 Solirubrobacterales bacterium | reverse complement strand
GCCATCAAGGGCCGCATCAACCAGATCAAGAACGAGGTCGAGTCGACAGACTCCGACTTCGACCGCGAGAAGCTCCAGGAGCGTCTCGCCAAGCTCGCCGGAGGTGTCGCCGTAGTCAAGGTCGGCGCCGCCACCGAGACCGAGATGAAGGAGAAGAAGCACCGCGTCGAGGACGCGTTGCAGGCCACCCGCGCCGCCCTCGAGGAGGGCATCGTGGCCGGCGGCGGAGTGTCACTGCTCACCGCCTCGAGCGCAGTGAAGCTCGACGCCCTCGAGGGCGACGAGCAGACCGGTGCCCGGATCATCCTGCGTGCGCTCGAGGAGCCGGTCCGGCAGCTGGCCCACAACGCCGGGCTTGAGGGCTCGGTCGTGGTCAACGACGTACGCAAGGCCAAGAAGGGCCACGGTCTCAACGCCGACACCGGCGAGATCGTCGACCTCATCGCGGCCGGCGTCATCGACCCGGCCATGGTCACCCGCTCGGCTCTGCAGAACGCAGCGTCGATCGCCAAGAACATCCTCACGACCGAGGCGATCGTCGCCGAGATCGAGGACGACAACGGCGGCGGCATGCCGGGCGGCGGCATGCCCGACATGGGCGGCATGATGTAGGGAACGCCCCTGCGAGGGCAGTTCCGCAGCATGAAGCTTGAGGGGCCCGGCATTGCGCCGGGCCCCTCTGCCGTTCAAGGTCCTAGAACGGCCAGTAGTGGAGGGTCTGGCCTAGCGGGTGCCGCCCCTCGGTACCGGAGACGGGCGCGCCGCGAGAATATCCTCTACAGTGTGTCTAGGAAATACTCCACGCACTGATTCGAGGCTCAGATGATCAACCTCCGTGACCCCATCCAGTTCGACCGCGCCTACCAGGAACATCAATCCGCGATGCTCGCCGCCGCCACCCGGGTCCTGCGCGACAGGGCAGCCGCCGAGGATGTCGTGCACGATGTGTTCATTGCCCTGTGGCGCAAGCCCACCTCCTTCGATGCATCGCGAGGCAACCTCGGCAGCTATCTGACGATGATGGCCCGCAGCCGCGCACTCGACAGGTGGCGCACCCGCGTGGCACGCGAGGCCGCGGTCGAGCGCACCAAGCAGGCCATGCGGCCGGAATCCGTGATCGCCGAGGACGCGGCCGCGCCCGTCGTTCGGCGCGACAGCCGCCGGCGCATCCTGCACGCGCTCGACCAGCTGCCGGGCGAGCAGCGCGAGGCCGTGCTGCTCGCCTTCGGCAAGGGCCTCACCGCTCGCGAGATCGCCACCGCCGCCGGCGTGCCGCTCGGCACCGCAAAGAGCCGCGTGCGGCTGGGCCTGGCAAAGGCCCGATCGGAACTCACGGCAGCCGCGTGAGCTCCGAGGGCCTCTCGATCCGCGACGTCGCGCGCCGGACGGGCGTCGAGGTTTCGACGCTGCGCATCTGGGAGCAGCGCCACGGCTTTCCGGTGCCCCACCGCCTGCCCAGCGGACACCGCCGCTACTCGCACCTCGACATCGAGCTGATCCAGCAGGTTACGCGTGACCGCGAGGCCGGCCTGGAGCTCAAGGCCGCGATCGAGCACGCGAAGCTGGCCGTGGTCGGCGAGCGTCCCGTGATCGAGGACGACTCCATCTTCTCGGGCCTGCGCAAGCGCCGCCCGGACCTGCAGCCCCACCTGCTGCCGAAGTCGACGCTGATCGCCATCAGCCACGCGATCGAGGACGAGTGCGGATCGAGCTCGAGCAGCGCGATGCTGTTCGGCAGCTTCCAGCGTGAGTCCTACTACCGCAGCGCCGAGGCACGCTGGCGAGATCTCTACAACGGCGCGGACTGCGCATTCGTGCTCGCGGACTTCGACGAGGTGGGCCAGCCCGACGGTGGGCCGACCGAGGTTCCGATCGACACCCGGGAGCCGCTCGGGCGTGAGTGGTCGCTGGTCTATGACTCATCCGAGTTCGGCGCAGTATTGAGCGGCTGGGAACGGCCGGGCCAGTCGGCAAGGCCCGACTCCGAGCGCGAGTTCGAAGCGGTGTGGAGCGTGGAGCCCGATCTGGTCCGCGATGCATCGACGGTGGCCTACGGCATCGTCCAGCGCTCGCAGCCCCAGCTCGTCGAGGGCATCGAGAAGCTGCTTGCTCAACCGGTCGAGCCGCAGCCGCCGAGCATCGCGCAGGTCACGAAGCTGACGAATCGGATGATCGCCTACGTCGGTCGAGCACCGCAGCCATCCGCTCCGGGGTGACGCCGAGCGCCTCGACGTCTGCGCAGGCCCGCGCGGCCACCATCGGCTCCTCCATCAACGCCGCCTCCTCCCATGTGGCGAACGCACGCTGACCGGCCATCCGCTCCAACCCGCGGAGTCCGGTGTGCACCATTGGGAGCGGCACGTGGAGCAGGCGCCGGCGGCGCCCGGACGAAGCCAGCGCGGCAGCGACGATCTCGTCGTAGGTAAGTACCTGCGGGCCCGCGAGCACGTGGGTGCGGTGGCTCTGGCGGGCGGGACGATCCAAGTCGGCCAGCACGCAGGCGGCCACGTCGTCGGCCCAGATCGGCTGGAACCGGGCGTGACCCGCACCGGCGACGGGGACGGCCGGCAGGAGCGAGAGCCTGGCAAGGAGCGTGAGCCACGGATCGCCCGGCGCGTAGATGATCGAGGGCCAGAACACGCTCGTGGGCATCGAGGAACGTTCGACCGCCATGGCGGCAAGGGCCTTGCTGCGCATGAACCGGGTGCGCGACTGGGCACTTGCGCCGAGCGCGGAGAAGAACACGAACCGCTCACACCCCGCGAGCTCGGCCGCCCGGATCAGGCGCGCGGTGGCCAGCCCGTTGACCTCTTCGAGCGAGCCCACCGGCTGGTCGCGGATCGACGCCGCCAGGTGGATCACGGTGTGCACCCCCCGGAGCGCGTTGCGGAAGGTGCCCGCATGGGCGAGGTCGCCGAGCACCAGCTGCACCCTGATTCGCTCGGAGCCGAGCTTTCTCGGATCCCGCACCAGACAGCGCACCTGATGGTCGGCGGCGGTCAGCCGGGCGAGCACGGCACGGCCAACGGTCCCGGTGGCTCCGGTGAGGAGGATCACGAATGCCGAGTGTAAGATGGCCATCGCCCGGCCACACGGCCCGGTATGGCCGCCTGCCCTCCCCAAGTGGAGGGAACCCCGATCTCGCAAGGAACGAACGCCCATGGCCTACGTCATCGCAGAGCCCTGCATCGGTCAAAAGGACAACTCGTGTGTCGAGGTGTGCCCTGTCGACTGCATCCACCCCACCCCGGACGAGCCCGACTACGACAAGGTCGAGATGCTCCACATCGATCCGGAGGAGTGCATCGACTGCGATGCCTGCGTCGAGGCCTGCCCCGTTGACGCCTGCTTCGCCGAGGATCAGCTGCCCGAGGAGTGGGCCAGCTTCACCGAGCGCAACGCGGCGTACTTCAAGAACGCATAACCCCGACACGCGGCGAAGAGCGCAGCCCGGGCGTCGGCCGGGCGAGCACCGCAGCCAGGATCTCTAGGTCGCCATCGGCAGCGCGGTGCCCGTGACCTCGGGCACTCCCGGGATGGGCGGGCCCGAGGGCTCCTGCATCACGGGGATCTGCTGAGGCGTCGCGGCGATCAACCCACGGGCGGCGTGGCGGATGGCCTGTGACGCCGAGGCGTCGGGATCGTCGAGCACGAGCGGCAAGCCCTCGTCGGCAGCCACGCGCAGATTCTCGGCCAGCGGGATCTTGCCGAGCAGGGGCACGTCGAGCTCGTCGGCCAGCTCCTGGCCGCCGCCCTCGCCGAAGATGGTCAGGCGCTCGCCCGTGGGCGTGATGAAACCGGACATGTTCTCGATGATCCCGGCGATCGCGAGGTCGTAGCGCTGTGCGGTTTCGGCCGCGCGTTTGGCTACCTTCTGGGCTGCGGGCTGCGGAGTGGTCACGATCACGAAACGCGACTGGGGAAGCAGCTGGGCCAGGGTCATCGAAACGTCGCCCGTGCCCGGGGGCAGGTCGATCAGCAAGTAGTCGAGCTCACCCCACTCGACGTCCTCGAGGAACTGGCGGATGGCCTTGTGCAGCATCGGACCGCGCCAGGTGATGGCCTGGTCCTCGCGGTCGAGGAAGAACTCGATGGAGATGGCCCGTACGCCACCGGCACCCTCGAGCGGCACGATCTTGCGCTCGGCGGTGACCTTCGGACGCCCGTGCACGCCGAGCATGCGCGGAATGGAGTAGCCCCATACGTCGGCGTCCATGACGGCTGCGGTATGGCCTTCGGCCTGAAGCGCGGCGGCAAGGTTGGAAGTCACGGTGGACTTGCCAACGCCACCCTTGCCCGAGCCGACGCAGATCACGTTCTTGACGCGCGCGAGCGCGCCCTGGGGCAGGCCGCCACGGCCCAGCCGCTGCTGCAGGGTCTGCTTCTCGTCGTCAGAGAGCACGTCGAAGTCGACGCTGACCGACGTGACCCCCTCGAGCGCCCCGACGTTCTCCGCGACCGCCGTCGTGAAGTGCGAGCGGATCGGACATCCGGCGGTGGTCAGGGACACCCGTACGTGCACGCGGCCGTCGTCGGCCTGCTTGATCTCGCGCACCATGCCGAGCTCGACGATGTCCTTGCGCAGCTCGGGGTCTATGACCTTCCGAAGCGCATCGGTGATCTGCTGGTCAGTTGGCATCGGCTCCCATTGTCGCAGAGCGCGTTTCGCTCCTCTTCCCGCCGAAGAGGGCGATCATGGCCGTTTGCACAAAGGACGGCGGGAAGGTCATCACCACGTCTTCACGGTGACGCTCGAGGAACCCCGCGGCCCAGCGCGCGCCGCGCAGGCTCGTGGGCACGCCGCCCTTCATGAACAGCCCCTCGCGCGCGGCACGGGCACTGTCCTCGAGAAAGTCCTGCAGCCCGAGCGCGGGCACCACCCGGCAGCGGAGATGGGCGACGGAGTCCTGACAGGCCGCCAGCCCATGCTTCGTATCCGGGGCCACGAGCAGCTCGCCGTCCTCGGGACCGACGACACGCTTGTCCGAGCCGAGCTGGATGCGCACCCTGCCGTCGACCACCGACCAGTACTCCTGCTGCCGGGGATGCATGTGCGGGGGCAGGCCTCCGCCGGGCTCGAGCCAGGTGTCGACGATCAGATCGTCGCCGTCCCGCTCGAACGTGTAGCTGGCTCGGTGAACGGGGTCGTGGGTACGGTCGGGCATCGGAGAGCTCCTCTTGGCTGAATGGTTACTTGCCGGTAACGTGCAGTGAAGTTACTCTGTGGTCACCATGGAAGCGGCGACCCCCACTCGGCGGCGTGTGAGCTCCGACGAGCGCCGCCAGCTCATCCTGCGGGCGGCCGCGGGCCAGTTCGGCCGCCTGGGGTTCGCCGCGGCGCGGCTCGAGGACATCGCAGCCGACGCCGGCGTGACCAAGCCGATGGTCTATCGCCACTTCGACTCAAAGGAAGCGCTGTACGTCGCGCTGCTCGAGCGCCACGAGACCGACCTCCCGACCTTCGTGGCCGGCGAGGGACCCCTCCCGATGGGCGAGGAGCTGATCCGGACGCTTCTCGAGGGCTGGCTGGATTACGTGCGCGACAACAGCCACGCCTGGCTGATGCTGTTTCGCGACGGCTCCGGCGGCGAGGAGATCCGGGCTGTCCGGCTGAGAGTAAGCCGCACGGCGCGCGCGGTGATGGCCGGATTCGTCGAGCGCCGCGACCGGCCGCTGCCGGCCGACCAGGTGCAGGCCACGGCCGAGACGCTCACCAGCGGGCTTGCCGGCCTGGCGCTGTGGTGGATCGACAATCCAGAGACGCCAAAGGCTGTGGTGCTCGAGGTGGCGACCCGGATGAGCGCACCAGCCTTCGTCTGAGGTTGACCCCAGAAAGGCCGACGGCGCCCTGAAAAGGACGCCGCCGACTGAGGGAGGAGAGATACTGCTACTGCCGACGAGATATGAGGTCGGCAGTGTCTCCCCGACCCCGGTCTCTCCAACCGGGCGGGGGTAAGTCGTGCTGGTCTGTCTAGGACAGAACCTGTGCCGATACGTCCTTGGCGATGCGCTCGGCGCTCGTCTGCACGTCGGACACACCACGGCTGAAATCGCGTGATGCGGACTTCACGCCACGCTCGGCCTCGCGGCGGTTGCGCTTGACCAGGCGCTCGGCCTGGGTGCGGCGCTGACGCAGCTCGCGCTCGGCGCGGGTGCGGGTCCGCTTGACCTCGCGACGCACACGGTTGCGGGCGGTGTTGCCGCGACGCTCGAACTTCTTGAGCTCCTTCTCGACCGAGTCACGGCTAGTGTAGGGCGTGACGGCCTCGACGACGTTGTCACGCGCGGTCAGCGCGGCACCGACGGGGATGAGCACGGCACGCTCGGCGTTGATCGCCAACGCCTCGACGCTCAGCACGCCCGACTCGGCACCGGTCTTGATGGTCCGCTTGGCCGTGGTGGCGGTGCGCTTGGCGGCAGCGTCTGTGCTGCGACGGCTGGCCTCGGTGTTGCGACGTGCGGTGGTCGCAGTGCCCTTCGCGGCGGCCCTGGTGTTCTTGGCACCGGACGCGGCGGCGTTGCGCTTGCGGGTGGCGGCCGCCTTCTTGGCGGTGGCCTTGCGCTGGGTGGGGGTCTGCTCTGCCATGGGGTTCTCTCTCTCTGAACGGGTTCGTCTGAAGCTTATTATATTTAAGCTCGATAGTTATATACCACCGAACACTTGTACGTAAACCTCCTTCTCGGATCGGTTACGCGCAGGCCTCTCCGAGACGCTCACGAACGCGCGAGCCAGAGCCGCGGATCGGCCAGCTCGACCGGCGTCGGCAGCGCTTCGGGCCCGCTCCACAGGCGCGCGAGCGCTGGCTGGCCCTCAGCGGCCACCACGGCGTCGCAGAAGGCCTTGCCCTCGCGATACTGGCGCATCTTCATGTCCATGCCGAGCAGCTTCATCAGGACGCGCTGGACCGGCGCAGCGCCGTCGCGACGCCGCTCCATCGCGGAGCGTAGCCCCTCGTGCTCGGGCACCAACTGGGGCGCAAGCGCGTCCATGACGTGCTCGGCGTGACCTTCGATCACGGCCATCGTGGCCTGCACCCGCGCGAGCAAGTTCCGCTGATCGGGAGTCTGGACCAGAGCAGCAAGGCCGCCTTCGCGCACCCGGGCGATCAGCACCTCCGGTCGGGGCAGCCCAGGACGCCCCGCACCCGGCGTCTGCTGCTCGATCGTGGCCAGATAGGACCGTAGGAGAGACCCGAGATGATCCCGCAGCCACGGCACGCCGCCGAACTGGAGCGCGTGCACCAGCTCGTGGATGGTCACCCAACGCAGGAAGCTCTCGCGATTCACCCGAAGCGTCGAGGCCGCCCGGTCCAGGTTGGTGGCCACCAACAACAGGCGTGGCCGCGCCGCGGTCCCAAGCAGCGACAGCTCGTACTGGCCCAGCACGTGCTGGGCCAGGTAGCCGGTCACCAGCCCGACCTCGGCACCGATCGTTGCGCCGGCCCCGATCCGCAGCACCCCCGCCAGGGGCCCGGCGGCCCCGAGCCGGTCACCGAGCCCGGCGGTCACTGGATCCAGAAGGTCCGACATGGTCGCGAGGTTGGCCGTGGCCCACTCGGCGCGCGAGACCACCTCGACCCGCGGGAGCGGCTCCTCCGGCGTCAGGCCCGTGTGGCGGATGACCGGATCCTCGATCGAGCGCGCCATCGCGGCGACGTCGATGCCCAAGTCGGGTGCGGGCTCCGACCGCGACGCCAGCCTGGCTGTCTGGCGGGCTACGCCCCAGTCGACCATCCAGGCAACGCTAGAGGTCGGGCAGCTCCTGCTCGGTGTCGAGCACTCCGGCGAAGAGGTCGCCGTGTTCCTCAAGTCGCTCGAGCACGTCGCCCGGGCTGAACACGAGGTGCCCGGCGGCGCCATCGGCGTCTGCCTGCTCGACCTCATCCCACGCGAGCGGGGTGGAGACCGTCGGGTGGGCCAGCGACCGCAGCGAGTACGGGCCGACGGTGGTCTTGTGCCGGGAGTTCTGACTCCAGTCGATGAACACCTTGCCGGCACGGCCGGTCTTCCTCATCACCGAGACGATCAGGTCACCATGCTGGCGCTCGAGCAGCCGGGCGATGGCGTGGGCGAAGGGCTTGACCACGTCGTAGCCGGCACCCCCGTTGAGCGGCACGTAGATCTGCATGCCCTTGGAACCCGACGTCTTGGCGTGGCACTGCAAGCCCAGGTGCTCGAAGGCATCGCGCAGGATCAGCGCCACGGCGCAGCACTCGAGCAGTGCCGCGGGGGGACCGGGGTCGAGGTCGAAGGCGAGCACCGTCGGCACGTCGGGATCGCTGGCGATGGCCAGCGAAGGATGCAGCTCGAGGTCGGCGAGGTTGGCCAGCCAGACCAGCGTCGGGAGGTCGTTGCACAGCACGAAGTCGATCATCTTGTCGCCGGTCTCGATCGCCACCGACTCGACCCAGTCCGGGGCGTGGCTCGGCCGCTGCTTCTCGTAGAAGTGGCCGCCCTCTACGCCGTTCGGATACCGCTTCAGGGTGAGGGCGCGCCCGCGCAGATGCTCGAGGAGCTGCGGCGCCGCCCGCGTGTAGTAGTCGATCACCTGGCCCTTGGTGAACCCCGCCTCGGGGTAGAGCACCTTGTCGAGGTTGGTCAGACGCAGCCGCCGGCCCTCGACATCGACCTCGACCGCCTTGCCGGCCACGGCTACCTCTTGGCGGCGGTCTTCTTCGGCGCCGACTTGGCCTTCGGCTTGCCCTTTGCCTTCGGCTTGGCCTTTGCCTTTGGGCCGCCGTTGCTGGCGGCCTTGGGCTTCGCCTTCGGCTTCGGCTCGGAGCTCGATCCGCCGCTGCTCTGGCGCTTGGATCCGGAGATCGACGCCTCGAGCGCGGCCATCAGGTCAGGCACCTCGTGGGGCTTCTCGGGCTCGGCTTCCTTGATCTCGATCTCGTTGCCCTCGGCCTTGTGCTCGATCATCTCGAGCACCGCCTCGCGGTAGGTGTCGGAGTAGCCCGTCGGGTCGAAGTCGCTGGACAGGGAGTCGATCAGCTGCCGCGCCATCTCGACCTCGCGCTTGGAGGCTTTCGTCTTCTTGGGGTCTGGCATCTCGCCGAGGTCCTCGGGCGGCACGACCTCGTCGCCGAACAGCATGGTCTCCATCATCAGCACGCCCTCGCGCGGGCGGATGGCCACGAGCTGCTCCTTGGAGCGGATGACCACGCGGGCGATGCCCACGCGCTCGGTCTCCTCCATCGCCGCAACCAGCAGAGCGTAGGCCTTGCTCGCCCCCGGCCCCGGCGCCAGGTAGTAGGGGTGGTCGTAGTAGATGGGATCGATGTGCTCGAGCTCCACGAAGTCCTCGATGTCGATCGAGCGGGTCTTCTCGGGCTGGAGCGAGTCGAGCTCGGCCGGCTCCACGACCACGTAGCGGTCCGGGCTGATCTCGTAGCCCTTGACCAGCTGGTCGAACGGCACCTCTTCGCCGGACTCCGGATTGACGCGCTTCTGCTGGATGCGCACGTTGTCGCGTCCGTCGAGCTGATGGAAGCGCACGGTCTTGCGCTTGACGGCGCTGAACATCTTCACGGGGATGTTCACCAGCCCGAAGCTGATGGCCCCACTCCAGATCGCACGTGGCATAGGGCCGACACGCTACCCGGCCGCGGCGTTCAAGGACGTTGCGGCAAGATCGCGTGCGTTCAGGCCTCGCGCACCACGGCGTCGGAGCCGATGTCATCGCGCAGCCCCTTGAACGCGGGCGCGCGCAGGGTGCCGGTCCTGGTCCACTCGGCGAACTCGACGTGTGCCACCAGCCGCGGTTCGACGTAGATCGTCTGCCTCGGCGGCTGGCGGCCGTGGAAGGGCGAGTCGTCGACTCGCAGCGGCTCGAGCTGGGCAAGCGTCGAGGCCAGTGTTGCGGCGGTGAAGCCCGAGCCCACCCGCCCCGCATAGTGCAGCTGGCCGCCGGGCTCTGACCGGACCCCGACCGTGAGCGCGCCGATGCCCGACGAGCGGCCCCCCTCCCCAGGGATCCAGCCCCCGACCACCACGTCCTGGGATGGCCGGTTCTTGACCTTGATCCACGTGCCCGATCGCCGTCCCGGCTCGTACGGCGCGTCCAGACGCTTGCCGACGATGCCCTCGAGCTGCTGGGCGGCAGAGGCGGCGAGCAGCGCGGCGCCGTCGCCCTCGCGATAGGCCGGGGTTCGCCAGGACGGGCCCTCGAGCTCCAGGCCGTCCAACAGCCGACGGCGGTCGCGGTAGGGCAGGGAGAGCGTCGAATGGCCCTCGAGCCACAGCAGATCGAACGCGACGTAGGAGACCGGCACGTCGCGCATCCGCCGCTTGACCTGGGCGTCGGAGGCCAGGTGCATCCGTGCCTGGAGCAGCTCGAAGCTCGGCTTGCCCTCCGAGTCGAAGGCCACGACCTCGCCGTCGAGGATGGCTCGGCGCGCGCCGAGCTCGACGGCCATCGTGCGCAGCTCCGGGTACCGGGGGGTGAAGTCGGTGCCGTTGCGGCCGGTGAGCTCCAGATGCCCATGATCGACCTCGGCGGTGGCGCGCACGCCGTCCCACTTGACTTCGAAGCCCCAGCCGGACTCGTCGCGGGGCAGCGTGGCCAGCCGGGCGAGCATCGCCTCCACGCGCTCGGGCATCGGCTCCACGCCCGCTGACGGGGGGTCCATGCGGTGGATCATCCATTGAGAACCTGGCTCGGTGCTCGCCCGACCACCGGTCGGGCTGCGCGCCTCCCCCTTGCCACGGGTGTGGAACAGGACGTAGCGGCCCGACACGCGCTCACCGGCCAGGTGCACCATCACCTCGCCCTCGCGAAACTTCTCGGCCTCGTAGGTACCCGTGTCCCAGATCTCCATGGTGCCCCCGCCGTAGGAGCCCGCCGGGATCTCGCCGTGGAAGTCGAGGTATTCCAACGGGTGGTCCTCGGTGCGGACGGCAAGGCGGTTCTCGTCCGGGTGGACGGGAATGCCGCGGGGCAGCGCCCACGACGCGAGCACGCCGTCGTGCTCGAGCCGCAGGTCCCAGTGCAGATGCGACGCCCGGTGTTCCTGGATCACGAACCGATCCCCGCCCGTGGGCCCGACGCCGGCTCCTGCGGGCTCCGGTGTGGCGCGCTTGTCCCGCTTGGCGCGATAGCTGCTCAGGGGGTCCGCCACAGGCGAAGTGTGGCGTGCCCGACGAGATTTCGACCATTCGTCCAGTCCCGAGTGGCCGTGCGCGGGCTTCGCCGAGGTGCGAACGACACAGGGAGGGTCATGAACTTCTCCCGCCCCGTCCTCTCCCTCCTCGCGCTTCTCTCGCTGGTGATGTGCGCCGTGCTCGCGGGACCCGCGTCGGCGTCGGTCCGAAGCCAGCAACGCGCCGACTTCTCCGCCTCCGTGGCGGTGGCCGGCAAGAAGGCCCCCAAGGCCAAGAGCGCCGAGGACTGCGGCGACGTGAACGTCCTGGCCGGAGACAGCTCTGTCGGGAGCCAGTCCGCAACCACGGTCTGCCTGCTCAACCGCGAGCGCACCTCGCGCGGCCTACGCGCTCTCCGCGTGAACGAAAGCCTTTCCGACGCGGCCCAGGCTCATACCAACGATATGGTTGACAGCCGCTACTTCGCCCACGACTCCCGCTCCGGCGGCGACGTCGTGGACCGTGTGCGCAGCCGCGGCTACCTCAGCAACGTCCGCAGCTGGATGGTCGGCGAGAACCTCGCATGGGGCTCGGGGTCGCGCAGCACACCCGGCTCGATCGTCGACGCGTGGATGCAGAGCCCGGGTCACCGCGCCAACATCCTCACCGCCCGCTTCCGCGAGATCGGCATCGGTCTGAGCTTCGGCGCCCCCGTGTCGGTCGGCGGAAGGGCCGCTGCCACCTACACCACCACGTTCGGCTCGCGGAACTGAGGTTCTCGGGCGGTGAAGTGAGCGCCGGGCTCCTATCCTGGGCCCGATGCCCGTTGTCTCCGATGGCCTGACCAGCGCGCAGCGCGCAGCGGTCGAGCATCCCGGAGGGCCGCTGCTGGTGACCGGTGGCGCCGGGTCGGGCCGGACGACGGTCCTTCTTCGCAGGTACGCCTGGCTCGTGAGCCGTTCAGAGTCGGCGGCCAGCCGCGTGCTGGCCATAGCACCGACCCCGGCAACCGCAGCCGCGATGCGTGCGCGACTCGTCGAGCTGGTCGAGCCGCCCTACGACGAGCTGCGGGTGCACACGTTCAGCTCCCTGTGCATCGAGCTGCTGCGCGAGGAGGCGGCCGAGGCCGGCATCGATGCGGACTTCGTGCCGGTGGCACCCGCCGAGCGTGTTGCGCTGCTCCTGGACTCGCTCGGCGAGCTCACGCTGCGCCACCACCAGATCCGCGGCAACCCCGCGCCGCTGCTGGCCGGGTTCGTGTCCCGCATCGACAGGCTGAAGCAGGAGATGGTCTCGCCGGAGGAGCTGATCCGGCATGCCGAGCAACGCGTGACGCAGGCCGACGCCGCCGATGACGCCGCCAGGACGGCCGCGCTGCGCGAGCGGGAGTTCGCTGGTGTGTACGCCGACCACGACCGGCTGTTGGCGGCGCGCGGCGCCTTGGACGGTGGCGACCTCGTGGTCCGCGCGTTTCACCTGTTGCACGAGCGTCCCCACGTACGGCGCCGGCTGGCCGCCGGGCTCGACGCCGTGCTGGTCGACGACCATCAGGACGCGAACTTCGCGGAGTCCGCGCTGCTGTCTCTGCTGTGCGAGGAGAAGCGTGAGGTGACCGTGGCGGGCGATCCCGCGCAGGCCATCCTGCGCGAGGGCGCAGACGCCTCGAACCGACTCGACGACTTCCTCCGCGGCTTCCCGGAGGCCGCGGCCGCCCATCTCGAAGGCAGCTTCCGCTGCCCCGAGCGCATACTCACCACCGGCCGCGGCGCCCTCGGCGAGGGCGCGGACCCCGGCGACGTGGCGGAGGGGGGGTCGGTGCGCTTCTGGCGGTGCAGCTCCGAGCGCGCCCAGGCCCAGGCTGCGGCCGCCGCTGCCGCCGCGCTCGTGGATAGCGGCAACACGCCGTCGCGGATCGCCGTGCTGCTTCGCTCGACCGCCCGCGAAGGCGCCGTGGTGTGCTCGGCGCTCGAGGAACGTTCGGTCGGCTTTCGGCTACACGGGTCGGCCGCCTACTTCCAGCGCGCCGAGGTCCGCGACGTGCTCGCTTGGATGCGATTGCTGGCCGATCCCGCCGATTCGGGCGCGGCCGTGCGCACGCTTGCCCGCCCACCGGTGGGCCTGCACTCAGTCGACATCGCGCGCCTGACCCAGCTGGCGCGGCGCCGAAAGCTCGAGATGCCGGCTGCCGTGGCCGCCGCGCTCGAAGGGCCTCAGCTCACCCCGGAGGGCCGCGACCGCGCGCAGACGTTCCTGCGCCTGTACCGGCCCGCCGCCGCCGCGTTCGAGGACCGCCGCCCCGACGCGTTCGTGCTGCGCTTGATCGAGCGCGTGGGCATCCGCCGCCAGCAGGTGTTCGCCACCCAGGCCGACACCGTGGAGCGATTGCGCAATATCGCGGTGCTCCCCGACCTGGCCACGGCGTTCATGCGCCGCGAGCCCGATGCCACGCCACGGGACTTCGCCCGCTACCTGCGCGCCGTGGCCGATTCCGGGCTCGAATGGGAGGAGGTTGCGGCGCCGGCGCGGGAGGACGCCGTCCAGGTCATGGATCTCGAGACCGCCCGCGGGCGCGAGTTCGATCACGTGTTCGTGCTGGGTCTGGAGGGCTGGTCTACGCAGGCGGGCGGTGGCGGCGTGCGCGAGCCCGCCGTTCCCGTCGCCCTGGTCAAGGAGCGCCTGGATCCCGCCGTGGATCCCCAGGCACACGCGCGCCGGCGGCTGCACACCGCCGCCACCCGGGCACGCACGGGGCTGGTGCTCGCCTACCCCGAGCCGCCGGACGGCCGCGACACCGACCCCCCCGTCGCGCTCCAGGATGCGCGCGCCGCAGCCGACGTCCCCGAGGAGCGCATCGAGGAGGACCTGTTCGGTCCCGACGAAGGCCTGCATTCAGTGTTTCGCGCGATGCGTGACGAGCTGCTCGACACCGTCGCGCAGGTGGGCGGCCGGCTCGGCGAGATGCGGCTTGACACCACCGTCGACGTGTCCCAGGCCGTGGCGCGGTTCCTCGAGCTTGTGAAGGTGTCGGCGCTTATCGACCGCTCGGCGGCGGGGCAGGAGCTCGACCAGGCGCTGTGGGAGGTCAACGCGCTGCTGGCCCAGGGCGCGACCGGCGAACAGCGCGAGCTGCTGCAGGCCAGCCAGCTGGACGACTGGCTTCGTGATGCCGGCCGCGCGCCGGCGTCACGGCCCGAGGGCACCCTGGCCGCGGCGGAACCGTCACTTGACCCGTTCATCCCGCGCCGCGGCGACGGGGTGATGCTCTCGGCCTCAGACATCGAGACCTACCGGCTGTGCCCGCTTAAGTACAAGTTCGCCCGGGTGTTCCGAATCCCCCAGGAGCCGACGATCAACCAGCGTTTCGGGATCGTGGTGCACCAGGTGCTCGAGCGCTTCCACAAGGCTCCGGCGCCCTCGCGCGACGATCTGTTCGAGCTGTTCGAGATCTCCTGGCGGCGCGGCGGATTCGGCGACTCCGACGACGAGCTGCAGTTCCGCGAACGGGCCCTTGCGGCGCTCGACCTCTACTGGGAGGGCTACCGCGACCAGCCGGGGGACCCAGAGTGGTTCGAGCGCAGCTTCTCCTTCCAGCTGGGACCCCACCTGCTGCGCGGCAGGGTCGACCGCGTCGACAAGCTGCCCGACGGCACCTTCGAGCTGATCGACTACAAGACGGGCAAGTCAAAGAGCGAGGAGGACCTGCGCCAAGACATTCAGCTCTCGATCTACCAGATGGGTGCGCGCGAGTCGTGGCAGGTCGAGACCTCCGCGCAGAGCTACATGTACGTGATGACCGGCGAGAAGGTCCCGGTCACCCACTCCGAGGACGAGATCGACCGCGTCAAGGCGACGGTGTCGCGGATCGGGGACGGGATCATGCGCCAGGAGTTCCAGCCGACGCCGACGGCGGAGATCTGCTCGTTCTGCGACTACCGGATCATCTGCCCGGCGGCAGAACGGTGAGCGCTAACTGTAGTTAGCTCTCCGGACCCTTCTGGCGCAGGAACTTCTGGAAGTCTGACGCGATCGCGTCCGCAGACGGCAGATTCTCCGGCGGGTCGGCGTCCTCGGTGACCTCGTCCATGGCGCTCTCGAGCCGCTCGACGAAGGCCTTGACCTCGGGATCCGATGCCACCGCCGCGCTGACCTGGCGCTCGTAGTCCTCGGCCACGCCCTCCAGCTCGCCGGCGTCGATCACGACCCCGGCCGCGCCCTCGAACGCGCGCACCAGCGCGAGCGCGACCTTGGGGTTGGGAGTGGCCGCGACGTAGTGGGGCACCGATGCCCACAGACTGATCGAGTCGAAGCCGGCCGTGGCGCACGCGTGCTGGAGCACGCCGACGATTCCCGTCGGCCCCTCGTAGTTGGTGTGCTCGAAGCCGAGCTTGTCGACTGCAGTGGCGTCGGATCCGATGCCACTGATCGACACCGCGCGCGAATGCGGCACGTCGGCCAGCAGCGAGCCGAGCGTGATCACCAGACTGGCGTCGAGCGTCCGCGCGGCCTCGACCACGGCGTCGCAGTAGCGGCGCCAGCGCAGCGAAGGCTCGACGCCGTGGAGCACCGCGAGATCCCGATCGGAGCCCGGGATGTGGGCCGCCGTGATCGTCGTCTGGGGCCATTCGATGTCGCGCATGTGGCCGTCGCGGAGCTTGACGTCGGGCCGGACGCTTGTGAAGTCGATGAACTCGTCCGGGTCGATGTGGGCGATCTCTGTGTGCTCGAACTGGTCGCGGATGAACTCGGTGGCTGCGGTGGCGGCATCGCCCGCGTCGTTCCAGCCGCCGAAGGCCGCCACCAGCACCGGGCGGCGCAGCGCCGGACGCGCGCTCCAGATCAGATCGGACATCACGTTCACGGTAGTGGAGGCCCACAGTTCGTCCGCCGGGTCGCCCACCATGTGGCCGATGTCCGCAGCGCTCGAAGACCGTCCCACGGTCGAATCCCTCCGCCCCGGCACCGACGTCGAGGGCGTGTTCGCCTGCTCGCGCAAGGACCGGATGACGGCCCGGTCGGGATCGGCCTACCTCGCCCTGGAGCTGCGCGATCGCACGGGCTCGATCCCCGCCCGGGCCTTCCGCGACGCGGACTTCCTGGCCGGCCGGTTCGAGCGCGGCGACATCGTGGAAGTCGAGGGTCGCGTCGAGCGGTTCCGTGACGAGTTGCAGGTCGAGGTCAACTCGATCCGCCGCGCCGACGACGAGTCGCTCGATCCCGCCGAGTTCCTGCCGATGGCCTACCGCGACATCGCGGAGCTCGACGGCTTCCTCGAGCACCTGGCTGGGGAGGTGTATGACCCGGACTTCAAACGGCTGCTCGCCGACTTTCTCGATGACGCCACCTTCCGTGGGTCGCTGCGCCGCGCGCCGTGCACCCGGGGCGGCCACCACGCCTACCTCGGTGGGTTGATCGAGCACACGGTCGCCGTTGCCACCCTGGCCCAGGAGACCTGCATCCTGCATCCCCGCCTGGACTCCGATCTGCTGATCGCCGCCGCCATCCTGCACGATGTCGGCAAGACCCGGGAGTTCACCTACGGCGCCGAGATCGCGCTGAGCGAGGAGGGCGCCCTGCTCGGTCACCTGGCGCTCGGCCAGCAGATGGTGATCGCCCGCGCGGGCCGCCTCGACGGCTTCCCTCAACCACGGCTGCTCGCGCTCGTGCACTGCATCCTCGGCCACCATGGGCCCGACACGCTGCCGGGGCGGCAGTTCGGGTCGCCCGAGGCGCTCGCGCTTGCGCGGCTGAACGCGCTCGACGCCCAGGTCAAGGGCGCGCTCGAGCAGGGCCGTCGTTGAGCGTGACGGTACGGGCCGCGCGCGCCGAGGACTTCGGCGCCGTGACTTCGCTGCTCGAGGAGCTCGGTCGCGACGTGGTGACACCCGAGACCGAAACGGAGTGCCGCCGGGTGTTCGAGGCCCAAGTGGCCGAGTCCGGGTCGGGCCCGCTCGTGGTCGAAGGCGATGACGGCCGCGTGGTCGCGTGCTGCTCGCTGCACTTCAGGGCGCGACTGAACCGCCCGCGCCCTGACGCGTGGATCCCGGACCTGATCGTGGCCGCCGACGCGCGCCGGCAGGGAGCCGCGCGGCTCATGCTCGAGGAGGCCGAGGGCCTGGCGCGTGAGCGCGGCTCCTGGCAGCTCACACTCGAGTCGGGCTACCCGCGCACCGAGGCCCACCTGCTGTACGAAGCGTTCGGCATGCACAACGAGGGCTACTACTTCGGCAAGCCGCTGACGTAGGCGCATACGAGCGCCGCCCGCTTGACACGCTTCACCGCAACTGGTCCAATCAGTTGACCAGTGCCGCCGCTCGCCCGTACCCAGCCGCTCCCCGACGCCGTATACGCGTCGATCAGCGAGCAGATCCTCGGTGGCTCGCTTGCCCCGGAGGACGGCCTGCCGTCCGAGCGGCTGCTCGCCGAGGAGTACGGGGTCAACCGTCATGCGATCCGCGAGGCGATCAAGCGCCTGCAACAGGCGGGCCTCGTCCGGGTATCCCACGGGGGCGCCACGCGGGTGCTGGACTGGCAGGCCTCGGGAGGGCTCGACCTGCTGAGCCGGATCGGCACGACGGGGCGGCTGGTTCGCGCCGGACTGGAGATGCGCCTGTGCATCGGCGCCGATGCCGCCCGCCGCTGCGCTGAGCGCGCCCCTTCCGCGCTGATCGACGAGCTGCGCGCCCTGACCGAGCTTCGCGCACCCAACGACGGCGAGGCAGCCGATGCCTACGAGCGCGTGTGGGGCCTCGTGGTTATCGGCGCCGACAACCTGGCCTACCGGCTCGCGCTGAACGGCCTGATCGCCGAGGGCGGCGCGCTCGACCTGCGCACCCGCTCGCTGCCCGAAGCGCGCGACCACGAGGCGATCGCCGCCCTCGTGGACGCCATCGCCGCGGGCGACGCCGATGCCGCCGAATCCACCGCACGCGACCTCCTGGAGCGCACGCCATGGTCGACCTGATCCTCTACGCCGTCCCGGCCTTCGTGCTGCTGCTGGCCGTCGAGGCCGTCTCGTTCAAGATCGCCGCCCGCGAGGACCTCAAGGGGTACGAGCTCAAGGACACCCGCACCAGCCTGAGCATGGGCATGGGCAACGTGGTGGTCAACGCCGGCTGGAAGCTGGTGGTGCTCGTGATCTACGCCGGTCTCTACGAGCTCACCCCACTGCGCGTGCCAAGCGACGCTTGGTGGGCGTGGGTGGCGCTGTTCTTCCTCGACGACTTCGCCTACTACTGGTTTCACCGGATCAGCCACGAGGTGCGCGTGTTCTGGGCCAGCCACGTGGTGCACCACTCCTCGCAGTACTTCAACCTGTCCACCGCGCTGCGCCAGACATGGGTGCCCATGACCTACTTCCCGTTCTGGATGCCGCTCGCGCTGCTCGGCTTCAAGCCGTGGATGATCTTCGCCCAACAGGCCGTGAGCCTCGCCTACCAGTTCTGGATCCACACCGAGCGCATCGACCGGCTGCCACGACCGTTCGAGCTCGTCTTCAACACGCCGTCGCACCACCGGGTGCATCACGGCGCCAACGACCTTTATCTCGACCGCAACTACGCCGGCATCCTGATCATCTGGGATCGCATTCTCGGCACCTTCCAGGGCGAGGAGGAGCGGGTGCGATACGGGCTGACGAAGAACATTCGCTGGTTCTCCCCGCCGAAGGTCGCCTTTCACGAGTACGTCGCCGTGTGGCGCGACGTCCGGGCGGCCGGCTCGTGGCGCGACCGGTTGGGCTACGTGTTCCGTGGTCCCGGCTGGGCTCCGGCCCAGAGGTAGTCTCCGCAGGGTGTTCCTCGACGAGGTGACCGCGCGCTGGGTCGACGCCCTTCGCGACCAGGTGCCCGACCTCGCCATCGTCGACGCCCACACCCACATCGGCGAGAACGATCCCGACGGGTTCACCTGCACGCCCGAGCAGCTGACCCACGGACTGGCATCGATCGGCGCCCGCGGGGTGGTCTTCCCGATGCAGGAGCCCGACGGCTATCCGCCGGCGAACGACATGGTGATCGCGGAGGCCGAGCGGTCCGGTGGCAGGCTCACGCCGTATGCGCGGCTCGATCCCGAGGACCAGCCGCTGGCCGAGGCCGAGCGCGCTCTCGCCGCCGGCGCGGCGGGCATCAAGCTGCACCCCCGCGGCGAGGCGTTCGACCTCGACCACCCCGCGCTGCAGCCCGTGTTCGCGCTGGCCGGTGAGCGCACGCTCCCGGTTCTGGTGCACGCCGGCCGCGGAATCCCCGCGCTTGGCGAAGTGGCCGTGGGCCTGTGTGAGCGCCATCCGGGCCTGCGCCTGATCCTGGCGCACGCGGCCATCACCGACCTGGCCTGGATCTGGAAGTCCGCGGCCGACCTGCCGAACCTCTTCTTCGACACCTCGTGGTGGTCGGCGAGCGACCTCTACACGCTGTGGTCGCTGGTGCCACCCGGACGGGTGCTGTTCGCAAGCGACGCGCCCTACGGCACACCGGGCTTCGCCGCCGCGCTGAACCTGCGGGTGGCCCTCGAGGCCGGCCTCGACGCCGACCAGATCCGGCTCTCCTTCGGCGCACAGATGGACCGGATCCTCGCGGGTGAGGATCCGATCGACTCGGGGCCGGCGCTCATGACCCCCCTGCAGGTCGACCCGCTGCTCGACCGCGTGCACACCTTCATCGTGTCGGCGATCGGCCAGCTGCTCGCGCGTCAGGAACCCGCCGAGGCACTCAGCCTCATCGGGCTGGCGTGCAACGTCGGCGCCGACTCACCCCACGCCGAGGTGTGCGCCTCGGTGATGGAGCTGCTCGCGCTGCGCGAGTGGTTCGTCGAGTCCGGCGGCGAGGACGGCCG
>JBBRYL010000059.1:0-19990 GCA_038237685.1 Solirubrobacterales bacterium | reverse complement strand
GCACCGCGTCAGTCGAGCACCAGCTCGCATGGCTGCGCGAGGCCGGCTTCGCTGACGCGGACTGCCTATGGAAGGACCACCGGCTCGCCGTGCTTGCTGCGCGGCGCGCCGGATGACGGTCGTCCTGGGCTCCGACGCGATCGCTGCCTCGAAACGCCTTATATTCTCGGTGCTCCGCTCGTCCCTGCCGCATGCGGCGGCGGCGTCCGCCACCTTCCTGAGCTGAACGGAGAGGGCAACGATCCGCTCACACATTGCGCGCCGTCGTTGGCGGGCGGAGGCCCGACCACACGAAGGGAGGCAAGCTGAGCTGTCTCGCCCGTGCGAGCACGACCTCGAGGGCCTGCCGTGCGCTCGGCACTCACCCGGACTGTCTCGCGCTCCAACGACATGTCGTTGGAGCCGAAGGAGAACACGACTCGATTGTCGGCGCCGTCTTGGAGACGAGCACGCACCTCGGGCTCCCACCGGTCGAGCACGTCGCTGGATGTGTCGCGCCGCACTCCGAGGTAGTACGCAGTGAGGGGGCGCCCACGCCGTGGGTCAGCGCCGCGATCCGCCCGACCCAGCCCAAACCGGTCCCGTCCCCGACGCCTGCGACGAAGGAGTCGCCCACGAACGTCACCCGCAGATCCCGGCCGGGCGCTGTCACGCAGACCACTGTCGAAGGGTGAACGCGCCCGCGACATTGATGACCAGTGCGCAGGCGAAGGCGATCGCTGGTGCGGTCGCGCCGATGCCTACCAGCGCCAGGCACGCGAGCCCCAGGAGGGCCAGCTCGAACGGGACGCGGAACACAACCGACAGGCGCTGGGGAGCGCGCGGGGCGGCGAAGCGCCCCCACAGGAGCACGAAGGCGCCCGGAAGCGCTACTGCCAGCAGCGCCGCCCAGACTCCCGAGCCCGTCTCGGCGCCCCAAAACGCAAACGCGGAGAGAGCAGCCAGCTCGAGCACGAACTTGAGGGCGAGGTTCATAGCGTGGATGGGCGACATTTGACTAATGATAGTAGTCTGTGCACTATTGTGCATAGCTCCACGACAGGACCTGAGATGACCGCGACCCGTGTGAGCCGCTTCGGCTTCGTCAACGCCTACCTCGTCCCCGAGGACCGCGGACTGACCGTGATAGACACGATGCTGCCAAAGAGCGCGAAGGCGCTCCTCGGTGCAGCGGCCAGTCTCGGAGCACCGATCACAACCATCCTGCTGACCCACGCCCACGGAGACCACATCGGCTCCCTCGACGAGCTGGCTGCCCAGCTGCCCGACGCCGAGGTGGTGATCTCCGAGCGCGACGCGCGCTATCTGGACAAGGTGATGACGCTCGACCCCGGAGAGCCCCAGGACAAGCTCCGCGGAGGCTGGCCCGGGGCCGAGACCACGCCCACCCGGACGGTCTCCGCCGGCGACCGGGTCGGATCGCTCGAGGTGATCGCCAGTCCGGGCCACACGCCGGGGCACGTCTCGTTCTACGACCAGCGCGACGGCACGCTCTACAGCGGCGACGCCTTCTCCACTCTGGGCGGCGTCGCCACGGCGGCCAAGCCGCGGCCCTGGTTCCCGCTGGTCGCGCTCGCCACGTGGCACCGGCCTACCGCGCTAGGGAGCGCGAAGGCGTTACGCGCCCTCGAGCCGGCCCGTCTCGCCCCGGGGCACGGCAAGGTCGTGGAGAACCCCGGCGCCGCGATGGACGCTGCGATCGGCCGAAGCGCCTGACATGGCCGCCTCGAGGCTCGACCGGGTAGCCGTGGTCGCCGCGGCCGGGCGCGTCGCCGATTCCGACGGCCTCGAGGCGGTCACCCTGGCTAGACTGGCTCGCGAGCTCGGCGTCCGCCCCCCCTCTCTGTACAACCATGTGCCGAGCCACACCGAGCTGCTCCGGCTGCTGGCCACCTCGAGCATCGAGGGCCTCGGGGCGGCGATCCGCGACGCCGCCGTAGGCCGATCGCGCGGGGACGCACTCCGCGCGATCGCCGCTGCCTTTCGCGACTACGCCCGCAAGCACCCGGGGCGCTACTCGGCCACCGTACGGGCCCCGGGAGCCGACGAGCCCGAGAAGGAGGCGGCAGCCGCCGACGCAGTCGACCCGATCCTGGCCGTCCTGGCGGGCTGGAGTCTCGAGGGCGACGAGGCGGTGCACCAGGTGCGGGTGATCCGCTCGGCCCTGCACGGCTTCGCACTGCTCGAGATAGGCGGCGGCTTCGGCCTCCCGCTCGACCTGGACACGACCTTCGAACGACTCGTGCAGACACTCGAAGCGGGAATCCGATCCGCGGCCGGCGAGAACCCCTGATCGCATGACAACCCCCGCCGCAGCCGGGATCGATGCTGACCGCTGGCAACCACGACATCGTGCGCTCACACGTCAAGGGATGGACGGACACATGCCACCACCTTCAGCCGACCCTGGCTTGAACACTCCTGAGCCGCTCGACTCTGCGCGGCAGTGGCTTCTCGGGAACGCGCATCGAGCCACCGGCGGCGGCCACATCGTCCACGAGCTGTTGGGTAACCGACACGCTCGGCTGGCGCGGCAGAGCAGCGTCGGGGGCGCGACAAGCCGGCTCCTCGCGCCAAAAGCAGCAGCGCCGCGTTAGCCTCGATCGGCTCTTGAAGAGACCCGCTTCCACGAAATCGGAGCCGTGAGCCACGAGTGCTGCTCTCGGTGGGCGGCAGCCCACCGGCGCCCGTTAGACGAACCTTGGGTTCTCGCGGTGATCGCAACACCTGACGAGAGGAGTGTTGTTGATGGCCGTGTTTAGTGACCGAATGGTTCCTGAGAGAGTTCAGTTGTTCTGGGCCGCGCTGCAGCGCGGCGAGTTCATCGTCGACGCGGCCGCTGAGGCTGGGACCTACCGCAAGAAGGGCACGCGGTGGGTGGCCGCCGCGGGCGGGGTGCGTCCTCGCCGCGGGCGGGGTGCGTCCTCGCCGCGGTCGCGATCTGAAGGGCCGCTGCTTGTCGTTTGCAGAGCGGGAGGAGATCGCGCTCGCGAGCGCGCGCGGCGAATCGATGCGCTGCATCGCGCGGCGGCTGGGCAGGTCGCCGTCGACGGTCTCGCGCGAGCTGCGTCGAAATGCCGATCTTCGTCGCGGCGGTTACCGGGCGACTACCGCGCACGCGCTCGCCTACGAGCGGGCGAGCCGCCCCAAGCCGGCAAAGCTTCAGGTCAACCTGGCGCTGCGCACGGTGGTCGAGGAGGATCTCGCCCACCGCTACTCGCCCGAGCAGATCGCCGGTCGGCTGCGGGTCGAGTTTCCCGACCAGCCGGAGATGGAGCGACGTGAACGCGATGCGCTCGGTCGTCGTCGACGGCGGGCACCGCACCGCCACCCAGACCAACACCGTCAAGCCGTTCCACCACGCATCGGCGTTCATCCGCTACCGCATCCTCGATCAGACCGGCACATGGCCATGACGCGACCCAACGTGAATAGCCGTGCAAGATGATGTGACTCTCTCCTCGGCGCCAACCGGCGGACTGCGGCGGCAGCGCTTCCGCCTCCAGCATCACCATCACGCCGGCGTTGTGGAGCTTCAGGCGCTCCTCGTCGGTCGGCTCCGGGCTGGCCAGCCTCAGCCCGGACATGCTCTTGAGGACAAGGCCGGCGTCAGGCCAGTTCCGGACGACGATCTCCATCAGCTCCTTAAGCGCCCAGGAGCCGTGTGGGTAGATGCCGAGCAGATATGCGTCGGTCGCGCCGAACGCTCCGGCCGACCCTCGGTGCCCAGGCCCGTCACTCGCGAGCGAGACAAGTACCAGACGATCCTGCCCCCGCGGCGTCGCGCGAGGAGGCTGGCCTCCGTAGTACCAAGAGGTGACTCAGTGTCAGCGTGGAGCGTGACAACCCCGCCACTGCGCTCTACGAGCGCCTCGGGTTTCGGCCCCTCGACCGCGGGGGAAGCGCCCTTACGATGGTGATCGAACTGGATCAACCGCAACCGCCACGGAACTTCACAGGGAGCGCTTAGATGGGCCAGCGCTCACGCCGGTAGCCCATCTCCCAGAACATCCACTCGTACCGGCTCGTGGTGGCGAAGTGCCGGGCAGCGCTCGCGCGCTGCGGCTGGCTGAGCGCCGGCCCGAGGCGGTCGGTCAGGGCGAGCACCGCCGTCACCACGTCGGCGAACTCCTGACTGCTGTAGGTCTCGATCCAACGGCCATAGACCGGGTCTGGTGATCCCTTCTCGCTCAGGGCCTTGCCGACCTCCCAGTAGATCCAGTAGCAGGGCAGCAACGCCCCAAGCAGGTCGCCGAACGAGCCGCCGTAGGCGGTCGCGATCAGGTAGCTGGTGTAGGCGAGATTCGTGGGCGCCATCGGCGTGTCCGCCACGTCCTCCTCGCCGAGGCCGAAATCGGCGAAGAAGCCCTCGTGCAGCGAGCGCTCGACCGCGATCGCCCCGGCCGCGTGCTCGTTGAACATCGCGATGTCGCCCTCCGAAGGGGCCCGCGCCGCGGCCACGCTCAGCGCGCGGGCGTACTCGCGCAGGTAGTGGGCATCCTGGACGACGTAGAACTCAAACGCGGCCCGCTCGAGCGAGCCGTCGGTCAGGCCTGTGATGAAGGGATGCTCGAGGATCGCCTGATAGGTCCCCTCGATTCCCGACCACAGCTGCGCGGAGAAGCGGTCATTCGAGTTCGGAGCGCTGGCCGGCTGATCTGCCTGACTCACGATGTCCTCCCTTCGCTGGAATGACCCAGATCAGGTTCGGCGGGTCGGCGCTAGGAAGCGCCCTCTCAGCCCCTCGCGCAGGGACCCCCCGGGTTGCCGTCGGCGGGGACCGTAGCGGAGGAAGCCCTCAGGCGCCGACGCTGGCGCTCGCGGTCCTACGAATCGGCCGTCGCGCGGGCGCCCAGGCCATCATGGTTTCGCCACCCCTCGGCGAAGCTCGTGCCAGGCGCTCGGGTCGTGCGACGGCACCAGGATCGCCTCCGGCTCCCCCTCCGAAAACGTCCTGATCGCGCGGACATTCCGGGCCTCCTTGAGGTCGTGAGGCTTTGACACCCCAGCCTCTCGGCAGACCCGGATCTACTTCACGGTGTTCGGAACGTGCTGGGGCTCGTCATCTAGCGCAGGGTGTGCTCGCCTAGGTCGTGGGGTCGCAGAGCAGCTCCCGTCGCCAGACGTCAGGACGAGACCGGCGTGGGCGGCGCTCCGGTGGGCGGCGCGTACGCGGCGCGGGCGGCCTCGATCGCGTCCATGTTTCCGTAGGACCAGTCGCGCAGGACGGACACCGCCGCCGCGAGGCTGAGGCCGAGCGGGGTGAGCGAGTAGCGGACGGTCACGGGCACGGTGGGCTCGACCTCGCGCAGCACCATCCCGTCCTGCTCAAGCGCCCGGAGCGTCTGGGTGAGCATCTTCTGGGAGATCCCCTCGATGCTGCGGCGCAGCTCGGAGAAGCGCAGCGTCCCCACCGCCTCGAGGGCCACCAGCGCCAGCAGCGTCCACTTGTCGGCGATCCGGTCCAGCACCTGTCGGGTGGGGCAGCCACGCTTCAGGACGTCGTAGGCAGGGAGGGTATCCATTAGTGACCAACCCTACAGCGCGGTGCCTTCTTCCGATTCGGAAGCGGTCGGTCTACGGTCGTGCCATGGACGAGATCGACGTAGTCACGACAACCGGCGACGCGGCCCTGGTGGAGCTCGGGCGCCGCCCCGCACCCGCGCCAGAGGCCGGCCAGGCGGTGGTGTCCATCGAGGCCTTCTCGGTCAACCGCGGAGAGATCCTGCTGCTCGAGGGCGGTCGCACCGACGGCTATGGCAAGGACGTGGCCGGCCGCGTAGTACAGGCCGCGGCCGACGGCACCGGACCCCCGCGGGGAAGCTCCGTGGTCGCCCACCTCGACGGCGGTGGCTGGGCACGCAGCGTTGCCGTCGACGCATCGCGTCTGGTCCGGTTGCCCGAGGGCCTCGCGCCCACTGCGGCGGTTGCCCTGCCGCTTCCCGGCCTCACGGCCCTACGCCTGGTCCGGATTGCCCGCTCCGAGGGTGCCAGACGGGTGCTGTTTACCGGGGCGTCGGGAGGAGTCGGGCATCTGTTCGCCGAGCTCGCCGCCGCCGACGGCATCGCGGTCACTGCCGTCACGCGTTCCTCCGAGCGCGGCGCACGGCTCCGCGAGCTCGGTGCCGACCGCGTGGTGACCTCGGTTGACGACGCCGGCGACGGCTTCGACATCGCGTTCGAGTCGGTCGGCGGCGAGACGACGGGCCATGCCCTCACCGCCCTGCGCACCGGTGGCCTGCTCGTGTGGCTCGGCCAGGCGTCCAGACGCCCCGCCGCGCTCGACTTCTTCGCGGTCGCCAACGGCCCGGGCGACGTGCGACTGCGCTCGTTCGCGTACTGGTCCGACGCCGCGCACGACGTCGAGGATCTGGTCACCCTCGTGGGGCTTGCCGCGGCAGGGCGGCTGCATCCCGAGATCGGCATGAAGGCCCCCTGGACCGACACCGCGCGGGTGCTCGCCGCGGTCCGGGACCGCGAGGTTGTTGGCAACGCGGTCCTCACCGTCACCGGGCAGGTGCCCGCATGACCGCCACCAAGGCACGCGGTGCTCTTCCCGGGCCATGGCGCCGGCGGAAGCTGCAGGATGAGCGCCGTAGCTCCTTCGCGACCTGCGCTTCGAGCCGCTTTGGCGGACGCCGTCGAGCCGCTACCACCGCCTGCTGCGCGGCGGACGATTCGTACCGGCGCCGTACGACATCGGTGGGGTGGCGGGAGGTCGGCGCTCTGCAAGTTCTCCTGCGCATCCTTCGCGATCGGCCCGAGCGGACATCATGGGCGCAGCGCGTCGCGGTGGATGGACACGGTGGCGACCAGTGGTCCCGCTCGCGACTCGCGATCTGCTGACCACGTTCGTGCGCACGGTCGGCTAAAGGAGCGCGCTCGACGAGCTACCGGCCGAGATCGCGGTCGATCAGGCCAAGCGGGCCATGCGCCCCGGAGTGCGCTAACTCGACGGCGCTGGCAACCCATAGTCGACGCGTTGGCCGACACAGCGCGGCGGGCCGGCGCGGTCGTGCGCTGCCACGCGAAGCTGCAGGAGCTACTCGAGTCAGGCGGAGTCTGGCTGGCCGACGTGAAGCGCTGCGTCGCGCGGCGCGTGAGCGGGACTCGGGCCGGCGTCCGCCGGGCGGCTGTTCGAAACCGCGGGCGGCACGACGCCGGTCGGCGACCCTCGACCCGTCGAGGCTGCGTGCCTGGATGTCGCTCTCACGCAGCTCCCGCGAAGGGACCAGCAATCCGTGACGGGAGTCGTTAAGCCCTTGTTCTTGACCGAGGCGACTCGCGCCGCTCGCGACAGCGCACCCCCGGGGCGGTGCCGTCGTAGACGTTGCCCGCTACCTTCGCGACGCTGAGGATCGCGCGGACCGCACCGAGCTCGATGAGCTGCTCGAGCTCGCTCAGGCTGGAAGGACCTTGTCGCGCACGCCCCTACCTACCGCGGATGACGGTGGTCGAGCACTTCGGCCCGCGGCCGCCGATCGACGCGACCGGCGTGGGGCACGCGCTGCTTGCCGGCGATTGGATCGCCGAGGCCGGGTGGCTCAGCGACGCAGCATTCGCCAGCGGCGCCGGCGCCGGCAGGGGCCCGTCAGTCTCAATGTCGATTTTGGGCGTGAAGACGCCGCCGAACTTCGGTGCGGTCCGGCCCGCGTGCTGCTGAACCGTCGACGCCCAGCGCATCGTTGCTGCCTTCGTCGACGCGGGCCATCGCCTGATCGACGCCGCCGACGGCTACACGGGCGGGCAGTCGGAACGGATCGTCAGCGACGCGACCGAGGGTCGATGGGAGGACGTGGTGTCGCCGCCAGGGGTGGCGACTCGGCGCTGAGGCACGATCGATCCTCGCGCTGCGGTGAGCACCGCGGGAGGGGGCCGTGGCACCGGTGGTCGGGATCCGTGATGACGGGGATCCTGAGCGGTGGCGCTGACCGTGTGGATTACTTGACGTGGATGATCGGCTTGCCCCCTGCGTAGCCGCTGGCCAGAGCGTCGTGGAAGGCGGCGGCGGACTCGAGTCCTTCGCCGAGCGCCGTGTCGACGACGAGCGAGCCGTCGACGAGGCGGTCCAGGATGGCGGCGAGGGCGGCGGCGAGGCGCTGCGGCGCCCGGTGGGCGATAGCGGCGAGGCTGAAGCCCGCGAGCGACACGTTGCCCGCGAGCCGTCCGACGGGCAACGTCCCAAGGGGCTGCCCGAGGCGTTGCCGAAGAGGACGATGCGTGCGCCGGGTGCGGCGACCTGCAGGTCAAGGTCGAGCATGGCCGTTCCCTGCGGGTCGAGGATCGCGTCGACGCCGTGGCCGTCGGTCGTGTGCTCGATCGCGTCGAGTAGCCCGCCGTCGCGGACGAAGACCGCGTCGTAGCCTGCGGCGCGCGCAGCGTCGACGCGGCGCTGATCACCGACGGTCCCCAGGACCAGGCGGGCTCCCTTGGAGCGGGCGAGCTGCGCTGCGGCTTGTCCGACGCCGCCGGCGGCGGAGTGCACGAGGACGACCTCGCCGCCGCGTACGCGCGTGAGGTCGGCGATGAGCAGAAGCGCGGTGGTCAAGGCGCCCGGCGCCGCGGCGGCGGCGGCCAGGTCGAGGCCGTCGGGGACGGGGGCGACCAGCGCGGCCGCGGCCGTCGCGACCTCCGCCAGCCCGCCGGCGTCGGTGAAGGCCACGACACGCTGCCCGAGCTCGAGGCCGGTGACGTCGGTGCCCAGCGCGCGGATCGTGCCCGCGGCCTCCAGCCCGGGGACGAACGGCCACGAGGCCACGTATCCGGGGTCGCCGCGGCGCGCCATGACGTCCTTGAAGTTGATGCCGGCGTAGGCCACGTCGATCGCGACCTGCCATCCCGCGGGCACGGGCTGGTCGATGACGCGGACGTGCGTCGCGCGGGCGTCGGGGGCGGGCTCGTCGAAGACGAGAGCGCGCATCGCGGTGGTGCTCATGCTTACCTTTCGATGTTCGTCGTATGTCGAAGATCAAGCTAGCATGATGTTCGACGTTGCTCGAAAAGGAATCGGATGTCACCGCCACACGCTCGCCGCCCCGCCCTGACCCACCCCCCGATCGACGACGTGCCGATCGTCGCGCTGCTCCACGCCCTCGCCGATCCCACGCGCCTGACGATCGTGCACACGCTGCGTGCAGACACCGAGCGGGCGTGCGGCACCTTTCCCGTGACCGTCGCGCCATCGACGCTGACCCACCACTTCCGGATCCTCCGCGAGGCCGGCGTCATCCATCAGCGCGAAGACGGCAACCGCCGCTGGACCACCCTGCGCCACACCGACCTAGAGACCCGATTCCCCGGCGTCCTGCAGTCGGTGCTCGACGCGGACGCCACCACAAACTGATCCCTACGGCGCTACGCCGAGCAGTCGGTGGGCAGCGCCAGGCGTTCGCGTGGTCAAGGCTTCAACCTCGGCCACCGCGGAGGGCGCAGGTAGTCCAGATCTGGGGCCTCGATCACGTCGTTGAGGTCGATGCCGGTGCGAGGCCGAACGCCCCGCCTAGATGGTGAGCGACGCTGACGAGGCCGCCCGCCACGCCTGCGGCTTCTTGGCGTTTGTCTTGATGTTGCACCTGCCCGCAACCTTGCGGCCCCGTGGTGAAGCTGCACCGTGAGAGTGACCCGCGAACTATCGGGTCACTCTCGCGCGAGGCACGTCAGGGACCCTCGAACGACTTGGTCTGTCGCTCGTTGCAAGTGCGAAGGATGACCGTTTATCTGTTGCCTCGCCTGCTTGGACTCGTAATCGCCTCGAACACCGGAGGAAAGCATCGCTCGGTCCTGCGGGCTCTCGAGCCTGATGCCCGTGCACTTCCAAACCCCGACCAATGGCGCTGAGCGTGGTAGCGACGTCTTTACGGTCAGCGAGATCCGTCCGCCCCGCCTGACGCGCTTGACGCGTACAGCCTTTTCACCCGGCAAACCAACCCACAGAAGCTTTGCGACGTCCCCTCGACCGAGCGCCGGCGCATACCAGTACTCACTCGCCGTCCTCGCGCGGGGGCGGTCACTGCGCGAAGACCCGCACCCGGCCACGATAAGTGCGCCAGCAATCACCCCAACCAAGAGCGACGTCCGCCAACCGTATGGCCTACCTCTTGACGACCAACGAGACTGAATCCGATTGAGGACATGTTGGGCCTGAGTCGCGTAGACGGTCGTTGCCGCACTGACCGCGATTCTTATCTGCAACTTCCCCAGACGTCAAAACCGCACAACGGCTTTCGAGATCACAGCGCTAGGCTGCGCCGGTCAGCTCGCCCGGAGAGTTTGTACCTAACGCCAACCCGTAGTGCCACGGCTCCCAGGCGTAGCGGTGGATAAAACCGAACTCACGGGCGTGGGCGGCCAACCATCCATGCGCCGCGGGCGGTCCGAGGTCGAGCTCGGTGCCATAGCGGTGCAGGCTCGTGCCAGGGGGGGCGACCCACTTCGGGTTCGGATTCTTCGCGAACAGGCGGGCCTGCTCGGCGTCGGACCGAAGGCCGCTGTTGACCGACAGCGCCAGCCCTGCCCGCCGTGCGGCCGCCGCCATCTGGTCAAACGCGCGTGCGACATCGGGCCGCATCGGCTTGCCCATCCGATAGGCCAGCGGCCCGTCGTAGCCACCGCCGCTGCCAAAAGCCGGCTGGTTCAGGCCGGCGCCGCCGGCGGGACTCATCTCAGCCTCGGCACGGCCGCTCACCGTGACCTCCCGGCGGTCGCGTTGCCCGACCCGCACGGAAGTGATGGCGGTCAGGCGCACCGCAACACGCGTCGGCGCGAACGATGCGCCGGGGAAGGTGACGCCACCCAGACTGACCCGCCCGCGGTTGCGACGGGCGCCGCGAACTGCCGCCGCGCGGGCACGGACCATGTACGCGGCCGTCGTCAGATGATGTGGGTTGGGCATGCCGTTGAGCAGCACCGCGGGCTCGAACAGCCGCGGGTAGTCCGCGCGCATCGACGCGGCCGCCGACATCGCGGCGAGATCCGCGGCCCGCTGCTGGCGCCCCTTGCCGCCAAGCGCCTGCCCGAACGCGCTCAGCACGAACGCCCCGACGAGCAGGACGGACACCACCCCAAGGGTCAGCAGCAGCGCCTGGCCCGACTCGTCTCGGCGTACGCCGGGCCGCCTCATGGACCCACCAGACGGTCGGCGAGGCCCGCGATCGCATCCCCGAAGACACCCCGCCCCTCGCGCCCCGCAAGCGCGGCCCGTGCCGCCATCCGCGACTCTGGAAGCACGACGTCGGCGACTGCCGCCCATGCCTGGCGATCCGACCGGCCCCTGTTGACAACGATCACCGGCGCCGGCCCGACCGCCGCGAGGTTGTCGGCGACGACCCGTGCAAGAGCCGGCTCGGCCTCGGGTGCAGCCACGAGTACAACCTCGTCCGCCAGCGAGGTCGCGACCGCCGCGTCGGCGGCTTCTGCGACGTCGATCACAAGCGGGGCCAGGCCGTGGACACCCGCGCTCAGCTCCGCTGGGTCGGCCCCCCTGACCAGGCACAGGCGCCCGACGGCCCGCGTACCTCCTGGTGCCATCGGCGCAAGTGCGCGTGCCAAACGCCCGGCCGCGGGCAGGCCGACCGAAAGCGGACCCGTGCCGGTTGCGGTGACCGCACCCGCCCCACCGGGGTCGCGGGCCGCCAGCGCGACGCCGATCGCGCGTGCCACGACGGTTGTGCCCGTGCGCGGCGCCAACCCGGCGACCGCGATCACAGGCCGGCGCATCACCTCGACCTCGACGAGCTCTGGAGGCCCCGCGTGCGCGCCGACCGGCTCCACCAGCCAGTCCGCCACCGCGGTGAGGGCGGTCGCGACCGCCCCCCTCCCCCGCGTCGCCTGGCCCGAGCTCACTTGCTCTCCACCGATGCGTCCGCGTCGACCGCGAGCGCCCGCGCCACGATCCGAAGCGGCGACGGCGGTTGCAGGTGGACCCGCACGGTGCCGCCGCGCTCGGTGACCCGCGCGTGGGCGCGCGACCAGCCCGGCAGCGACTTCTTGGCACCGGCCCGGGCATCCGCTCCGGCGGCCGTTGCCAGCGCTCCGGCCTCTGCCGCGGTACCCGCAAGCACCACGGCATAGCCGACCGCCAGCGCCTGCAGCAGGACGAGCCCGACGACCACCAGCACCGGCAGGGCGCCGATCAGCTCGACGGTGGCCTGTGCCCGCTGGGCGGCCAAGCGCCTCACCGGTCGCTCCTGCCAAGCGACGAGGTCGCATTCACATGCACTGGCCCCACCCCCGGGTCGAGCAGCAGCGGCACATGCACACTCACCCGCACGCCGCCCGCCTTGAGCCGTTGTACCTGGAGCCCGTGGCGCAGCGCGTCCGGCAGCGCGCTGAGCGCTGCCGGACGGACCTCGTGACCAACCGCATCCGCGCGCGCCGCCACCCGTGCCGCGTGCGCCGACATCCACAACGTCCAGCCGGCCAGCGCGAGCTGCCAGGCAAGTGCGCCCGCGAGCAGCACGAAGGGCACCGAGGCCATCATCTCGACGGTGGCCTGACCGCGCTGGGCACGGGGTCGGAAGCTGGCGAAGAGCACGCTTCGAGCCTCGTCCCAGGCGCGTGACGGGACAATGCCCGCAGGTTACGAGTGGGCTAGCGTGCGGTGACGATCAGGCGTAGCTGCGGTACTGGGTCCACACCCAGTAGAGGCCGTACCCACAGATACCGAGCAGTGCGATCCACGCCAGCGCGCCAAGTCCACCGGTGTCGAACATCCGGTTGGTCGCGCAGATGGTGAGGAACGCCAATCCGGTCGCGCCGTAGAGCACTCCCCGCGGCCGGTCGCCGAGGCTCTCGAGCTCGAACCGGAACTGGTGGAAGAGCCGGTAGCCCAAGAAGGCGATCGCGGTGAAGAAGGCCAGCGAGACCAGCGTGAGCACCACGTTGAGCGCACCACCACCACCCGGCAGCACCGTGAGTGCGAGGGCCACCAACAAGATGATCGCGATCTGGCCGAAGCGCTTCACGCGAGCCAGGGTACCCATACGGATAGGCTCAGGACATGATCGGATTCCTCATAGCCGGACTCATCATCGGCCTGCTCGCCCGCCTCCTGCTCCCAGGCCGCCAGAAGATCGGGCTGCTCTGGACGCTCGTGCTCGGCGTGGTCGGCTCGGTGGTGGGCGGCACGATCGCCAACCTGATCGGCAGCGGCGACATCTTCGAGCTGAACTTCATCGGCTTCGTGGCCGCCGTGGTGGTCTCGGTCGCGCTGCTGTCGGTGGCCGAGAGCAGAGGTCTCGGCCAGGGCGACAAGAGGGACCGGCTGAAGAGCTAGCGCCCCTCGTCCTGGAAGCGCTTTCGCGACGTCACGATCTCCTCGATCGCGGCCTCGCGTGAGTACCAGCCGTCGACCTTGACCTTCTTCTGCTCGAGATCCTTATAGATCGAGAAGAAGTGGGTGATCTCGTTGGTGAGCAGCTCGGGCAGGTCCTCGAGCGCGTTCATCGTGTTCCAGCCCGGATCCGAGAGCGGCACGCACAGCACCTTGGCGTCGATGCCCTGGTCGTCCTCCATCCGGAACAGCGCGATGGGCTTGACGTCGATCATGCAGCCGGGAAACGTGGCTTCGGAGACGCAGCACATGACGTCGAGCGGATCGCCGTCCTCGCTCAGGGTGTCGGGGACGAAGCCGTAGTCGGTGGGATAGACCACTGAGGAGAAGAGGAAGCGGTCGAGCACGAGGCGCTCGCGCTCGTGGTCCCATTCGTACTTGTTACGACTCCCCTTGGGGATCTCGATGATGCAGGAGAAATGGTCGTCGGTCACGGTCCGAGGAGCCTACCCGGTAGAGTTTTTCCCGATGAAGTCACGCGCGCTTGCAGCCCTCACGATCTCATTCACCCTGCTGCTCGCGGCGCCAGCCATGGCAAGCGACAACGGTGAGGGTCTGGTCGGCGAGACCAACGACAAGATCATCACCTTCTTCTCGCTCGGCGTCGTCGTCTTCTTCTTCCTCGTGGTGTGTACCGGCTCCTACATCCAGAGCCGGCTCGAGAAGCGCAAGAACGCCCGCAAGGCTGCCGCACTGAAGTCCAGCATCGGCTGGTAGACCGCGGACCGCGGCGGCGGTTCTCAGAAACGTCACATCCTGCAGCCCCGCCGCCTGCATCATCTGCAGCGCAGATCCCTCCCGGTGATGCGGCCTCGGCGCTTCCTGCCCGGGGCCGCTCGCCTTTCTGGGACCATGCCCGGCCATGGGACTCGATGCCGACCAGGTGCTCTACGAACGACGGGGCGCCGCGGCGCTGGTCACGATCGACCGGCAAGAACGCCGCAACGCCGTGGACGGCGCAACCGCCGACCTGCTCACCGCCGCCTACCGCCGCTTCGAGGCCGATGACGATGCCCGCGTGCTCGTGCTCACGGGCGCGGGAGGCGAGGCGTTCTGCGCCGGCGCCGACCTCAAGGCGATCGAGACCTTCGTCCCCCGCCTCGAGCTGCCCGACGGGCCACTCGGCTTCACCCGCCTGACCCCGACCAAGCCGACGATCGCCGCGATCGGCGGGTGGTGCCTGGCCGGCGGGCTCGAGCTCGCGCTGTGGTGTGACCTTAGGATCGCCGACGCCGGCTCGCGGCTGGGCTTCACCGAGCGCCGTTTCGGCGTGCCGCTGATCGACGGCGGCACCCAGCGGCTCCCGCGCATCGTCGGGCTCGGCCGGGCGCTCGACCTGATCCTCACCGGCCGCGTGATGGCGGCAGAAGAAGCTCAGTCGATAGGGCTGCTGACCGAGATCGTCGAGCCGCGCACCTGCGTCGATCGTGCACTGGCCATGGCCGAGGCCCTGGCGGCCTTCCCCCAGGAGACGATGCTTGCCGACCGCGCGGCCGCCATCGAGGGCATCGGGCTGACCTTCGCCGAGGGAATGAAGCGCGAGGCGGAATCGGGACCGCTGACGTTCGGGGTGGCCCAGAAGGGGGCGGCTCGATTCGCGGGCGGTGAGGGCCGCGGCGCGTCCGGTGCAGGCGCCTGACTTGTCAGACTCTCGAACGTGACCGAGACGGCCATCGAGGTCTCAGACCTCCACAAGAGCTACGGGCCCGTAGAGGCGGTGCGCGGGCTGTCGTTCGCCGTGCCGCACGGCGAGGTCTTCGGGCTGCTCGGGCCGAACGGCGCCGGCAAGACCACAACCGTGGAAATCCTCGAGGGCTACCGCGAGCGCAGCAGCGGCCATGTCGATGTCCTGGGCTACGACCCCGCGCACCGCAGCCGCGAGCTGCAGCAGCGCGTGGGCATCGTGCTCCAGAGCTGCGGCTTCTACCCCCAGCTGACGGTCGCCGAAGCGGTGGCTCACGCCGCCAAGGCATATCCCCACCCGCGCGAGACGGCCGAGACGATCGCGCTGGTGGGCCTCGAGGAGAGCGCCGGCGTGCGCACCAAGCAGCTCTCGGGGGGCCAGCAACGGCGGCTCGACCTTGCCCTTGCGCTGGTCGGCGATCCCGAGCTGGTGTTCCTGGACGAGCCAACGACCGGCTTCGATCCCGCCGCTCGACGGCTGGCCTGGAACGCCGTGGAGAACCTCAAGGAGATGGGCAAGACGGTGGTGCTCACCACCCACTACCTCGACGAGGCCCAGACGCTTGCCGACCGCGTGGCCATCGTCAAGGACGGTCTGATCGTGGCGCAGGGCCCCCCGGAGGACCTCGGCCCGGGCTCGGCGGGATACCGCGTGTCCTACTTGGTCAACGGCTCGCGGGTCGAGCACCAGACCGACGACCCGACCGACCTCCTGCACCGGCTTACAGGCGACGCCATCGCCCGCGGCGAGCGCCTGGAGGGCATCGAGGTCGCCAGACCATCGCTCGAGGACGTGTACCTCGAGCTGACGGCGGATGAATACTCCGCCGACGCGGGTGGCGACGCGTGAGCCCGACCGCCCTCGCCTGGGCCCAGTTCCGCCTCGAGCGCAAGCTTTTCTGGCGCAACCCGAGTGCCGCGTTCTTCAATTTCGGGCTGCCGTTGCTCCTGCTTGTGCTCGTGGCCTCGGTCTTCGCGTCAAAGGCGGACGAGCTCGACGTGCTCATCCCGGGCGTGGCCGGCATGAGCGTGATGGCCACCACGTTCAACGCCATGGCCTACAACGTGGTCTTCCGCCGCGACCAGGGCCTGCTCAAGCGCGCTCTCACGACCCCGGTGCCGCTGGGGTCCTACTTCGCGGGCTTTCTCGGCAACGCCGTGGCCAACGCGTTCGTGCAGGTGGGGCTCGTGGTGGTGATCGGCAACCTCGCCTTCGGGGTCGACTGGCCAAAGGACTGGGGCGAGCTCGTGGTGTTCACCGCCGTCGGCGTGGTCAGCTTCGGGTCGCTTGGCATCGCATTGGCGCAATACATCCCGAACTTCGACTCCACCGCCGCCTACGTGAACCTGATCTTCCTCCCGGCCATCTTCATCTCGGGCGTCTTCTACTCCACGGATTCGCTGCCGTCGGTGCTGGACTTCATCGCCCGCGCACTGCCACTCAAGCACGTGATCGACGGGTTCACCGGCGCCATCGTGACCGGCCACGGCTTGGCCGACAACGCGGGAGCGCTGGCCGTGGTTGCTGGATGGGGCGTCGTCGGGATCGTCGTGGCGATCCGCAGCTTCCGCTGGGAGTAGCCCGTGAGGGCACATCCTGTCGGGGGTTCTCGGGGTTTGGGGTGGCTCCAGATTCCATGCCCTGAAGCTGGCGCATCGGAGCGCGCCCCACAATCGGGAATGACCCTTACGGCCCGAGCCTCAGTGAGGGGCCGTGGCGCTTCAACCAGCGCTCGTGCTCGCGGTAGCCGGGCATCCGGCTTTCGAGCAGATTCCAGAAGCGCGGGGAGTGGTCGGCCACGGTCAGGTGGCAGACCTCGTGCTCGACCACGTAGTCGAGGATCTCGGGGGGAGCCAGCAACAGCCGCCAGTTGAAGCTCATCGCGCCGGTCGAGGAGCAGCTGGCCCAGCGCGTGCGCTGAGCGCGGATCTGGAGGCCGGAGTAGCGCACGCCGGCGCGGGCGGTGGCCGCGTCGAGGCGGAGTGCGATCTCCTCCCGTGCGCGGCTGCGGAACCAGCCCTCGAGAGCCTCGCGCACGGCGTCGGGGCCCTTGCGGCCGACCTTCACCGTGAGCACCTCGCCGCGCCGGCCCACGTGCGAGCGCACCCGGCCGGGCTCGACGACCACCGCCAAGTCCAGCTGCTCGCCAAGGTGGGGCACGTGGCCTCCGTCCTCGAGCCGCGGTCCGGGTCGCTCGGCCTCGGCCTCGCGCATCCGGCGCAGGGTGCGCTCGATCCAAGGGCGCTTCTCCGCCACGAACGGCTCGACCTCGGCGAGCGCCAGACGCCGGGGCACAACGACCTCCACGCCCTCGGCCGTCACCAGGATGCGGGCGCGGCGGGCGCGGTCGGAGCGCCGCAGCTCGACCTCGAGGCCCGACATGTCGAGGCGCGCCATCAGATGATCACGGGCACGCTGCCGCCGTCCACCGACCACGCTGCGCCCGCCACGTTGGCCGCAAGCGCCGAGCACAGCACCACCACGATGCCGGCGATCTCCTCCGCGGTTCCAAGCGTGCCGCGTGGGATCTTGGCGGCCTGGGTCTCGAGCACCTCCTCCCTGGAGATGCCGCGCTGGGCCGCGAGCTGGTCGGCCATGCCGCCCTCGTCGGTCCACAGCCCGGTGGCCACCATGCCGGGCGCCACGGCGTTCACGAGCACGCCATCGCCCGCCCATGCGTCGGCGTAGGCCCGCGACAACGAGAGCTGCGCGGCCTTGGCGACCGAGTAGGCCACGTTGGTCTGGGACGGGCGCTTGCCCGAGGACGAGCACACGTTCACGATCCGGCCGGACCCGCGCCGGGCCATGAGCGGCGCCGCGACGTCCATCAGCCGCTTGCTTGCCATCACGTTGAGCTCCCACTGCTCCTGCCAATCCGCGTCTGAGAGCTCGTCCAGCGCCGTGATGGCAGAGGTCCCGGCGTTGTTGACGAGGACATCGATGCCCCCGAACCGACGCTCGCATTCGGCGACAATGGCCCGCGCCGCGGCAGGATCGGTCACGTCGGCCTCGAACCCGGAGGTTCGGGATACGCCGAGCACCTGCGCGCCCTCGGCCTCGAGCAACCGCGCGGTCGCGGCGCCGATGCCCCGGCCGGCCCCGGTCACCACGCACGCCTTGCCGTTCAGCCCGAAGTCCATGGCCACGACTAAAGCAACTCACCCCCGATGACGACAAGACCTGCAGGAGGAAGGTCCCAATGGTTGTCCGTGTAAACGCTTCGCCCATAGCAAAGGTCGCCTGCACCGCCGCCGGCTGCGTCGTGCTGGCCGCGGTCGCGGGAGCGAGCTCCGGCGCGGCAGATCCCGCTCCACCCCAGCGGCTCACGGCTACCGTCTCGGGCGCCGCCTTCGCGGCCAGTCCAATCGATGACGGCATGCCCGTCATGTCGATCCACGACCTCGCACCGGGCCGCGGCACGTCGGGGATGGTCACCGTGCACAACCCCACGGACCGGTCCCGCTTCTTCTGGCTCTCCCAGGCGGGTGTGAGCGATCGCATCGGAGCGGTCGGCGGGCGGCTGTCCGGATCGCTCCAGCTGGCCGTGCTCGACATGACCAGGCTCAGCTCGCCGACGTCGATCTACCGCGGCAGTGCTGTCGCCATGGGCGGCCGCCCGCTCGGCTTCCTGCCAGCCGGAGCCAGCAGGACCTACAGCTTCACCGCGACCGTGCCCGAGAGCAAGGGGCTTCCGGGCTCGCCCGGCTCGAACCCTTACGCCGGCTCCACGACGGCGCTCACCTACGCGTGGCGTGCCATCGAGGGCTACCCCGCGCCCCGGCCGGCCGTTCCCCGCGTCGCGCGCGCGAAGGCGGTCGGCAAGCCCGGCCACGACTCGCGCGCGCCCAGCATCAGCATCGCCGTCCCACGCAGCCAGCGGCTACTCGAGGCGCACGCGCTCGACTTCTCGATCAGTTGCGGCAAAGGGTGCCGCAAGAAAGTCCAAGGCACTGTGAGGACCGGGGCTGGCCGCTGGACCCTGCCGGCCACGGCTAGCCCCTCCGGCCACGGCCGCCAGTCGCTGCGCTTGGATCCCCCCGCCTATGCCGCAGTTCGCAGCTCGCTGCTCGGTGGCCACGATGTGTTCATCGAGCTCTCGGTCCGGGCGTGGGACCGGGCGGGCAACCGCGCGCACAAGCGCCACTCGATCCGACTGGAGTCCGCCCGCTAGGAGCACCGCCGGCGCGCGGTTCGCAGCGGCGGCCCGGCGGGCGTGAGGATCGCCAGGATCATCAGTCCCGCGCCCACCATTCCGAGGGCTATCGCGCACATCAGACCCAGGTCGAAACCCGTATGCGGCAGTCGCGCGACGGTCGCGGGAACGGCAGGTGCCGTGACCGACGGCGCCGTCGGGCGCGGGACGGGCACCTCCACCACGTCCGGGTTCTTGACGTCACCGTCCTTGGCCGCCATCGTCCGTTGCGTGCGCAGCGGAGGCGAATCGCGCACGATCGCGGCGAGCTGGGTCGGCGTGGCCAGCCGCGCCGTCGGCGGCCGCGCGGTTTCGGGGGCTGCCCGCCGCACCGCTGCCTCGGGGGTCGCGGCCAGCGGCACCGCCTGCGCCACCGGGGCGACTGAAGCGGGAGCGGCCGGCGCGGGAGCCGACGGTGCAGGAGCGATCGGTGGGGGAGCCGACGGCGCACCGGTCAGCGGGGCCGCGGGGGCAGGTACCGTCGGGAGGGCCGCAGGAGCCGAGGGTGCGATCGCGCCCCCTGTCGTTGCATCGGCGGCGTAGGCGGCGGGCGACATCGCAAGCGCGCACAGAAGGGGGATCGAAGCCGCGCGTGAGCCCATCGCCCCCGCTATTCGCGCCTGGAGCGCTCAAGCCTGCCTCGCCTAGATGGTTGATTCCACGGGAGTGGCCGTGTTTGAGGGGTTTTGGGCAGAGAGGCCGAAGTCGGCGGTGTCAAGTACACCGTCTGCCTGGAGGCCACGATGGACGCCGACCTCGACACTCTCTGCATCGCCGTTTATTG
>JBBRYL010000058.1:0-20136 GCA_038237685.1 Solirubrobacterales bacterium | reverse complement strand
CTGGAACAGCTGATCGTTGTCGATCTCCTGGAAGAAGTCGCTGCCAAGCTCCGGCAGCGGGACCTGGCCACACAGGGCGAGCACCGGGGCGTGGGACTTCTTGGCGTCGTAGAGGCCGTTGAGCAGGTGGATCGAGCCGGGCCCGACGGTGCCCATGCACACGCCGAGGTCGCCCGTCAGCTGGGCCTGGGCGTTGGCCGCGAAGGCCGCCGCCTCCTCGTGGCGTACGCCCACCCACTCGATGCCCTCGGTGCGGCGGATCGCGTCGGTCACGGGGTTCAGCGCGTCGCCGACCACTCCCCACACGGTCTTGACGCCCTGCAGGTGCAGCGTCTCGACGATCGTCTCGGCAACGTCGCTCACGGGGCTCTCCTCATCGGGGTCGGAAGCTGTCGGGGTCGGCGCGGGACCAGTCGGTGGTCCAGGCTTCGGGCACCTCCGACAGGAGTTCGCCCGGTCGCAGCCAGGTGAACAGCTCGGCGTAGCTGTGGGAGTTGAGGGGATCGGCCCGGCGCATCAGCTGGTGGGGGCCTACCTCGCGCGGGCTGGAGCAGCCCATCGATCCGGCCAGCCGCATGGCCGCATAGACCGTCGCCTGCTGGTACCGGCGTACGCGCTCGGTCTTGTCCCCGACGTCGAGCGCGCGGGCCCGCTTTGGGTCCTGGGTCGCCACGCCCACCGGGCACTGATTGGTGTGGCAGCGCTGGGACTGGATGCAGCCGGTGGCCATCATCATCGCCCGCGCCGCGTTGGTGTAGTCGGCGCCCTGGGCCAGGCGCGTGAGGATGTCTGCGCCAGTGGCCACCTTGCCGCTCGCGCCCACGCGGATGCGGTCGCGCAGCCCGGTGCCCACGAGCGCGTTGTGGACGATCATCAGACCTTCGGTGAGCGGTGTGCCCATGTGATCGTCGTACTCCTGCGGCGCCGCCCCGGTGCCGCCCTCGGCGCCGTCGACCACGATGAAGTCCGGGGTGATCTGCTCCTCGACCATCGCCTTGCAGATGGCAAGCAGCTCATGGCGCTCACCCACGCACAGCTTGAAGCCGGTTGGCTTGCCATCCGCCAGCTCGCGCATGTGGCCGATGAACCGGACGAGCTCGCGCGGGGTTCGAAAGACCTTGTGCCCGGGTGGGCTGATCACCGACTTGCCCATCGGCACGTCCCGGGCCTCGGCGATCTCCTTGGTCACCTTGCCGGCTGGCAGGACGCCTCCGATCCCGGGCTTTGCCCCCTGGCTGAGCTTCAGCGAGACGCACTTGACGGAGTCATGGGCCGCCTTGTCGCGAAACTTCGCTTCGTCGAAGCCGCCGTCGTCGGTGCGCGCCCCGAAGTAGCCGGTGCCGAGCTCCCAGATCACGTCGCCGCCACCTTCGAGGTGGTAGCGCGTGAGCCCGCCCTCGCCGGTGTCGTGGGCAAAGCCGCCGGCGGCCGCGCCCTGGTTGAGAGCGCGCAGCGCGTTGCCGGAGAGGGCGCCGAAGCTCATCGCCGAAACGTTCAGCAGCGCCATCTCATACGGCTTGGTGCAGGCCGGCCCCCCGACCGTGACCGTCGGGGGCTTCTCCTCGGGATCCCGCGGAGCGGTGGAGTGCAGCAGCCACTCGTAGCCGACGGCCCCGAGCTCGCGCTCGGTGCCAAACGGCGACTCGGCCTCGATTCCCTTGGCCCGCTGATAGATCAGCGACCGCGTGTCGCGGTCATAGGGACGACCGTCGAAGTTGCGCTCGATGAAGTACTGCTGCAGCTCCGGGCGCACCGTCTCAAGGAGGAAGCGCATGTGGCCGAGCACCGGGTAGTTGCGCAGGATCGAGTGACGGCGCTGGAGGAGGTCGTAGACCGCCACCGCCAGCAGCACCGCGAACAGTCCTGCCAGGATCCAGCCCGGCCAGCCGATCGCCAGCGCAAGCAGGGCGAACACGACCACGCCAAGAACGCCGATCAGCGGGGCCGCGAATCTCACCTCAGCGGTGATGCCCGAGATCGACCAAGGCCTAACCCGCGCCCAGCAGATGGGCCAGCCGCGTGTTGCGCCCGAACGCGTCGGCGCGCCCGACCGCCCGCGCGAGCGCGGCGCGCTGGCCCACCAGCACGCACGCGGTGCGTGCGCGGGTGACGCCCGTGTAGAGCAGGTTGCGCGAGAGCATGCCGCCGTGGCCGGAGTGCACCGGCACGATGACCACCGGCATCTCGCAGCCCTGAGAGCGGTGCACCGAGATCGCGTAGGCGGGCCGCAGCGCGTTTAAGCGCTCGGCCGGCACGGCCACGAGGTCGCCGGCATCGGTGGTCACGAGCAGATCTTCGCCTTCGGCGTCCTCGCCGCGCGCGATCACGATCTGGCCGTTCATCAGCCCGGTCACGTAGTCGTTGCGGGTCTGGACGAGCTTGTCGCCGGCCCGCAGCGGGCCGTCCAGCGCGGCGGCGCCGTCGGGGTTCAGCGCCGCGCGCAGCCGTTCGTTCAGGGCGTCGACGCCGACCGCGCCGCGGTAGACCGGCGACAGCACCTGGACGTCGCGAACCGGGTCAACGCCGTAGTGGCGCGGCAGCCGAACGCTTGCCAGCGCGACGATCTCGTCGGCGGTGGCCGTGTCGGTCGCCTGCTCGATGAAGAAGAAGTCGCGCAGCTCGCCTTCGCCTGCCCGGGTGCGGGGCAGCTCGCCCGCGTTGATGGCATGTGCGGCCTGCACGATCAGTGAGCGCGCCGCCTGGCGAAAGACGTGGGTGAGCCGCGCCACAGGCACCCTGGTCGACTCGATCAGGTCCGCGAACGGCTTGCCGGCGCCCACCGGCGGCAGTTGGTCGGCGTCGCCGATCATCACTACGTGTGTGCGCTCGCCGACGGCGTCGAGCAGCATCGCCGCCACCTCGAGGCTGAGCATGCTCGACTCGTCGACCACGAGCAGGTCGCACTCGATCGGGTAGGCGGCACCGCGCACCGGCCCCTCGCCGGGCAGCCACTCGACCAGGCGGTGGATGGTCACGGCCTCGTGGCCGGTGGCGTCCTCCAGCCGTCGTGCCGCGCGCCCGGTCGGCGCGCACAGCGCGACCTCGGCCTTGGCCGCCCGGGCGTGCTCGACGATGGCCTTGACCAACGTCGTCTTGCCGGTGCCCGGCCCGCCCGTGACCACCGACAGCAACCGCGAGAACGCGGCGTCAACGGCGTCGTGCTGCTCGGCGCTGAGGGTGTCGTCGCGCGTGTCGTGCGCCGGGGGCTCGAGCGTCGGGCTCGCACCCCCGAGGTCCCGCAGCTTGGCCGCGACCTTTGCCTCGGTCGCGAACACGGTGGCCAGCGCGACGCGGTCGTCCTCACAGACAAGCGTGCCGTCGCCGGCGAGTCCGCGCAGCAGCTCATCGGACAGCTCGCCGACCAGGTCGTCTGCGCGGCCGCGCAGCGCGGCGATCGTCAGGTAGGTGTCGCCGCGGCGCTCGGCCTCGCGCAGCAGGTGAACCGCGGCGGCGCGGCTGCGCTGGGCCGAGTCGCCCGCCACGCCGTTGGCGCGCGCGATGGCGTCGGCCGTCTTGAACCCGACGCCGTGCTCCTCCGTGAGCAGATACGGGTGCTCGCGCACGAGCATCGCCGCGCCCGGGCCGTGGGTCTCGCGCAGCTGGGCAGACAGCCACCCGGCGCCGTGGGGCGCCAGCAGGAGATAGAGCTCGCGCACGGCGCGGCGCTCGCGCCAGGACTCGGCGGCGCGCGCGGTGGCCCGGGCGCCGAGGCCGGGTAACGCGCCGAACGCCGTTTCGGGATCGCGATCGATCTCGTCGAACAGCGCGTCGCCGTGACGCTTGATCAACGCGCTCGCGCGCGTCTTGCCGATGCCCTTGATGGTGAGCAGGTACTTGCGCGTGCCGCTGGCGTCATCGGGGTCGAGCTCGTAGCCGAGCTCGGCCTGCACCTGGGGTCCGTACTTGGGGTGGTCGGTCCACTGACCGGCGATTCGCGCGCGCGTGCCGGGCGGAAGGTGGCGCAACGGCCCGGCGACCGTGACCGTGTCTCCGTCCGCGACGTCGGCCAGGAGCACCGCGAACTCCGAGTCATCGGCGGTGAACAGATGGCGCCCCACCACGACGGTCGAGTCGAACGGGTCGTCGAGCGCCGGGTTGGCCATCGGCGAAGTGTGGCGCAGTCGGGCGGCCCCGCCGGTCCCGAGCGTTACAACTCCGGGCCCTAGCCGAACACGGGGAACTTGCGCCGCCGCGCCAGCGTGTCCATCCCGTGCTGAAGACTGGCCACCACCTCGTCGTACTTGCGCTCCACATAGTCGGCGTCATCGACACGCGACGGGTCGTTGTCCACGGCGATCGGGTCCTGGAAGGCCGTGCGGATCTTCGTCGGCAACGGGATCTCCGGCAGCGCGGCGGGCGCGATGCCCCACGGTGCGCTGAGCACGATCGGGAACATCTTGAGCCGCGCCACCTTGTCCAGCTGCAGCGCGCTGGCGATCCTTCGGCCACGCACCAGCACCGGCATCGAGTCGGGGCCGCCCACGGTGGCCACGGGCACGATCGGCACGCCCGCGGCGATGGCCATCCGCACGAAGCCCTTGCGACCGGCCAGCACGGCCCGGTCGCGCTCGCCCCAGGGCCGTAGCGAGTCGACCTCGCCTCCCGGCCACAGCGCCACGTCGCGACCCTCGGCCAGCGCCGCCGAGATGCTGTCGGGCGCCGCAGGCAGCACGCCCATCTTGCGGAAGTAGTCGCCAACGCCAGGTGCGGCCATCAGCACGTCGTGCGCGGTGCCGTGCAGGATTCGGTCGTCGCCGAAGTGACGCCACCACTGGAAGCCGACGGTCCAGGCGTCCCACACGAACGGGGCGCCGGAGTGGATGCCGACGATCAGCGCGGGTGGCGGTGGTAGCCGCTCGAACCCCTCGATCTCCATCCGGAACCAGAGATCCATAAGCGGGTTGAACAGGTACTTCTGCTTGTCCATCCAGCTGGGATCGCGCGCGTCGAGCGACCAGTCGCCGGCCCGGTCGGCGATCGTGCCCGCCAGGCCGTCGGCCGCACCGCGCCGCTCGTCGACCTTCTCCTTCATCCGGTCGGCGTGCGCCTTGGCCTTCGGCTTGGCCTTGGTCTTGGCCTTCGTGGCGCCGCTCTTGCCGCCCGAGCCGTTGCGCGAGTCAGCCATCGATCTCCCTCTGTCACCGGGCGACGGCTGCCGCCCGCACTCAGTCTCGCGTACCCACAGGTAGGGCGCGCCAATCCGCGTAACGTGGCGATCCGACCTCAACCGGGAGCTCGACCCTTGGCCACCTGGCCACGGAGGGCAACGCACCGCGCGACGACCTCGAGCTCGAGGATCATCGCAAGCAGGTGCTCGCGTGGAAAGGCCGTAAACGCCGCGTGCGACGAGCTGGGCCGAGCACGCCCCCTGCTGGTCGAGGGGTTCGGCGTGCCCGAGGCCTCCCTGGGCGATGCCCGCCTAATTCAGGGAGCCGGAGCCCCTAGCTGCCTGAACGCCGGCTCCAGGCTCTCGTAGAGCCCGGCAAACACCGGTCGCATCTCGGCGTAGGTGGCCGCGGCCGCCACGTCGGGCTCGATGGTCTGGCCGTGCGGCACGAGATCGGCGGCCACCGCGACCGACTCGACGATCCCTAGCGCCTCCATCCCCAGCAGCGCGGCCCCGAAGGCCGAGCCCTCCGAGCTGGCTGGGAAGGCGATCGGCAGGCCGAGGCTGTCAGCCAGCATCTGGCGCCACAGCTCACTGCGGGCGAAGCCGCCGGTCGCGCGGACCGCCTCGACCGTGTTGCCCGCGTCGCGCATCGACTCCAGGACCAGCGCGAGCTGGTGGCAGACGCCCTCGATCGCGGCGCGCACCAGGTGCCCGCGGCCGTGCGCGGTGGTCAGCCCGACGTAGGCGCCGCGCGGCACGGCGCTCCAGTGCGGCGCGCGCTCGGACAGCAGGTAGGGCAGCATCAACAGCCCCTCGCTGCCGGGAGGCGCCTGCGCCGCGAGCTCCAGCAACGCCGCCTCGGGGTGCTCGCCGAGGTCAGGCGCCAGGGCGCGGCCGGCCCAGCCCAGCACCGACCCGCCGTTGTTGATGGCGCCGCCGGTCACCCACCGGCCCTCGCTGAGCAGGTAGCAGAACACCCGCCCGCCGGGGTCGACCGCGGGCGCCTCGACCGCCAGGCGCAGCGCGCCGCTGGTGCCGATCGAGCAGCCGGCCACGCCCGGGCGTACGGCGCCGACGCCGAGGTTGGCAAGCGGGCCGTCACCCGCGCCGATCACCACGGGGGTCCCGCCCGGCAGACCGGTGGCGGTCGCGCCTGCGGCGCTCAGCTCGAAGCGGTGGCCAGGGTCAACCGCCGGTGCCAGCTTGGTGGCATCGATTCCCGCTGCCTCCAGCGCCGGCGCGCTCCAGTCCAGCCTGTGCATGTCCTGCAGGCCGGTGCCCGACGCGCACGAGCGGTCGATCGCCCACTCCCCGGTCAGGCGGTGCAGCACCAGCTCCTTGATGCCAACCCATCGGACGACCGCGGCGAAGGTCTCGTTGTCGCATTCTGCAAACCAGGCGAGCTTCGCCAGCGGGGACATCGGGTGAAGCGGCGTGCCGGTGAGCGTGTGCAACTCCGGCGACTCCCGTCGCAGCCGCTCGGCCTGATGCGCGGCGCGGGTGTCGGCCCAGGTGAGCAGGGGCGTCAGCGGCCGCCCGGCGGAATCGAGCCCGATCAGCGAGTGCATGGCCGCGCTGAAGCAGATGCCCGCCACGTCGAGACCGTGCGCGGCCTCGCAGATCGTGGCCAGCGACGCCTCGGCCACCACCTCGGGGCCCTGCTCCGCCCGGCCCGGCTCGGACGTGTCGAGCGGGTACTCGCGGCGCGCCTGGCCGTGCGCGGCGCCGCTGCTGTCGAACACCACCGCCTTGGCAGCGGTCGTGCCGATGTCCGCTCCGATGACCAGGTCGCCGCGATCCACGGCGTGATCGTCCCAGGCCGCGGTTCCGGATGGGTCCATCTGAAAGGCTGGGGCGATGCCCGACTCCCATGTAGATCACCTGCTGATCGGCGGCGGCGTGGCCTCGGCCGCCTGCGCGAAAGCGCTACGCGACGGGGGCGCCACCGGCTCCATCGCCATCCTCGGGCGCGAGCTCGACGCGCCTTATCACCGCCCGCCCGCCACCAAGGGCTACCTGCGCGGCCACCAGTCAAAGGACGACGCCCTGGTGCACGAGCCGTCCTGGTACGACGACAACGATGTCGAGCTGCGCACCCGCACCGGCGTGCGCTCGATCGATCCCGAGGCGAAGACGGTCAAGCTCCAGGGGGGCGAGGAGATCGGCTATGGCTCCGCGCTGCTGGCCACCGGCTCGCTGGTCAACCGCCTGCGCATCGACGGCTCCGATCTCGACGGCCTGCACTACGTCCGCGCGCTCGGCAATTCCGACGGCATCCGCGAGGACGCCGCGGGCGCCGAGCACGTGGTCATCATCGGCGGCTCCTACATCGGCTGCGAGGTGGCCGCCTCGCTCACCGAGATGGGCAAGACGTGCACGATCGTGATGCAGGAGGACGAGCCGATGCAACGCGGCTTCGGTGCCCCGGTCGGGCGCTGGGTGCGCGGCCTGCTCGAGGACCACGGGGTCACGATCGTGGCGGGCGAGCAGGTCGAGCGATTCGAGGGCGGCGACGGCGAGGGCGCGCGGGTGCAGCGCGTGGTGACCGCCTCGGGCACGACGATAGACACCGACATGGTGGTGCTCGGAACCGGCGTGAAGCCCGACGTGATGCTGGCGAAGGCGGCCGGGCTCGAGCTAGGCGACACCGGGGGTGTGAAATGCGACTCCCGGCTGCAGACCTCCGCGGCCGGCGTGTACGCCGCGGGCGACATCTGCGAGTACCACAGCACCGTGCACGGCCGGCCGCTGCGCGTGGAGCACGAGGCGGTTGCCGAGGCCCAGGGCCAGACGGTGGCCGCGGCCATGCTCGGATCGACCGAGGGTCACACCGTGGTGCCCTACTTCTGGACCGACCTCGCCGACTGGGCCTCGGCCGAGTACGTGGGCCCGGCGCTGACGTGGGACGACGAGATCGTGCGCGGCAGCTTCGACAGCGGCGAGTTCAGCGTGCTCTACCTCGATGGCGGCGCGCTGGTGGCGTGCGCCTCGGTGGGTCGTGGCGACGACCTCGAGGCCGCTACCCAGGTCATCGCGGCGGGCGGAACGCTAGCGGGCGACCGGGAGGCGCTGGCAGATCCCGACCGCCCGCTGGGGAAGTGACCGCGAACGCCGGGAGCGTCACCCCGGCTCAGCCCGATGCAGCTGAAGATGCCCGGCCCACCTCAAGGGAACATGAGAGTCCCCTTGGAACCTGCCCGCCCGGCGCCGTGCCCACGGCCCGCCTCGGCCAGGCGGCGGCGATGGCGTCGAAGCGCCGTCGCGACCAAGCCGGGTGGCACGGCCTCGCCCCACGCGGCGGCGGCGCGGCCGGCGCACGTGAGTGACTCCTTCACGCCCTTGGCATCGATGCCCGCTTCGGCCAGGCACAGCACACCGAGCCCCACGTGCCAGCGCTCGTCGCCCTGCACGCGAGCCATGCCATCACCCACGCCCGGCAGCGTGCCGGCACGATCCAGCAGCTCGAGCGCCGCCTGCTGGCCGACGTCGAACACGATGCCCTCGAGCACCAGGTGGTACAGCGCCACGGCCTCCGGCAGGTCGCGCTCGCCCGCTGCGAGCCGGCCGGCGGCCGCGGGCAGGTCGTGCTCGAACAGGTCGACGATCGCTGTTCCCGCCAAGCGGCGGCCGTCGCGTGCCGGGTCGATTCCCATCACCTCGCGCGCCACACGCGTGAAGAAGCGCGCGTGGCGGCGCTCGTCGTTGGCCTGGGCGGCAAAGCACGCGGCCAGCTCCGGTTTTCCGGCACCGGCTTCGAACGGCGCGAGCTGCTCGGCCACGGCGTGTTCTGCCAGCCAGAAGCCGGCGAACAGCCGCGTGAGCGGATCGCGCAGGGCGGGGGCCAGGGCGTGCCACGCGTAGGCGTCCGCGCGCAGGTCGATCTGGGCCTCGTCCCAGCGCAGCCGATCGGCCGCGCGCAGGAGGTGGTCATAGCCTGCCAGCATGTGCGCAGGGTACGGTGGCGGCCATGCCCGGCGACATCACATTGACCCGCGCCTCCGGTGTGGCCACCATCGCGCTCGCCGCCCCCGATCGGCGCAACGCGCTCACCCTCGACATGGCCCGCGAGCTGGTTGCCGCCTGCGACGAAGTCGATGCCGACCCCGCCGTCGGTGCCGTTGTGGTCACCGGCGGCGAGTACTTCTGCGCCGGCGGTGATCGCGCGACGCTGGCCGCGGCCGGCCATGATCCCGCGGAGCCCGACGCGTGGGACGGCATAGGCCTCGTCTATCGCTCGTTCGCGCGCGTCGGTGAGCTCGAGCCGCCTACGGTGGCCGCGATCCGCGGCGGCGCGGTCGGCGCTGGGGTCAATCTCGCGTTCGCCACCGATCTGCGAGTGGTGGCCCGCGACGCGCTGATCGTCTCGGGCTTCCTCCAGATCGGGCTGCATCCCGGCGGCGGCCACGGCGCGCTGTTGGGCCGCACCGGGGCGCGCGAGGGCGCGACGGGCATGGCGATGTTCGGCCAGGGAATCGACGGGGCGCGTGCGGCCGAGCTCGGCATGGCGTGGGCGGCCGTCGAGGACTCCGAGGTCGAGCCCACGGCGCTGGCGCTGGCCGAGCGGCCGGCGGCCGATCCGGCCCTGGCACGCCGGGTGGCCAAGTCCTTGAGGGCCGAGCTCGGTCCCCCGGCACTGCCCTGGGGAGCCGCGCTCGACATGGAACGCGCTTCTCAGATGTGGTCCATGCGTCGCAAGAGCCTGAACGCCTCGGACTGATCCGGCGGCCCCACCCTAATCTGTGAGCCGTGAGCTACTTCGCCTGGGTGCGCGCCTACTCCCTGTTCGAGCTGGCCCTGTTCACCGGCCTCGTGGTGGCCGCCATCGCCGGTGACCACGGCGCCGCCCTGGTGCTCGGCTGGACCCACGGGGTGGGGTGGATCCTGCTGTGCATCGCGGTCGCGATCGGGTGTACGCGGCGGGTGTTTCCCTGGCCGCTGTTCGCCGCGACGGTCTCGCCGCTCGGACCGCTCGGAAGCACGATGGGCCTCGAGTACCTGGCCCGGCGGCGCAACCGCACCCCCGCCGCGGGGTAGCCCTCAGCAGCGCCCGCAGATCCCGATGTTTCCCCTCAACCTGCCAAACCTCCTCACGATGCTGCGCATCCTGCTCGTGCCGGTGCTGGTGGTGGCCCTCACCGAGGAGATTCACAACGGATCGACCATCGCGGCCATCGTGTTCGTGGTCGCCGGGCTCTCCGACGGGCTGGACGGCTACATCGCCCGCTCGCGCCAGTCGATCACCACCTTCGGCAAGGTGATGGATCCAATTGCGGACAAGCTGCTGATCACCGCCGCGCTGCTCTCGCTGGTGAGCCTCAACCGCGTGGACGCCTGGGTGGCGATGGTCATCGTGGCCCGCGAGTTCGCCGTCAGCGGCCTGCGGGTGGCGGCCGGTCAGCAGGGTGTTGTGATCCCCGCGAGCGGGCTGGGCAAGGTCAAGACGATGGTGCAATCGGCTGCCGTGCTGGCGCTGATCGCCGCGCCGAACGCGGATGCCGTCTGGGTGCAGGGGCTCGTATACCTGATGGTCCTTGCGACGGTGATCTCCGGTGCTGACTACTTCCTGAACTTCCGCCGCAAGCTCGACGAGCTCTCGAGCACAGCGGCCGCCGCGCCAGAGCTCTAGGGGTGCGAGAGGTGGTACTGGTCCAGGGCGAGCTGGTCGAACAGCTCCGCCCGCGAGGTGCCGCGTAGGTAGAGGGCGCGATCGATGGATTTCCCGTAGACGTCGAAGAGCGCGAACAGGATGTCACCGGTGCCGACGCACTCGCCTCCGCGGGCGATCACGAAATCGGCGGCGCAGCGCATCACGCGCTCAACCACATCGCCCTCGGGCACCGGGGTGCCGACGGCGTCGGCGGCCGGCTGGGAGTTGGTGATCAGGGGCTTCTCGCCGACGCCGAGGGCCTGGAGGGACTCCCCGACGGCGCCGTGCAGTCGCATCGTGCGCAGCCAGCTCTCGGCCTGGTCTTCGGCGGTATGGGCAAACGGCATGGCAGTTGCAGCCAGGGCGGCCACGAGGGCGGCATCCTGGGACATCTGGGGCGCGGGCAGGTGCGTTCGGCCGGCGGGGGAAGACTCCATACCGTTGGCGTCGAGCCGTTCGCGATGGCGCGAAAGCGCTCGGCCGCCGCGGTGGCCGAACGTACGACCCTCCAGACGGCCCCCGCGAACGTACGACCCCCCAAACGGCCCCCGAGCTATGCGGGCAGCTGTCGGTCCTCGAGCCACTCGCGGCTGGTCACGTGGCTGGGCACGGTGACCTCATCGGTCAGCTCGCGGGCCAGCTCGCCGACCAGCCCATGGCGCTCGGCCACGACGCTGTGGCGGTGGATCGTCTCCAGGTTCTCCTGGCGGGCGAGCAGGAACGCGTCCTCGCCGAAGCCGCGGAACTCCTCGACCGCCAGGCGCACCATCTCGCGTACGCAGTCCTCCACGAAGCGGGGGTGCATGTGGGCGTACTCGACCACCTCGACCTCGTCGCTGCGCTTCATCAGCTCGTAGATGTCCGAGCTCATCGAGCGCTCGACGATGTCGAGCAACGTGCGCGCCTCGACCACCTGCTTGCAGTTCTCGGGCAGACCGATGTGCACCTGGCCGATACCGCGCTGGTTGTGTGTGGCCACCGGAACGTCTCGCAGGATCTTCTCGATGTCGTCCTCGGAGAACCCGTCGGTCCGCAGGCGCTCGCGCGAGCGGTCGCCCACCAGCTCCTGGGCGCAGGGGCATGCGGTCATCCCGTGGGCCTCGACGCCGATCAGCGTGCGCGTTCCGCGCGCAGACGCGACCGCCGAGCCCAGCAGCGTGTAGATCTCCTGACTCTCGGCGCCCGATACCGGCGCTTGCTTGCGCTCGGGGTAGCGCGCCTTGATCGAGACCTCGGCGCGCAGGCCCTCCTGGCGGTCGCGCACGCGCTCGGCGATGTGCCCCGCAAGGTGCTCGGCCTTGAGCGCCTCGCCGAGCACCACCTCGTCGATCGACTCGTTGATCACCTCTTCGAAGCGCGACATGTGCGCGCCCTTCTGGCGAGGACCGAGATCTACGAAGCACTCGAGCTCCGCGTAGAACAGCTGCTCACCACCATCGGAATCGATCCGCAGGATCTTCTCGACGCCCGTGACGCCCACGCGGGTGAGGCTCACGTGGGTCTGCGGGCGTCGCGCCTGTACGTCCTCGAGGGCGACTGTCTTCAGGTCGGTCATAACGGGGTTTGGACGATACAGCCGACGAGTACGAGCCAATCCGCACGATCGGCGCTACTATGGCCGCGGTTCGAAGCCCGAGGGCTCAACCAATCGCGGCAAGCCGCGGACGCAGTCGAAAACTGAACAGCGGCGGTGAGCGAGCGCAAGCGCTCGCCGTTCGACAAGCGTCTTCGAAGAGGAGTGAGGGTGAGCGTCAAGCACGAGGGAGCAGCACTACTCGAGGTCCCGTCCGATGCGCCGTTCCTGGAGTCCGAGGAGCTGCGCAACCTGGTGGCGGAGGGGCGCGACCGCGGGTCGCTGACCTTCGACGAGATCGCCACCTGCCTCGAGGAGGTCGAGGTCACCAAGGAGCAGGTCCAGGCGCTGCACGCCCACCTTGTCGAGAACGGCGTGGACGTCGTGGCGGCCGACGGGGTACGTCCAACCGCTGCCGTCCCGGACGGCCAGCCGGCCAGCTCCGACGCTCAGCCGGTACAGCCCAAGAAGGCCCAGATCGACTTGACGGTCGAGCCCAGCCTCGACTCGCTGCGGCTGTACCTGCGCTCGATCGGGCGCGTGGATTTGCTCACGGCCGACGAGGAGGTGTCGCTCGCAAAGCGCATCGAGCGCGGCGACATGGCCGCGAAGACCCACATGGTCGAGGCCAACCTACGCCTCGTCGTCTCCATCGCAAAGGGGTACCTCGGGCGCGGTCTGTCCTTCCTCGATCTCATCCAGGAGGGCTCCCTGGGATTGATCCGCGCCGTCGAGAAGTTCGACTACCGCCGCGGCTACAAGTTCTCCACCTACGCCACGTGGTGGATCCGCCAGGCCGTGACCCGTGCGATCGCCGACAAGGCCCGCACCATCCGCATACCCGTCCACATGGTCGAGAAGCTCAACAAGGTCGTGCACGTCGAGCGCCAGCTCGTCCAGGAGTTCGGCCGCGAGCCGACCCCCGAGGAGGTCGCCCACGAGCTCCAGTGGACCACCTTCGAGGTCAAGGAGATCCTGCGAATCGCCCAATTGCCGATCTCGCTGGAGAAGCCGATCGGCGAGGAGGACGACTCCGAGCTCGGCGACTTCGTTGAGGATCAGAGCGCGGCATCTCCATTCGACACCGCCTCGGAGAACCTCCGTCGCGACAACGTGCAGATGGCCCTCGGCGCACTGCCCCAGCGCGAGCGCGAAGTGCTCGAGATGCGCTACGGCCTCAAGGGCCACCAGGCGCGCACGCTGGAGGAGGTCGGGCGCGCGTTCGGCGTCACCCGCGAGCGCATCCGCCAGATCGAGAACAACACGCTCAAGAAGCTGGAGTGCCTGCCTGAGGCGCAGCGGTTGCGGGAGGCAAGCTAGGCGTACCAAACCAGCTGGCACCGCTTCCCGCTCCGGCTCTACACTCTGCGGCTGCTCGGCGGGATGTCCGAGTGGTTAAAGGAGATCGGCTGTAAACCGATTGGCTATGCCTACGTAGGTTCGAATCCTACTCCCGCCACTGCAGCGCTAGGCTGCTGCGCCCATGCCCTCGTAGCTCAGTTGGTAGAGCACTTCCATGGTAAGGAAGCCTTCTCTCGACGCAGTCCGGGAAAAGCCCAGCAAACATCGGGCGTTATCGCTATTACCGGCCGTTACATGTGCCATGACTGTGCCATAGTGGCTTGGCGTGAGCGTTCAGCGGTATCAGACTGAGGACGGGACCCGGTGGCGGGTTCGATGGCGAGACCACGGCGGACAAATGCACTCGCGCAGCTTCGCTGCCAAGCGCGATGCGGTCGCGTTCGACATAGACATCAAGGCGCGCAAAATGCGAAGCGAGCTGCTGCCCCGAGGCTCCAAGTGGTCCCTAGCGCGTGCCTGGGACGAGTGGTGGGAGAAGCGTGGCAAGGATCTCTCCCCGAAGACCCAGGACACCTACCAATGGCTCTGGCGTGCCTACATGAAGGGCGAGGGAGAGCAAGCCCTTCCTGGCTTCGATCATCACCTGCTCACCCTCCTTGCCGCTGAACCCAAGCTGATCGAGGCCCACATGGGGGTGTTACGGGACGCTGACGTGTCGGAATCGTCGCGGCGGAAGGTACTTATGGTGCTGTCCGCAGTGCTCACAGCGTGCGTTGATTGGAACGAGATGCCCGCCAACCCAGTACGGGGGCTACGCGCGCCGCGCGCTCGGCCGAAGCGGACCCCGAGACCGTTCCCACCCCTCGTGGTCGAGCGAATTAGACGAGCGATGCTCGACGACCAAAAGCGGGGGACACCGGAAGACCATCAGCGAGACGCAAGCCTGGTCGGCCTTCTCTGCTACTCGGGCTTACGCCCACATGAAGCATTGGCGCTCACGTTTGCTGATGTAGGAGAGCGCGCGCTCAACGTTGATAAGGCGGCCCGCATGTACAGGGACAAGTCGTCTGGCCGTCTTTCCCTGCGGGTTGGCCCCACGAAGACCGGAAGCAAGCGAAGCGTCACCGTTCCGCCGCCTCTGGCCGACGACCTCGCGGCCTGGCGCAAGGCGCAGGGAAATCCCCTCGATAGTGCTCCCGTGTTTCCTGGTCGCGGCGGCGGCCTGTGGGCACCATCGGGACTGGATAACTGGCGCTACCGGGTCTGGAAACCGGTTCTGTCAGCCCTAGCCAAAGCCGATCCCTCCCTTGCGCACCTGGCGAGCGCCCGTATCTATGACGCGCGCGCCTCCTTCGTCAGCGCGATGCTAAGAGCGGGCGCAAGCCCCCTGGAGGTCGCAGACGAAGCCGGCCACTCCAAGCAAGTGATGTACGAGCACTACGCCTACCAAATCAAGGAGCTGAGAGGAGAAGCACCAACCCCGATTGCGGAGCAGATCCTCCGTGCAAGGCGAATAGTGGAGGCGACAAAGGCTGACGAGTTGCGGGAGCTTGTTGCCGAGAGCCTCAAGCCGTCGCAGGAAGTTTCGTCACACGCGTACGGGTTGCTGTACGGACCACGGCGGCGCGGACCCGGGCCGCAACCCGCCACTCTCGAAGAACGGGATCGGCCGAAAATGGATGAGTGACAGCGCAAACTCAGTGTGTTCCCGGCTGGCTATCTCGCTCGAGGCTCGGCTCGACAGGCGAACCACTGGCTTCGTCTGAGCGCGGCGGGTTTTCGGTGGGGGGCAGCGCCTCCCCCTTTATCCGTCGGTGAGCCTGAATCAGGAGAATCGCGGGAATGAGGAAGTAAAACCACAAGCCGCCCAGGGCGACGAAGGCGTTGGGATGCATCTCGTGCAGTGACAGACCTTGCTGCGCGAGTTTTAGATCCCGGGCCAAAAGCCTGCCGAAGGGGAAGTAGGCAAACAAGAGCAGGACGATGGCGTAGAGCATCCGGAGCGGCATGCTCTGGTCAAGGGCTTTAGCGAACTGGTAGGTGCGATAAGCGAAGAGCGTCCAGAGAACCACTCCCGCGAAAAGCGTCAGAGACCAGGCTTCTCCTGCCAAGCTCCCAACATCGTCTCTCACGGCGAGGATATTGAGAGCGATCGGGATCCCGATCGTAATCATGAGGTGGCGTAGAAAACGTCGCCGCTGTTGTTGTATTGACAGCTCAACGCGGTACGACCACACGGCTGGCAGGTCTCGCTCATTTGTGATTGTCACGAGCGACTGAGTGAGCCTGTCGATTTCGGCGCGGTTTTCGCTGGTCACCCCCCCAACGACGACAGATCTAAAGCCAGTCGTCATCGGTAGCCCCTTGGAGCGCATCTCGTCCTCTGCATCACGACGAAATTCTTCCCACCAGTTCGGTGAGGGGGGAGGGGTTAGCTCATAGGCACGACCATGCTTCTTGGTCACCCAGGTTCGGGTGATCTGGATGGACTCAGTCTGACCCGCCACGACGGTTACCGGCGCGGCCCGGTGGCCTTCGGGGGTGCATCTTGAAGCCGCTCCACGAGGTTGATCACTCTCCTACTGAAATCTCCGCCGCATGTGACCACATGGCCTTGCTCGCGGCGCGGGGCCGCGCCCGGGGTTCTTATACGAGCATACCGTTTGACCGACCGATGAGCTTCGGTGCTGAGGGGATCTGCCATGAAGCAAGCCTGGCACGACAGGCACGGGCACCAGTGAAAAACTTGACCCGCACCAGTTGAGATCCGATCTCTGACGGGCGGTGGCAGAGGGTAGCGGCAAGGGACTACGGGCGTGGGGCCAAACCTCGGCCGCAGGAGCCTAACCTGCGACGGCTCGTCTGGATGCCCAGAGCGTCTTTTCGGCCTGTGCCCGCCCTAGCAAGATCGCCATTCAGCGGCAACAGCCGCGAGTGTTTCGGCTACCGATACCCGCAGCTCGGGTGACGTTGGAGGCGCAGTTGGATCAAACGCAATCCCGAGGGTCCGCAGCTCCGCTGCGCGGCGCGCGGGTATGTGGGGCTTCCCACGGGCCTTCCACCAGGTGCGGTCGAAGCCCTGCTCGCTAAGTGCGAGCCAACCAACGAGGCGCTCAACACAGAGGGGGCTAAGCCCCTCTCTTTCCGCTGCCTCCGCCACCGCACGCTGAACCGTCACCAGGTCGCCCACTACGGCCTGCCCAGAAAGCGTACGCCATGCGCGAAGCTCCCCTTCCCACACAGCACCGAGGTCTGACTTTGCTACCGCTGAGGGGTCGAGCTGCGCGGCCTTCTGGAAGCGGAGCTGGCGCTCGATCCGGATGGTCGAACCTGGGTGGCTCCCGTCCAGGCGGCCACGGTCGTAGAAACGAACCTTGGTGTGCCCACTCGCGGGACTGCGCAGATAGACCGTCTCGATCCTCCCGCCGTGACTCCACACGTCGGTCTTCAGGTTTGCCACCGGAAGCCCGGCAGCGGCGCGGAGGAAACGCAAACCGAGTGCCGGGTCGTCGAACTTCAAGTCGGCCGCGAGGTCCAAACGCCTGACGACCGGAGCCTCCCCCAGAAGTGCCATGCCGAGCTGCTCAAAGCTCAGGGCAGCGAGGGCCGCCGCGTGTGAGAGCAGGCTCGGAGGGCGTAAGCCGCTCGCCGAGGAAACGCCTGCGCACAGCGCCGCGAGCCTCCCCTCACACCAGATCAGCTCGTGCTCGGGAAAGAACCCGAACCGCACGCCGCCCACCGGTTCGCGGATCAGGTACGAGCGGCGTGCGGAAGGGATGATCTCGACCGTTCTTCCAGTCCGTGTGTAGGGATCGAAGCTTGTAAGCGATCCCCTCCGCGCCGCTGCCGTCAGCGTCTCCCAGGTCGTCGTGGCGGCGGGCCGCCAAGCGAAGCTGACTGTATCCACCCCGACGACGACGCTGACGTTGCGATCACGACCGTCGGAAGGGTCGTGATCGCAACCGGGCGGGTATTCGTGGGCGCGCTTCACCTGTCGAATCTGCACCCGGCACGGACGCTGTGCCGAGAACGTGCATAAGGCCCGCTACCACAGACGTTTGCCGGAGCCGAAGTGCCACCCGTCCGATAGAGCCTTTGCCCGCTCGCGCGCTTCTCGGCGCAAGGTGTGAGCGCTTATGGAAGCGTCAATCACGAGGTCGGGGTCACGTTCATTCATGACTCCGGAGAGATACACGCCCTCGACGGACTCGGTCGTCCAGAAGAACGCTGGGGGCGGCGTTACTGAATAGAACACCCGAGCCGAGTGGTACTTGTGACGGGTCAAGGAAAGGTCCAGGCCTTCTACGGCGCGCTGGGCCGCTTCCGCCCGTTCGCGCTTCGCCGCGTTCCGCTCGTTACGGCGCTCTTGCGTGCGGCGAACTTTCGCGTCCGCTGCTCGACGCTCGGCCTCTGCACGTTCAACAGTCTTTCTCGGGCCGAACAGTGGGTTCGCTCCGGGGGCCTTCATGCAGTCCTCTTGGGCATTGGCCGTGCCACCACGCCCCAGCCGGGCGGCAAGTTCAACTGGGCAGTGAGGGGGTGTTGAGGCTCTGTTTCGATGGTCTCGCATATCCACTGGCAGCCGCGTGGCTTGCCCGCCGCCTTCAGGTAGGCGGGCAGCGGGTCTGCCGTCGCGAATGCGTGTTGAGCTTCCGCCTCGGTCGGCGCGTTGTAGAAGAAGCAAATCCGGTCGCCGGGGAGTTCGACTATGCGGCACGGGAACTGGGGTAGGGCGGTTGGAGTGGCGCTCATGGAGTCCTTTCGGTCGTTTCTAAAGAGATAGCCCGCATCGCCCGCGCCACCGGAGAGCAACCACAAGCAAGCGCGTTGGCGCTCATTTGCCGGTGGTTTGGGCGGCTACGCGACTGACTGGCCGCGTCATTCGGTCCAGCCGGGGGTCGCGCCCTATGGGTCAAGAAACACGACCCAGGAGAACCGAATGAACCCCACCGCCACAACCACGCTGCTAACCGCCAAGGACCGACACGCATTGCCGCCGCTGTATGCCCAGCAGCGCGTCCGGGAGCCGATTGCCTACGTCAAGCTGTTCTGCCCGTTCGGGCGTTACATGTTCTTCGTCACGGAGTACGACGGCGACGACCGGCTCTTTGGCTACTGCGTGTCGCAATTCGGGCAGGACTGCGACGAGTGGGCTTACGCCTCGCTCTCAGAGCTGGAGGGCGCGACCGTTTCCGCCGCTCGACTGTTCGGCTTACCAGTCGAACCTGATCACGAGGGTGTGCGCATCCCAGCTATCGAGCGCAACCGGCATTTCGATTCGGCCACGGTCTGCGATTGCCTGGCGAGCCTGCAACGCGACGGCCTCGACGTGAGGCCGGAGAGGGGGAAGCCCAACGGGGGGTGAGGGCGCGGCCCGTCACTCGCTCGCTCGGTTGGCGCTCTGCGTACCGCGCCGCGCCGCCCTCGCTCGCTCGCGGCGTGCCACGCACACGCCGCGAGCGCACGAGCTACGAGAGCGTGCGTCGTCCTTCTGCTTCGGCGGCCTTCAGATGCTCGGCTGCGCTCTGGTAGATCGGGCTACGGCGGTGCGGGTCTGCCGACTTGCACAGGAACAGAAGCTCCTCGATCTCGAACGACAGCTCCGCCTGCGTGGGTACCCCCCCTTCCTTGTGAGACCAGAGCGCGAAGCGCTCGATCAGCCTCCCCAGACGCTCCAGATAGGCGGGCAGGTACTCGACCGGGAACTTCCCGCCCCCGGTCCCATCCGACAGCCAGGCTCTCACCAGGTGCCCGGACAGCGTGCGGTACTCCTCCGGCACCCCCATTAGGCCGCCTTCCTTTCCGACGCCAGATGCGCAGTCAGCACACGCAGCTTGAACGCCGTGCCCTTGGTGGAACCGTTGGTCAGTTGGCTCAGCGAGACAGATCGCGGCCGGACCGTGAAGACCGCCCGGCACGGCGTGTCCGCCTTTGCCATCGCCTCCGCAGCCTCGTCGGTCGCGGTCAGGCGAAAAACCTCGCCCGCCTCCTCTTCGAGGATGGTCAGAAGCCACGTTCCAGTCGTAAAGCCGCCGCTAGGCGGGAGTTGTTCAGGAGTCTTCAACAGAAGACCATGTAATGCGAGCATTCGCTTCTCCTATCGCGGCCTACGCCGCAGTCGTTTGAGAAGCGAGGCTGCGGCGCGCACGAAGATTGGCGACGGTTTTTCCGCAACCCGAAGCGCGCCCGCTGCTCCCTGGAAGCCGCCGCGCCCGAGCAGCACGGCTACAATCAGCATCCTCGCTGCCGTCTAGTGGCGGCGAGAAGTGCCATGAATGTGCCATTGCGAAGGTCTCCCTAAGCTACGGCTCATGTAAAGGCGCTCGTTTGCAGGCATTGCCCTCGTAGCTCAGTTGGTAGAGCACTTCCATGGTAAGGAAGGGGTCTCCGGTTCGAGTCCGGACGAGGGCTTGGCTTGGTAGAGCGGAACTGGTGTCCACTGGCTTCCTCTCACTTCTCTCGTGGGGACGTTATGGGGATGTTCTGAGTCGCTCGTGGGGACGT
>JBBRYL010000057.1:0-20385 GCA_038237685.1 Solirubrobacterales bacterium | reverse complement strand
TCGCGTCGCTTCTGGTCGTGTGTGCGGGCGCGGCGCTTGTGAGTGCTTCAGCTTCGGTCGCGAGCATCACCAAGCACGAAGCGCCGGATCCAATGCGGTGAAGCGTCAGGTGGTGGCGATGGCGCTCTCCACTGCTTGCGAGCTCGCCAGCGACCGGGTGCCGAACGAGACGACCGCGAGCGATGCCACCAGCGCGATCAGCATGAGCGGGTTGTGATTCAGGCTCTCGCCGGCAAGGAGCGGCGCCAGCAGCACGGCGACGACGATCTGCACGACCAGCACGATCGGGAAGACGCGGATGGCTGAGCGGCTCTGCAGGGCTGTCATCTCACTCAGCAGGCCCGCAGCGCCCGCGACGGCCGTCGCACCCAGCCACACAAGCGCGATCAGCCAGGCGCCCTTGGAGGCCCCGTCGGCCAGGAACTTGGTCGAGAAGCCGGTCCACGCATAGGCCAGACCGGCGCTGACCACCACGAGTAGCCTAAAGCTCCGGTGTCCGCGCAGTGCGTAGGGCACGAGCGCGACCGCTCCGAGTGCGGTCATGCAGACCGCAAGCACGAGCGGATCGGCGTGCGCGCTGCTTTCCGGAGGCGATGCGAGCACCAGCCCCGCGACTCCCCCGACTATCGCGGCGGCCCCCATGACCTCCCTGACGCCCACGCGTTCGCCAAAGAAGCGCATCGAGATGATCAGGAGCGAGACGACGCTGACCGCGAGCGCTGGCTGCACGATCGTGATGGGCGCGATCAGCAGCGCAACCGCCTGCATCACCCAGCCCCCGGCCACGCACGCGGTCCCGATCAGCCATCGCCTACGGCCGATCAGGTCACGCAGCAGGGACAGGTGCAGTGACTCCTCGCTTGGTGCCTCGCGCGCCTCGATCGACTGCAGCGCCACCCCGGCGCTGTAGAGCACCGCAGCGGCCAGGGCGGCCAGCACACCGAGTCCGAGCAAGATCGGCGGGGTGCCCATTGCGATGGTCACAGCGCCATCGCCTTCATGCCGCGACCCGCTCGTCCTCGGAGGACGAGTCCGCGTTCTTGGGCACGAGCACGGGGGCCGGGCGCCGGCGCGCCAGCCGAATGATCTCGGCGAGGGTGGGGACGGTGAAGCCCTCGACCATCAGCAGCGCAAGCAGCAGGCAGAGCGCCAGAGCCAGCCAGGCCGGCGGTGCGAATGCCGCGATCGCCGCCGCGATCAGACCGGCGGGCGGGATCGGCAGGCCGACGAAGTGCTCGCGGTCCTCGCCGAGCTGGAACCGCGCCAGCCGCCAGGCGCCGGCCAAGACGAACGCGATCCCCGCACCCGCGCCCAGAAGCGGCATCGAACTCAGCGCACCGTGACCGAGCATCAGTGCAGGGGCCACTCCGAAGGCCACGAGGTCGGCAAGCGAGTCGAGGTGGCAGCCAAACGGCCCGCACACACCGGTCCGGCGCGCCACCCATCCATCGACGGAGTCAAGCAGCGCGGCCACTGAAACGGCAACCAGCGCCGAGTCCAGGTGACCGTCGCTGGCGAGCATCAACGCGGCCACGCCGGCCACCAGGCTGGCGCTGGTCAAGACATTGGCGGTATTGACGAACTCCCTCACGCAGCCGCCTCCACCGGTAGGTACCGGGCGATCGGGGTCACGCCGGCGCGCACGCGCTGACCGACCTGCACAAGCGGCGTGGCCTCGGCCGCCGGCACCAGCACGTCGGCGCGCGAGCCGAGGTGAATCAGGGCGATTCGCTGCCCGGCCTCGACGCCGTCGCCAAGCCAGGCCCATGAGGAGATCCGGCGGGCGAGCATTCCAGCGAACTGCACCACCACCACGCGCCTGGCCCCGTTGTCGATCGCCAACCGCTTGCGGTGGTTGTCCCGGGCGCGGCCGAGGAACGCCGGAGCAAAGCCGCCGGGCGTCTCATCGACCGCGGCGATCCGGCCCCCCACCGGACTGCGATTCACGTGCACGTCATAGAGCGCCAGGAAGGTGCTGATGCGAAGCGCGTCGCGGTCCCCGAGCCATTCGTCGGTGGCTCTGTCTACCCCGACCACCTTTCCGTCGGCGGGCGCGTACACGGTGTCGGGATCCCGCACGAGCGTGCGCGACGGATCGCGAAAGAACAGCATGCAGGCCAGGCTGACACTCAAGAGCAGGCGCCCTCTGAGCACGTGGAGCGGCCCGAGCGCCATCTCCACTGCGGCGGCGCCCAGCACATAGCGGCGCCCCTCGCGCAGTGCCCGGCGGGTCACGCTGTGGTCTTCTCGGCGGGGCGACAGGCGAACAGCACGGCGGGAGGCACGTTCAGCAGAGAGAGTCGTCGTGTCACCGAGCCGAATGTCCGCTGCAGATCGCGCTGCATCAGGGGCGAGTACTGCAGCACGAGCATTACGCCGTCGTTGGCGATCACCTTGCGGGCCTCCGCGAGGATCTCCCTGCTCACCTCCCCCGGCAACGACGTGAACGGCAGCGCCGACACAATCACGTCGGGCCGCTCCCCGTCGAGGTGCGCTGCGAGCGAGGCTGCGGAGTCGACGATCACCTGCAGGCGCGGGTCGGGCACGTCGGTGGCCAGGTTCCCGGCCAAAGCCGGATCGACCTCGAAGGACAGCAGCCGACCATGTGCCCCAAGCCGCCTCAGGATCTCGCGCGTGTACGGTCCCGTGCCGGCGCCGAGCTCCACCACGCAGCGCGCCCCGCCGATGGGCGCCATGTCGAGCGTAGCCCGCACCGTCCTGCGCGACGTGGGCAGCACGGCCCCGACGCGTCCGGGACCGGAGAGAAACGAGCGTAGAAAGCGACGGCGCTCACCAAAGGCGGTGGACCTGGAGTCCGGCTGCGCGACGTTGCCGGGCCCAACCTCGTCGATGCTTGTGAAGCGCTGCTGCGTGGACACGATCGTTCACTCCTCGCCAGACACTGCTGGAAACGAGAAGAAGAACGACAACCAACCGCCCACACGCGGACCATTCCCACCCGCTTCTCAGTGATGCTCGGCGAGTGCCTCGACTACCAAGCACGCTCGCCGTAGTCCGAAGCTACCAAGTCTGAGGCAGGCACAAACCCAGTCCCGCGCCTGATGGCGCGCTTAGGACGTTTGTGGCCGTGGCCCACACGGCTTTAGGGGAGGGTGCGCCACCGGGCGCTAGTCAGCGCTGACCCTCCACGTCTCCGCGCGGATCCTCGCCGAGATTGGGCGCACCGAAGCCGAGGATCTCGAGGCCTGTCAGCCTTGCACCGCGCGGCGCCGCACAAGGCGACGCCGCCGCTCGTTCTCCCCTGTGGGTCGCCGCCACGACGATCGATCGGCTAGCTCACGGCAGCCGGAGCGCCCTGATGGGGCTCGAGTAGTCGTCTTTCCACACTCGCTGGCTGGTGTCGCGTGCGCACCGATGCCAGCGGCGATCTCCGGCCACCCGCCCGAGCAGAGCCCACCTCCGCGCCATAACCACCCAGTGCGACGGGCTCCGCCCTGGGGGGTGGTCGGCCACCGACCGGGGCTCACTCTCGCCCAGGCAAACCAGCCGTGCGTCGTGGGCCAGGTTGCCCAGCACCGGCTCGAGCGTGAGGAAGCGGTTGGTGATGTGGAGGGCCAGCACCCCATCACGGCGCAGCTTGCGCTCGTAGAGCGCCAGCGCCTCCCGGGTGAGGAGGTGTAGCGGGATGGCGTCGGAGCTGAACGCATCGGCCACCAGCACGCCGTAGCGACGGTCCGAGGCCCGTCGCAACGACAGGCGCGCGTCGCCCTCCACCACACGATTGCGGCCGCGACAGTCGCGTAGGTAAGTGAATAGACGCGGGTTGCGCGCTATCCCGACCACCGTCGGGTCAAGCTCGTAGAAGGTGTAGGTGTCGCCCGGACGCGCGTAGCAGGCCAGTGAGCCGGCTCCCAGGCCGATCACCCCGACCTCGCGCTCTCGAGAGGCCGGCAGCCCGCGCATCAGCTGGCCGACCGGCCCCGCCGGGTAGTAATAGGTCAACGGGATGCGCCGCCGTGCGGGCGCCCAGTCCTGCGCGCCGTGGATCGTGGTTCCGTCGGCCAGCTCGTGCAGCCGGCCGTGATCGGTGGTGGTCACCCGGTAGACGCCGAAGAAGCTGCGCTCCTGCAGCAACTCCGGATCTCCTCCGACGATTGGCAGCGTCCCCGCGAGCGCTATCGCCCCCACGGCGAGCCCGAAACGCAGCGGGCGGCGCACGAAGTTCAGCGCGATCCCCGCCCCCAGACCGTAGGCGAAGCTCTCCCCCGCCCCCCCGACGTCGCCGGCCGCCAGGCCCACCAGGCCCAACGCGCCCGCCACCAGCGCTCCCACGGCCAGCGGCAGCCCCACGTCCAGCCACCGCACGTAGCGGCTGGGCGGCACCCGCGGCGCCTTGGCTGGAAGGCACAGGCACGCCAGCACGATCGCGAGGGGGTACTCCGCGGGCGAATCGAACACCAACGGGGCGAGGATCGCGGTGAAGGCCCCGCCAAGCGCACCGCCCAGCGACACAATCACGTAGAAGCCGGTGAGCGACCGGGCGGGCGGGCGGTCGCGAGCCAGCTCCCCGTGACAGACCATCGCGAACACGAAAAACCCCGCCAGGTGGATCGGCATGACCAACCACAGCGGCTGGCGAGCGTCCACCAGCAGGAGGATCAGGAGCAGGATCGCGACCCCGGGGAGGGCGAACACCATCGCCCGGCGCGCGCGCTCGCCACGCGCGGTGGGAGAGAAGGCGGCCACGAACGAGACCAGATAGAGCGACAGGGGAAGAGCCCACAGCAGCGGGATCGGGGCCAGGTCCGTGGTGAGGAACGTGGTCAGTCCCAGCATCAGGCTGGAGGGCACGAAGGCGAGACCCAGCCAGCGCAGCCGCCTGCGCGTGGTGATCGCCACGTCGGCAACCGCGCCATCCCCCGCCTCGACCGCCGCCCGCGCCCGCCAGAGCGCCACCGAGCAGGCCACCACCAGCACGCCCAGCAGCCCGTAGCCGATGGACCACCCCCGTCCCTGGGAGGCCAGGCTCAGCGACGGCTCCGTGGCCAGCGGATAGCCCAGCAGCCCGATCACGCTGCCCACGTTGCTGGCCCGGTACAAGAAGTAGGGATCGGGCGCCGCCGGGTGGTCGGTCGAGGCCAGCCAGCGCTGCAGCAGCGGAGCCGTAGACGAGACGACGAAGAACGGCAATCCCACGGTCACCGCCAGCAGGCCCAGCAGCGAGAGCGCCGGGTCTCCCGACGTGGGCGGCCGGAAGCCGACGGGCACGGCGATGGGCAGCACAAGCGCGCCGACCGCCACGAGTCCCAGATGCAGCACGGCCTGGCGGCGCACCCCCAGGCGGGTCGTGCTCACGTGCGCGTACACGTACGCCGCCAGCAGCGCGGTCTGGAAGAAGACCAGCGCCGTGTTCCAGACCGCCGGCGTGCTGCCGTACAGCGGCAGCACGAACTTGGCGAGCATGGGCTGGACCAGGAACACCAGTGCCGCGCTGAGCACCAGCGTCGCCGAGTAGAGGCGGACCACTCGCGCAGCCTAGGGCCTGGTGGGGCACCCCGGCACGCCCCCGGGAGACGTTGCGCACCTGAGCGCGAGATCCGTACATCATGCGAGGCGACCCCTGACGTTCCTGGGTCCAAGCGCGCGTGGGTGGTCCCCCACCGCAAGTTGTGCTGCTGGTCCTCTCTCGTTGGATCAGCGTTCGGACCAAGGGCCAGGATGGCCGCGCCAACCGGCGGGGAGGAAGAGGATCCAGTATCGATTGACGAGCGCACCGACGAAGCCCGTCCCGGTCGTTGCGGGGACTAGCGCTCGCTGGGGCGCTGATGTGGGGTAGCGAGCTGCTCACGAAATCCATTGCGTGGTCCGCGCCGTGCGATCGGTTTGCGATCGGCAAGAACCCCCGCACCAGCCACATTCGCCCACACCCGCCCTGACCCGCCGTGACCCGCGAAGTATCAGCCGAGAACCCCACCGAGCCGATGTGGCCACATGCAGGCACTTCTCACGATCGAGCGGAGGGGGAGGGATTCGAACCCTCGGTACGGCATAACCGCACAACGGTTTTCGAGACCGCCCCGTTCAACCACTCCGGCACCCCTCCGAGTAAGGCGCGTGCGAGCGCGGGACCGAAGAGGGTACTGGAGCGGCGGCGGCGCAAGCCGCGCGGAGAGGCGCGGCTTTCTGGCATAGGGTGGCGGCCATGAGCGCACTCGAGAACCGCACCGTGATCATGTCCGGCGGCAGCCGCGGGATCGGCCTGGCCATCGCTAAGAAGGCGGCCTCCGAGGGCGCCAACGTGGCCATCATCGCCAAGACGGACAAGCCCCATCCCAAGCTCGAAGGCACGGTGCACACCGCAGCCGCCGAGATTGAGGAAGCCGGCGGCCGCGAGGCGCTGGCCATCGTCGGCGACGTGCGCGACGGCGAATCTGTCGAGGCCGCGGTGGCACAGACGGCCGAGCGGTTCGGGGGCATCGACATCGTGGTCAACAACGCGAGCGCGATCAACCTCGCTCCGATGCGTGACCTCGAGCTCAATCGGCTCGACCTGATGCTCGACATCAACGTGCGCGGCACCTTCGCCCTGACGCGCGCGGCGCTGCCTTACCTGCGTGAGTCCGACCACGCGCACGTGCTGAGCCTCTCACCACCGATCTCGGCCGACCCGAAGTGGCTGCGCGGGCACTCGGCCTACACGGTGTCCAAATACGGGATGACGATGATCACGCTGGGCGTGGCCGCCGATGAGGCCGAGGCCCCGATAGCGGCCAACACGCTGTGGCCGCGCACGCTGATTGCCACCGCTGCGGTGCAGAACTTGCTCGGCGGCGACGAGGCCATGAGCCGCGCACGCACACCCGAGATCTACGCGGACTCGGCGCTCGAGGTACTCAAGCGTGACCCGCGTGGGTGCACCGGCAACTCCTTCATCGACGACGAGGTGCTCGCCGAGGCGGGCATCACCGACCTTGACCGCTACACCGCGGTGCCTGGCGGCGACTTGGCGCTCGACCTGTTCGTCGACGGCTTCCCTGAGGGGTAGCGCGCGTGCGCGTGCTGTTCGTCTGCTCGGGCAACATCTGCCGCTCGCCGACGGCCGAGGCGGTGTTGCGTGCGCTGGCGGAGGACGAGGAACGGGGCGCAGGGCTCGAGGTCGACAGCGCCGGCATCGGGGCTTGGCATGTGGGCTCGCCGCCCGACGAGCGGTCCACACGGGCCGCGGCAGCCCGCGGCATCGAGCTGGGTGGCCGCGCGCGCAAGGTCACGCTCTCCGACTTCGAGGAGTTCGACCTGCTGGTGGCCATGGACTCCGGCCACGTGCGCGACCTTGAGGCCTTGGCGCCCGACTCCGCGGCCACAGAGAAGATCCGCCTGCTGCGCGACTATGACGACGAGGCGGTCGAGGCTGGTGACACCGACGTGCCCGACCCCTACTACGGCGGCCCCGGTGGCTTCGAGGACGTGCTGGACATGATCGACCGCGGCGCCCGCGGTCTGCTCGCCGAGGTGAGCGGCCACCGGTGACGGTGCCCCCCACCCTGGCCCGGGCGGTCGCCAGTGTGCTCGGCCAGGAGGTGGTCGGTGGCACGCCGGTCTCCGGTGGCGATCTGAACGAGGCCTGGCGCCTGGAGCTTGACCACGGCCTGGTTGCGTTCGTCAAGACTTCGCCCGAGGCCCTGCCCGGGGGCTTCACGGCCGAGGCAGCCGGGCTGCGCTGGCTGGCCGAGCCCGACGCGATCCCGGTGGCGCAGGTGCTCGGCGTGCACGATCCCGACGGCGCGGACGACGAGGGGCCACGCCTCCTCGCACTCGAGTGGATCGAGGCAGCCCGTGGCGGCGGTCGCGACGCCGAACAGCTGGGCCGGGGGCTGGCTGCCCTGCACGCCGCGGGCGCCGCCAGCTTCGGTGCTGCACCGCCCGGCACGCCCGGAGGCGAGCGCGCGCCGCTCCGGCTGGGACCGCTCGAGATCGCCAACCCCGAGGCGGCGGACTGGCCCTCGTTCTATTCCGCCGGGCGGGTGATGCCCGTTGCCCGGATGGCGGCCGACCGCGGAGCGCTCGACACCGACGGGATGCGCGTGATCGAGCGCGTGTGCGAGCAGATTGGGGACTTGGCCGGCCCGGCCGAGTCCCCTGCACGACTGCACGGCGACCTCTGGTCGGGCAACGTGCTGTGGGCCACCGGCGGCGCGGCCCACCTGATCGACCCGGCGGCCTATGGCGGTCATCGCGAGATGGACCTCGCGATGCTGTCGCTGTTCGGCGATCCCGGGCCTGCGTTCACGGCCGCCTACGAGGAGGTCACGCCGCTGGCGGACGGCCACGCCGATCGGGTGGCGTTGTGGCAGCTGTTCCCGCTGCTGGTGCACGCCGCCCTGTTCGGCGGCGGCTATGGCGCCTCGGCGGTACGCGCCGCGCGGCGTTATGTCATCCGCTGATGGCATCCGCCGACCTTTCGCCCGCACCACCTAACGCCGCGAGCTGAAGAACGCACGCAACAGGACGCCGCACTCGCCGCCGAGCAGCCCCCCGGCCACTGCGGGGCGGTGGTTGAGCCTGGGCTCGCCGAGCACGTCGAACACACTGCCGGCCGCGCCGGTCTTCGGATCGGTTGCCCCGAACACCACGCGCGGCAGGCGCGCGAGCACGATGGCCCCGGCGCACATCGCGCACGGCTCGAGCGTCACGTAGAGCACCGTGTGCTCCAGACGCCACGATCCCGTCGCCTGCGAGGCCTCGCGCAGAGCGAGCACCTCAGCGTGTGCGGTGGGGTCGCCGCGCAGCTCGCGCTCGTTGCAGGCGGCGCCGACAACCTCGCCGCCCCCCACGATCACGCAGCCGACCGGCACGTCGTTGTGCTCGACGGCCCGCTCGGCCTCACGCAGGGCAAGGCGCATGTAGTACTCGTCGCGCGGGAAGAACGGGGTCATTCGCCGGCGAGCAGCCGCAAGCCGGCCCGGCGCCCGACGGTCCGGGCCACATTGGTCACGCGCGTGGCCGACGCCACCCGCATGCCGAGCGCGGCGAGCGAGAGCGGGGTGATCCCGCCCCGCAGCGCTCCCGCGTCGATCAGCTCCGCGTACCAGTCGATGGTGTCGCGAAGGGTCACGTCGAGATCGCGCGACCGGTACCCGAGCTCGCTGCGCGCCTTGCGCGAGGAGTAGCTCCAGTTGAGCCTCATCAGCGCGATGGCTTCGGAAGCGATCGGGGGCCCTAGCCCCACGCTCTCGGCGTGCCGCGCGACGGACCCGAGCGCCGGCGGCAGCACGGCGACCGGGTGGTGGACCCCCGAAAGCTCGGCCACGCGCTCGATCAGCGCGACCCAGCCGCTGTCGGTGCCCCCGAGCACGTAGCGCTCGCCGGCGCGGCCGCGCTCGGCAGCACGCAGGTGCCCGCGAGCGACGTCGCGGACATCCACGTAGTCGCTGCGCCCGTCCACGACCGCGGGAAGACGCCCGCGCAGGTAGTTGCCGATCACCCGGGTCGAGGTCTCCCCGGGCTGGGATCTGTCGACGGGCACCCCAAGCACGTAGGAGGGATTGACGATCACGACCTCGATCCCCAGACGAGCTCCGGCGGCGAGCGCCTCGAGCTCGCCCTCGTGCTTGGAGTCCATGTAGACCAGGCCGAGGCCGCCGCCACGGTATGGGTCCGCCTCGGTGCCGATGCCATCGGAGGCGGCGGGACCCAGCCCGGCGACGCTCGAGGTGACCACGACGCGCCGCACGCCTTCGGCCGCGGCCGCTTCCACCGCGCGGCGGGGCCCGAGCGCGTTGACGCGCCAGGCGGTGTCGGCCGGGCGAGAGCCCACGAAGCCCGCCACGTGGAAGAGCACGTCGCACCCCTTCACGGCTCGCCGCATGGCGGCGCGGTCGAACAGATCGGCCTGGACGGGATCGTGGGGCAGGTCACCGAGCCGGGTCAGCCTCGCGCTGTCACGGAACACGACTCGCACCTGTTCGCGGGCCTCGACCAGCTCCCGGACCACGTGGGCACCTAGGAAGCCCGTCCCTCCCGTCACGCAGACGCTCATGCCTAGGCTCCGAGGTACCGAAGGGGACGGGACAACTTCGGCGTCCTGGCGGTGTTCTGGCCCTCGTACACTCCGTCGCGCACCGTAACCCATGAGACGACTCCCACTTCCAGCCGCGATCGTGAGTGCCGCAGCGCTCGCCCTGCCCCTCCTGGGCGTGGCGGCTCCGGCTGCTTTCGCGGCCGACTACGTGCCCGGCCAGGTGCTGGTCAAGTACAAGGCCGGCACCACGAGGCAGGCCGCCGTCAGCGTGGCCCACGCCGCGAGCGCCACGGGCGCCGGCCTGACCGGCGGGACAGCCGCCACGGCCGGGGGCGCACACAAGCTGGCGGTGAAGCGCGGCGCGAGCGTGGCCAGCGCGGTGCACAAGCTGCGCAGCGACCCACGGGTCGACTATGCCGTGCCCAACTACGTCGCCCACGCCAGCGGGCTGATGCCCGACGACCCCGGCTTTCGCCTCCAGTGGAACTTCTCGGGCGAGTTCGGGATCAACATGCCCGACGCGTGGGACCTCGCCAAGGCGCGCAAGGCCCCCGGCGGGCGGGGCGCGCTGGTTGCCGTGCTCGACACGGGAGTGGCATATCAGCGCTTCGGGCGCTACCGCAAGGCTCCCGACCTGGCCCACTTCACCCGCGGATTCGACTTCGTGGACGGTGACAGCCACCCCAATGACGAGAACGGCCACGGCACCCACGTGGCCGGCACCATCGGCCAGAGCACCGGAAACGCGATGGGGGCCGCGGGGATCGCCTACCAGTCGACGATCATGCCCGTGCGGGTGCTCGACGCCGACGGCGCCGGCGACACCTACGCGATCGCGCGCGGTATCCGGTACGCGGTCAGGCGCAAGGCCAGGGTGATCAACATGAGCCTGGAGTTCGACGCGTCGGTGCGAGCTTCCCAGATCCCCGACATCACCAGCGCCGTGCGCTATGCACGACAGAAGGGCGTGCTCGTGGTGGCGGCTGCCGGCAACCAGGCGGGCCAGGCGGTCGCCTTCCCCGCGCGGGCCCGGGACGCCACGGCGGTGTCGGCCACCACGATCCGCGGCTGTCTGGCCGACTACTCCAACACCGGCGGCGACGTGGACATCGCCGCGCCGGGCGGCGGTCGCGACGCGGCGCTGTCAGACGACCCCTACGACGTCGCTCACTGCCGGCCCTCGGCACCTGGCCAGTTCATCTATCAGCAGACCTTCACCTCGAGCGTGCGCAGCTTCGGGCTTCCCCAGGGCTATGAGGGCACCTCGATGGCGGCCCCGCACGTGAGCGGCGTGGCCGCCCTGATCATCGCGAGCAAGGTGATCGGCGAGAACCCGACGCCGGCCGCAGTCGAGCACCGGCTGGAGTCCACCGCACGCGACATCGGAGCCCCGGGGCCAGACCGCCGCTACGGCTATGGCCTGCTCGACGCTGCCGCGGCGCTGCGCTGAAGCCCCGGGCCTAACGGCGGGGCGCCTGGTCGCGCCCGCCACCGCCCGCGAAGGCGACGGCCAAGCTGGCCAGCAGGCCGACCACGCCGGCGACCATCAGGATGGTGCCGACGGTCGGAATGTCGATGCCCGCCACGTTGGCGGTCACCGCGTAGCGAAGGACGGCGCCAAAGGCCGCCAGGAAGATCGAGGCTCCGATTGTCATGATTGCATTGTGCCCCGTTTCTGGATCGCCGTGCAGACACTCGTCGTGATCTTCGTGCTCGCCGGCATGGTGATCGCGGTGATCAAGCTCTAGCGAGCGAGCTCACACGGCAAAGAGCGTGAGGTCGGGCTCGCGCTCTCCCCGGAGGACGGCGACATCCACCTCTGCGCACGCGATGCCGCGCGACTCGGCGAGCACCCTGGCCTGGGGCTTTAACTGCGACGCCGCCAGCACTCCCTTGCACGCAGCGAACCCGGGCTCGGTCCGCAGTCGCTCCAGGTAGCGGGTGAGCTGTTCGACCGCGTCGATGGTGCCGACGCGCTTGATCTCGACCGCCACCCAGCCGTCGTCGGCGTCGCGGCACATCAGGTCGACCGGGCCGATGTCCGTCGGCCACTCGCGGCGAATCAGGCGAAAGCCCTCGCCGCAGTGCTCCGGCGCGGCGGCGAGCAGCGCTTGGAGGTCCTTCTCGACGCCCTCCTTCTCGAGTGCAGCCGCCTCGCCCATATCGTGGGTCACGTCGGAGACGACCTCGGCCACGCTGATCTCGAGCTTGTCCTCGGTCGCGCCGGCATGCTTGCGCACGACGATGCGCGTAGGGGGCGAGCCCTCCTCCTCGATCACCGTCGGCGGGGTCATCCAGTTCTGGGGCTTGAAGCCGCCCGTATCGGCGTGCACCATCACCGAGCCGTCGGACTTGATCATGATCAGCCGCAGCGCCTCGGGGAGAAGCGCCGACAAGCGGCCGGAGTACCGAACCTCGCAACAGGCGACGATCAAACGCACGGCGGCTGAGGCTACTGGGGACACACCCTCGACCGCAACGGAAGGAACCCGCGCGGGTTGTAAAGTCCGGCCGCGCAGCCAGGAGCGGCTGCAGGGCGACCGAGGACCAGGGAGGAGACCGCTTGACAACGTCGGGCCGGCGCGAGCTGCGCCGGCCGCTGACGCGGTTGACCTACTCTGAAGCGATGCCAAAGATCGCGGTCAAGTGATGACGCAGGCCGCGGTGCTCACCGAGCGGCGCGGGCGCACGCTCCTGATCACGCTGAACCGCCCGGACCAACGCAACGCGGTAAACGCGGCGGTGGCCGGGGGCGTAGCCGCGGCCATGGACGAGCTCGACGCCAACGCCGACCTGGCCGTTGGCGTGCTCACCGGCGCCGGGAAGGGCTTCTGTGCCGGCATGGACTTAAAGGCGTTCGTGGCCGGGGAGAGCGCATGGCACGACCAGCGCGGGTTCGCCGGCATCGTCGAGAAGCCGGCGGACAAGCCGCTGATCGCCGCGATCGAGGGCTTCGCGGTGGCGGGTGGATTCGAGGTCGCGCTGGGCTGCGACCTGATTGTGGCGTCTCGGGGGGCCAAGCTCGGCATCCCCGAGGTCAAGCGCGGCCTCGTTGCCGCCGGCGGCGCGCTACTGCGCCTGCCGCGCAGGATTCCCTACCACCTGGCGATGGAGATGGCGCTGACTGGCGATCCGATCACCGCCGAGCGCGGCGCGGAGGTCGGTGTGGTCAACCGCCTGGCCGAGCCGGGCGAGACGGTCGAGTCCGCGCTTGAACTCGCCGACGCGATCGCGATCAACGCGCCGCTAGCGCTGACCGCATCCAAGCGGATCATCCGCGACTCGGTCGACTGGAGCCAGGACGAGATGTGGGAGCGCCAGGGCCAGATCGCCGGGCCGGTCATGACCTCCGAGGACGCACGCGAGGGCTCGACCGCCTTCTCCGAGCGGCGCGACCCGGTGTGGAAGGCCAAGTAGCGCCGTGGCCGAGTCGCTGCGCGGACAGCTCCTGATCGCCGCGCCGCAGCTGAGCGACTATTTTCGCCGCACCGTCGTGCTCGTGGTCGAACACTCCGAGGACGGCGCGATGGGGCTCGTGCTCAACCGCCCTACCGACGCCGAGGTTGCCGAGGCCGTGCCATCGCTCTCACCCCTGGTGGACGGCGACGAGCTGGTGCACGCAGGCGGCCCCGTGCAGCCGGACTCGGTGCTAGTGCTGGGCGATTTCGAGGAGCCCGGCGAGGCCGGCACGCAAGTGTCCGGGACGCTCGGCCTGCTCGATCCCGAGCACACCGAGGCCGACATGCGCCGGGTCAAGGTGTTCGCGGGCTACGCCGGCTGGGCGCCCGGCCAGCTGGACGAGGAGCTCGAACAGGAGGCGTGGATCGTTGAGCCAGTGGCGCCCGACGACCCCTTCAGCGAGGCTGACCTCTGGTCGGCCGCGCTTACGCGCAAGGGCGGCCAGTATGCGCTGCTGGCATCACTACCCGCCGATCCGACCCTCAACTGAGAGCCGCTACTCCGGCCCTACGAGGCTGTCAGCCCCACGGGACAGCTCACGCCCGTGCCGCCCATCCCGCAGTAGCCGTTCGGAACCTTCGCCAGGTACTGCTGGTGGTACTCCTCGGCGTAGTAGAAGGGAAGGGCATCGGCCGAAGCGATCTCCGTCGTGATCTCGCCGCCGTGGCCCGCCGCCTTCAGCGCTTCGCCGTAGGCGACCTTGGAGGCCTCCGCGGCCTTGGCCTGCGCGTCGGTCGTGGTGTAGAGCGATGACCGGTACTGGGTGCCGACGTCATTGCCCTGGCGCATGCCCTGGGTCGGATCGTGGCCCTCCCAAAACGCGCGCATCACGTCTTCGAACGAGACCTCGGCGGGCCTGAACACCGCCAGCACGACCTCGTTTTGGCCCGTGCGGCCGCTGCAGACCTCTTCGTAGGTGGGGTTGGGAGTGTGGCCGCCCGCGTAGCCGACCGCCGTGGTGTACATGCCGGGCAGCTGCCAGAAGGCGCGCTCGGCTCCCCAGAAGCAGCCCATGCCGAGGATCACGCGCTCTGAGTCCTCGGGAAACGGCGGCGCCATCGACGTGCCGAGCACGAAGTGGTCGCCGGGCGAGACGATGGCCGAATCGCGGCCGGGCAGCGCCTCTTCGGCAGTGGTCATCGCGGTCTTGTGGCGGGTCAGAAACTCGAGCATTGCGGCCTCCTTGGGTTCCCCTTTGAGGCTAGCGAGGGGTTGTTACAGCTTCGGGACGGACGACGAGCAGCGCGATGTCGTCGCGGCCGGGAGCATCGCCACCCGCGATGACCGCGCGCTCGACGGCTCGGACGGTGTCGGCCGCGGTGCCCAACGCGGCATCTCTGCCGAGCACTTCGGCGAACCCCTCCTCGGTGAGCTCGCGGGCCGGATCCGCGTCGAGGACCCCGTCGGTGTAGAGCACCAGGCGCTCTCCGGGCGCCAGCTCCACGCGCTCCTGCTCGAGGTCGGGCTGACCCCAGATCCCGAGCACCATGCCACCACCGCCCACCACACGCTGGACCAGACCGTCGGGGCCTACCCGCAGGGGCGGCAGGTGACCTGCCACGCAGATGCTCAGCGTGGCTCCGCCGCCCTCCAGCGGCTCCATGCACGCGCAGACGGCCGAGACGAACCGCGAGTCCTCACGCTGGCGCAGCAGCGCCTCGTTCAGTCGCGCGAGCAGGCTGCAGGGGTCGGCACCGTCGCGAATCGCGGCCGCGCGCAGCGTGTAGCGCGCCAGCGCGGTGACGGTGGCGGCCTCGGCCCCCTTGCCGCAGACGTCACCGATCACGACCATCCAACAGGTGTCGTTAACCGGGAAGACGTCGTAGAAGTCTCCGCCGATCTCGTGACCGTGCCCGGCCGGGCGAAAGCCCGAAGCGATGTCCACGCCGGGCACCCGCGGCAGCGAGCTGGGCTTCAGGCTGGTCTGCAGCTCGGTGGCGATCCGGTGCTCGGTAGCCAGCTCACGCTCGAGCAGGCGGCGGGCCTTGACCTCGCCCGTGGTCTCGTGGCCTACATTCAGGATCCCGAGCCGGGTGCCCTCGGGACCCGTGACGGGCACCGCGATGAAGTTGTAGTAGCGGTTTCCCTCCCACGCGTCTGGAGATGATGAGCTGATGGGCACGTCGTGCACCTCGATCGTCTCGCCGCGCCCGAGTACGGCCGCGCGCATGTCGTCAACCGTCTCGCTGGCCTCGGGAAAGACCTCGTCGACCGTGCGTCCCACCAGTTCGCGGTCGTCGGGCAGGAACTCGCGGGCCCGGTCGTTGACATATCGAAACCTCAGCTCGGGCCCCCACGTGACCATCAGGGCGGCGGGCGCCCGCTTGAGCAGCTCGCGCAGGATGTTGCGCTCGTCCGCCAGCTCCTCGGCCAGCAGCCGAACCGCATCTTCGTCGAGCGCCGGCGACGCGTTCTCCCCGAGTGCGGTCACGGTCCACAAGGTACCGCGCCGCTGATGGCCCGGCTAAGACGAGTGGACGTCGGCGGGCCCGGCATCAGCCGGAAGGGCCGCGGTCGCGGCTTCCAGTACCTCGGCGCCGACGGAAAGCCGGTCTCCGAGGAGGAGACGCTCGAGCGGGTGCGGTCGCTGGTGATCCCGCCCGCATGGCGCGACGTGTGGATCTCTGACCATCCCATGGGCCACATCCAGGCCACGGGCATCGACGCCGCCGGGCGCAAGCAGTACCGCTACCACGACGACTGGCGGACCCGCCGCGATTCCGAGAAGTTCGACTCGATGATCGAGTTCGCGCGCAGCCTTCCCGCGCTGCGCGCGCGGGTGGCCGCGGACCTGGACGGACCCGAGCTCGGCGAATCTCAGATCATGGCCTGTGCGACCCGTCTGCTCGACCGTGGCTTCTTCCGCGTGGGCTCGGAGGGCTACGCCGAGGAGAACGACACCTACGGGCTGGCCACCATCCGCAAGGACCATGTGACCGTGGACGACGGGATATTGGTGTTCGACTACAACGCCAAGGGCAGCAAGCGGCGAATCCAGCGGGTCGACGACGGCGACATCATCGACATCGTCGACAAGCTCAAGCGCCGCCGCGGCGGCGGGGATGAGCTGCTGGCGTTCAAGCGCGGCCGCAGCTGGGTCGACGTCAAGTCCGCCGACATCAACGCCTACGTCAAGGACGCCGCGGGCGGGGACTTCTCGGCGAAGGACTTCCGCACCTGGAATGCCACCGTGCTCGCCGCGATCGCGCTCGCCGTGTCCGGCGAGGCCGCGGGCAAGCCAAAGACGGCCCGGAAGCGGGCTGCCAAGCGCGCCGTCGACGAGGTGGCCCGCTATCTGGGCAACACGCCCGCCGTTTGCAAGGCCTCCTACATCGACCCGCGCGTGTTCGACCGCTTCGACGGCGGCCTGACAGTTGGAGGCGTGCTTCCCGACTTGGTGGACGAAGCCGGTGGCTGGCCGGTCATCCAGCCCACACTCGACGCAGGCGTGCTCGACCTCCTGGCCGCCGACGAGTCCTCCCCGGCCGTGGAGCGCGTGGCCTAGGAATCGCCGCTGGCGGCACCCAGCTCGTTGAGGGAACGCCGCAGCAGGCGCGATACGTGCATCTGGGACACCCCGATCTTCGTGGCGATCTCCGACTGGGTCAGGTCTTCGATGAAGCGCATCCGCAGGATCGTCTGCTCACGCTTGGACAGCGCCTTGAACGCCGGCGCGATCGCCTGGCCGATTTCGACCAGCTCGTAGTGGGCATCCTCTGCCCCGAGCGTGTCGGCAAGCGTCCGCTCGCCCTCGCCCTCGACGCTGCCTTGGGGGGCGTCTAGCGCGGCAGGCGCGTACGCGCTGGCGGCATCGAGCGCCTCGAGCACGTCTTCGAGCGCAATGCCCGTGTGGGCGACGAGATCGCGCGGACTCGGCGAGTGACCGAGGCGTGCCGACAGCGTCTCACTCGCCTTGTTCACCACCAGCACCCGCTCCTGCACCGAGCGGGGCACGTGCAGGCCCCACCCCTTGTCGCGGAAGTGGCGCTTGAGCTCGCCCATCACGTTGGGAACGGCATAGCGAACGAAGGGACCGCGTCCGGGGTCGTAGCGGTCGATCGCCTTGAGCAAGCCCATATAGGCCACCTGCTCCAGGTCGTCCAGCGACTCGCCGGTGTTTCGGTAGCGCCCGGCCAGCCGCCGTGCCAGCGGCATGAACCGACGCGCCATCTCCTCGCGCGCCGCCACGTCGCCGTCGGCGTACCGGCGCAGGAGCTCCCCCTCAGAGATCGACGGCGGCAGTTCGGGCGACATCACCTGGTCGCACGAGCCTCGCCCCCTGCTGGATCCCCCCTCACCCGACCGACGTTACGGGCGTTCTCGCGCAACACCGGGGTCGGTCTCCGGCACGACGACGGGGGGATTCACCTCTGGCTCGACCGGGGGGCTCGGATCTGGTACGCCGGGGCCATCGGGATCCGGCCCTGGCGGGTCGATCGGCGTGTCCGGGATCACGGGCGGCTGGCTGGGCTCTGGACCCACCGGTGGCTGGATGTCGGGCACTTCCAAAGTCGATTTAGACATATTGGATGGTGTACCCGTATCGAAGTCGCGAAAACGCCCTGGCGCGGTTTGCGCCCAACCACCCGGGGTAGCCAACGCGGCATGACAGACGGCCATTCAGAAGAGTCAGATCAGCTGCCCGAGGACGCTCCCTCCGACCAGGTGCCAGACGACGCCGGAGGAGCCTCCCGCAAGCAGGCCACCGAGAACCCCGGAGCCGCGGACGAGGGAGATAACCAGAACCAGGCCACCGGCAACCGCAAGAACGCCGGCCAGGAATAGAACAACGCCTGATCCGGCGTCCTGCCGGATCAGGCGGTGTCCTGTCCAGCTGTTCCTATTCGTCCTCGTTCTCTGTCTCGTCGGCCTCGCCGTACTCCGCGCCGGATCGATCCGCTTCCACCGTGAACGCGTCTTGGGCCGGATTGCCGCCGCGGTCCTCGTGGGAGGCGTTGCGCTCCAACGCCTCCTCGGACTGCTCGAAGCCCTCGGACTCGCCCCCGCCGCCCTCGGCCACGGCACGGTGGGCGTCGTCGGTCTCGTAGTCAGGCTGAGAACCCCCGATGGAGCCGGCTTCCTTCGCCGCTGCCTCGGCCTCCTCTTGGGCCCGGACGTCTTCTTCGCTGCGCTCGGTCACCGTGGCACTAGCCCTTGCCCGCGGCGGTGTGCTGGAGCTCGCGCTTGAACCCCTCGAACAGACGCCGGTGACCTTCCTCGTCGCGAAGAATGGCGATGACCATGTCCTCGGTCACGGGATCCCGGTCGGCGCAGAACTCGATCACGGCGTTGTAATGCTCGATCGCACCGCTCTCGGCCGCGATGACGCCATCGACCACGTGGGTGATGTCGAGGTTGTCGTCAGGGGGCTGGAGGAACGACTGCTCGGCGGTGAACTCCAGCGAGCCGGGCACCGTGCCGTAGAGCTCCTTGATGCGCACCGCGAACTGCTGGGCGTGACCCAGCTCCTCCTGGATGTCGGCATCCAGGCTCTCGGCGATCTCGCGGGCCAGGAGGCCGTCGGGGTTGACCGAGTTGGCGATGTAGCTCATGACCGTCTCGAGCTCCATGAAGTACGCCTTCTTCAGCATCTCGACGAGCTGCTCGCGGTCGCCCGCTGAGTCGTCGCTGAGGATGCCGGTGCCGGCTGTCGTAGCCATGTCCAATTCCTTTCGGGAGGGTCGGTCTCTGAAGCCTAGGCGGTACCCGGAGCAGCGCCGAGCGCACCGCACTCAGCGAGGCGACGCAGCGCTTGGGCCTCGATCTTGCGAACGCCCTCGGAGGAGAGACCGAGCCGGCGGCCGGCCTCGCGCAGCGGCTTGGGCTCGCCGTCGTCGAGCCCGAAGCGCATGCCGATCACCGCGCGCTCGCGTTCGGGCAGGTCGAGCACCGCGCCGCGCACGGCATCGAACTCCATCGCATCGCCGACCTGCTCGTCGGGGCCCGCGGTATCGCTGGGCAGAAGGTCGCCGAGGCTGCTCGAGCCGTCGTCGCCGACGGGGCGCTCGAGGCTGGCCGAGGCACGTGGAGCCTGCTGGACCTCGCGTACCTGCTGGGGCTCGAGCTCGGCCGCCGCGGCCAGCTCCTCACAGGTCGGCTCACGGCCCAGCCGGGTGGCCAGTGTGCCCTCGACCCTGGCGATCCGCCGTTCGTGCTGGCCGATATGCACGGGCACTCTGATGGTGCGGGCCTTGTTGGCCAGGCCGCGTTGGATCGCCTGGCGGATCCAGAAGGTCGCGTAGGTCGAGAACTTGAAGCCCTTGCGGTAGTCGAACTTCTCGGCGGCGCGGATCAGGCCGAGCATGCCTTCCTGGATCAAATCGCTGAGCGGCAGCTCGTGGCCCTGGTAGCGCTTTGCCACCGAGACCACCAGACGCAGGTTCGAGTTGATCATGCGCTCCTTGGCCGCAAGATCTCCCTGTTCCACGCGGCGGGCGAGGATGCCCTCCTCCACCTTGGTCAGGAGGGGGTAGCGACGGATGTCGCGCATGAAGACGTCGAGCGCCTCTCCCGTTTCTGCCGGCTCTTCCACTCCCCCAGATGGTTCCCAGCCGGGCCACGGTCAAACCGTGATCGGGTGTGGCGGGCACCGAACCAGGTACTCCAGGCAAGATCTCTTCGCGAATGTCCACAAAATTTGACCACGAGGACGTAGGGGGCCTAAGGGACACCGCCAAACGGACGTTCCACGAGTTCCAGGACGACCACTTGACCGACTGGGCGGCGGCGCTGACCTACTACGCCGTGCTCGCGCTGTTTCCCGCGCTGATCGCACTCGTGTCGATCGTCGGCCTCTTCGGCGACCCCAAGGCCGTGACCGACTCGCTCACAAGCGTCGTGCGCGACCTCGGTCCCAATACGGCCGCCGATACCTTCGCCGGCCCGATCGAGAGCATCACCGCCAACCGCGGTGCGGCCGGCGTGCTCTTCGTGCTCGGCCTGCTCGG
>JBBRYL010000056.1:0-20579 GCA_038237685.1 Solirubrobacterales bacterium | reverse complement strand
TCGATGACGGGGACCAGCACCGTCAACTTGGCACCGCTCCGATCCGCGAGGTCGGCGGCCGCCCGCAGCGCCCGATCGCCCCTGCGGGACGCGTGGTATGGAAAGAGAACATGAGTTACCCGCACAAGATGACCGTAGCTCCTCTCTGTTTGGAGGAAGGTCCTACACGATCTAAGGCGACAAGCAACGGAATCGATCGGACGTCGTGAAATTCCTCCCTGTCGCACAGGCTGACTGAAATCGCTGCCCTCGCAGGGCTGGCGGAGGTCCTGAACAGGCGATCTATCTCCGGCCTGTCGACAGAAAAGAGGTGGCCCCGCCGAAGCGGGGCCACCTGTGCGCGTCTACCGCTCTCGCGGCCGTTTCTATGTCGTGAGAAGAGCTGGCCCAGTCGCTACTCCTTTCCCTGGAATTGGTGGTCGGCGTTGGGGTTGCCCTCGTCTGCGTGGCCTCCGGGTCCGTCGCTGTCGGCCTTGGTCTCGGCGCCCGGCGCCTCGTTGGCGTCGCTGCCGGGTCCGTCCTTGGTCTCGGTGCCCGGGGCCTCCGTGGACGACGACTTCGCGGACGCCTTGTCGGGCGTGGTCTGGTCGCCGCTTCGGACGTTGTCACGGTCAGGGCCCTTGGGCTCGGCGGCCTTGGTCTGCGCCGGCTTCTGGGTCTGAGCGCCGTTCTGGGCGACCGCTATGCCACCCACGCCGAGCGCTGTGATCGCTGCGGCACCGAGGGCGATTCCGTACCTCTTGATCTTGGTGAACTCGAACATCTTGAGCCTCTTTCTTCGTTGGACTGCAACGCTCCCGACCGTAGGAACGGCCGATTAGGCGAAGGTGAGACGGTGAGCCCGAAATGAAGCCGGCCGTAGGTGAGAGCCCAAGATCGCAAGCGCGTTTAGCCGGCCGCGGGCAGTTCGATCCACACCACCGCACCACCGTCGCGGTTCGCGGCGAGCGCTCGGCCGCCGTGGGCCCGGGCGATGGCGTCAACGATGGCCAGTCCCAGTCCGCTTCCTCCGCGTCCGCGGGAATCGTCGGCCCGCGTGAAGCGCTCGAAGGCCTGCTCGACGAAGTTGCCGGGAAAGCCGGGGCCGTGGTCACAGACACGAAGCTCCACGCACTCCCCGCGCCGGAAGGCCTTCAGGGACACGGCGCCGTCTCCGTAACGCAGCGAGTTGTCGACCATGTTTCCGAGTGCCTGCTCTAGGCGCGTCGCGTCGGCCGCCAGCACGAGTTCCGGGTGGACGACCACGGCGAGATCGCGTCCGAGGTCGACCGCCCGCCGGGCGTACCGGGCCCGGACCCTCTCCAGCAGCTCGGCTGCGTCTACGGTGACCAGCTGCACCGGCAGTCGGCCGTGGTCGGAGCGGGCCATGACCAGCAGATCCTCAGCGAGCTGGGTCAGGCGATCGGTCTCGGTGGCGGCAGAGCGCAGGGCGTCGTAGAGCTCGGCTCTGCTGCGGCCCGCCCGCAGCGCGAGCTCGATCTCGGTCTTGAGGATCGCGAGTGGGGTTCGCAACTCGTGACTTGCGTCCGAGACGAAGGTCCGCTCGCGATCGAAGGCCGCCTCGAGGCGACCGAGCATCTCGTTCAGCGTTGTTCCCAGGCGCGCGATCTCGTCGTCGGCCGGCATCACCGGCAGGCGCTGGGCGGGCTCGGTGTCCTCGATCTCAGCGGCCCGGCGGCGCATCGCCTCGACCGGACGCAGCGCGGCGGCCGCTACGCCATACCCGGCGAACGAGGCCAGGGCAAGCGCAACGGGGCCTCCGATCACCAGCAGCACCAGCAAGGTGCGCAGCGCATCGCTTCGCTCCGCCGTGGAGGCCCCCACGACCACGACCAATCGCTTCCCCTGGGCGTTGACCGGTGTGGCCAGGAGGCGGACCGGCCCGCTGTCCCCGAACAGTGCGCTGCGATCGATGGTGACCGTCCCGCCCCGGGCCGTATTCAGCTCGGGTGCGGTCAGGACTGGCCGCATGCGGAGCTGCGGGGTGCCGTCCAGGACTGATCCCCGCGCATCGACGATCTGGGCAAAGCCCTCACCACGTTCGGTCAACGGACTGCGGCCCGACTCCGCCAGCCCGGAATCGGCCTGGCGGACCAGCGCGGTCACGTCGCCTGCCCGTGACCGCAGACCCTGATCGATGGAGGTGTCCAGCCCGCGTTCGAAGCGCAGGTATAGAGCGGCCCCCACGGCCATCAGCACCACCGCCATCACGCCGGCAAAGGCGAGCGTCAGCTTGAGTCGTATCGGTAGACGACTCAGCAGGCCAGCCAAGGGGTTCGATCTACCCACTCCCTGCACGCAGCCGGTAGCCGACTCCACGGACGGTCTCGATCGACTCCAAGCCGAACGGGCGATCGACCTTCTCACGCAGGTAGCCGACGTAGACATCGATCACGTTGGAGCGGATCTCGTCCTCGTAGTCCCATGCTTGCTCGAGCAGCTGGTAGCGGGAGAGCACCTCGCCCGGGCTGCGCATGAAGGTCTCGAGCAGGGCGAACTCCTTCTGGGACAACGCGATCTCCGTGTCCTCTCGCCATACCCGGTGGGTAGCGGGCTCTAGACGAAGGCCGTCAACGGCCTCGAGGATGGTAGGGCGCCCCACCGATCCGCGCCGCACCAGCGCGCGCATCCGAGCCAGCAGCTCGGTGAACGAGAACGGCTTGGTGAGGTAGTCATCAGCCCCTCCGTCGAGCCCGGCTACACGATCCTCCACGCTGTCGCGCGCCGTGAGCATCAGGACAGGCGCCCAGATGCCCTCCTCTCTCAACCGGTTGCATGTCCGGAAACCATCGAGGCCAGGCAGCATCACATCGAGGATGATCGCGTCGTAGTCGGTAGCTGCGGCCATCCACAGGGCGTCCTCGCCCTTGATCGCCACGTCGGCCTGCAGCCCCTCCTCACGCAGTCCGCGACGGATCAAACCCGCCATCTTGACCTCGTCCTCGACAATCAGTACCCGCATGCCATCAGCCTGGCTGCCGGAGGTAATGGTCCGGTTAGCGCCGGGGCGGCTGTCAACCTCGCCGCGAGTCGCCGTCCCGATTGACCGCCGGTCCGGGGTGCGCCCTCACCCGTACGGCTAGCGACCCATGGCGCGTACCGATCTCGCCTATTGGTCGCACAGCGAGCTCGATAGCGCGGCCGGGCACTCCGCTTCCGCGGCCTACGCGTGGCGCCTGTGCAGCATGATGCCCGAGCCCGCCAGCGCGAGGCCGGCCAACAGCACGCCGATCACCTCAAGGCCGGTGAAGGGCAGAGGGCCCCCGCCCGACTTGCTTGCCGGGGCGGCGTGCGTCTGCACGTGCTCTACGTGTGAGACGGCGAGGTGGCGCCGAGGGCGCGCGCGTGGCCGGTGGCGCTGCGGGCGCGCGCGTGGCCGGTGGCGCTGCGGGCGCGCGCGTGGCCGGTGGCGCCGAGGCGTGGCGGCCTGCCGCGCCCGATGTCGCGGGAAGGTGATCACCTGCTGGAAGGTGGGCCGGTTCTGCCAGTCGATCGCTGGCGTGTCCACCAGCCCGATGGTGGAGAAGTGAATGGCGTCGTACACGGGCATCGTCACACCGGCCGTCTTGGTGGCGGTGCTCTGCGTCCAGCCGGCGACAGAGGTGTTGCCACCGTTTGCCGCCACCAGCCCGTCGTAGGTCGCGCGCAGCGCCCGGTTCACCGCCGCATGGCAGTCGGCCTGGCCGCCGGCACCGCAGATGTGGGCGAGCACGGCGGACGGGAACGGCTGGTCCGGGTGCTGGCCGCGCAGCTGGGCGAGCAGCTTCACGAGGTATCCCTCCCAAGCCGGGTCGTCGTAGGCGCTGCCGAGGTTCTGACCCCGGCTGTTCGGGGTGTTCGAGAAGTCGATCGGCAGCTTTTCGTATCCATACGGGAGCCCGTCGGAGTCGTACACGCCGCCCGCGGCGAAGATCGGATCGAAGAGCGACCGGATCAGCCGCGGGTACAGCTCGTCCATGATCGCCACGCCGGCCGCGTCGGCGTACTGGCTGTCGCCGGCCGCCGCCTTCTTGCGGTGCGCGCCCGTGGCCAGCCAGCCATCGAGCCGCGCCAGCATCGCCCGCACCCCCGCCGGCTGTGACGCGGCGTCGACGTAGCGAAGCAGCGCCGGCAGCACGCGGCGCCCGTCGAGGTCGACGGTTGCCGCAGACTCCATCGCGGTCACGAGGTTCGCGCGGGTGATCTTGCCCTTATGCGCCGCGAGCTGCTCGCCGATGGCCTGGTCGAGCGACTGCGACCGGTACACCGGCCCGTAGCTGAAGGTGTTGTCGGCCGCCGAGAGCCCCGGCGCTGGCTTGTTGTTCCAGCTCGTGAAGTAGCCCTGCTCGGGGTTGATCTCGTGCGGGTGCTCGCCGGGCCCGAGGAAGCCCTGCCACTCCGCGTTCCCCGTACCGGAGGTGGGCAGGTTGGGGTCGACGTTCGATGGGCGGATCGGATCCTTGCCGCTCAGGTAGTAGGCGATGTCGCGGTCGTCGGCGTAGAACCAGTTGAACGTGTACCCGATGCCCTCGGCGCCCTTGAACCACGACTCCGCGTCGTGGGTCTGGGAGGGTTGGTTCCAGCGCAGGAAGCCGACCGCCGAGTCGAGCTCGTGGTCGAAGGTGCTGCGCTGGTTCACTACGGCCACCGGGCGGCCGCCGGACTTCGTCCATCCCTGCACCACGCCGTGGCGTGTCTTGTAGATCTCGTGCTTGATCACTACCGGCGCGCCGGTGCCGGCGGGCTTGGTCACTGCGGTCTCGGTGAATGTCTGGTGGACCATCGCCAGGCATTGGCCCTTGAACTCGTAGAACTTGCCCTCCGGGTCGGGCGGGCCGCCACTGGGGTTGCAGACCCGCTCGAGTCGCTGGTCCACGATGTCGGTGCCGGCCGAGGTGGCCGACCATGCGTAGTCGGCGCCGCGACCCAGCTCGACGAGGAAGTTCGTGCCTGGGAACGAGGCGCCCTCGGCCGCGAAGTCCGGCGCGTGCAGGTCCACCTGCATCAGGATCTGCGGTGCGAAGTAGCCCACCTGCGGGCCGAACACCGCGGTCGGGTGTCCGGACGCTGAGTGCTTTGCGTCTACCACCAGCGCATTGCTCATCGCCTTGGGCAGCTTCAGCAGCGCGGTGACCACGTCCAGGGCGGTGGCGTCTGGCTTGGTGAGGTCGCAGCCAGGGGTGGTGTTGGTCGGGCCGCCGGTCAGTGGCGCCGCGGCGTCGTCGGGCAGCGCCGTGAGCGCGGGATCGATCTTGGACGGGATCTCGTACGGAAAGCTGCGGTCGACGATGGTGGTGGGCGCTGCGGGATCGTTCTGTTGCTTGAACGTGGCGAACGCGTCGGTCGCACCGGCGCGCCCGAGCTGGCCCTCGAGGTACTGGACCAGCGCGGCGTTGCGCACCTCGCCACCGCCGCCCTTGCCGAAAATGCCGCCCACGAGCGAGGCGATGGAGATGATGTCGCCCTCGGTCCACGGCTGCGGTGGCCCGCCCGCCGCGGCGTACTCGGCCGGCACCAGCGAAGGGTCGGTGCGGCTCTTGGTGATGTAGGCGTTGATGCCGTCGACGAAGTCGCCGCCCATCGACTTGACCTGGGCGCCGCCTGCGCCGTACTGGGCGGGCAGGGCGTCGAGCTGGGACTGGCGGTCGGCCGGGGAGTAGGGAGCCAGCAGCAGCTGGTCGTGGTCCATCGTCTCGTCGGCGCAGGAGGGGCCGAGGAACTCCGACAGCGTGCCCGAGCCGAAGTGGCGCAGCACGTCGATCAGGAACAGCCTGTCCTCCGCGGCGGCGTATCCGGCGCCGAACGACATGGCCTCCACGGTCTTGCCGTAGATGTGCGCTACGTCGTGGCCGTCGCGGTAGATGGTGACGTCGGGGGATGGGTGCTCGGTGCGGGTCACGTCGCCCGGCCGCACGCCGAACGACTCGTCGGCGTAGTAGTTGGGCAGTGCCGAGTCGGTCAGGCCGGGGGCGCCGTAGAGCAGGTCGGCGTAGGGCGCGCGCTGGTCCTGGCTGTTGGCCGGCCGAGCGCCGGTGGCGTTGAACTGCAGCGCCTGCGGGGCGTTCACCAACCCGTTCTCGCCCGGCGGGAGGATCGACCTCGCTTGGCCGTCCGCGTAGTCGCCTGCGCGGTAGGTGGGCGCCGCCTGCTGGGCGCTCGCAGCAGCGGGGCCGGCGAGCCCCGCCACCAGAACTCCCGCCAGTGCAGCCAAACACCTGCTTGCCATGTCCCGCCTCGATCTACGTCGTGCCCTCGCCTAAGGCCGCCCGCTCTTGCCGCGACCCTAGCGCAGGCGGCGTCGGGGCGGGGCCAAGCGGTCGCTGGTTCAAGTCCTGTCACTCGACTTACCCGGACCTCGCCGACGAGTCGCGTCAACGCCGCTCGAGCGTTGCGAGCAGGTATGGGCTCGTGACCCCGGCGCCCTCGAGTTGCTCGCGTGCGCTGAGCCACATCGGGTGCAGGCGCTCCCAGCGATCCCAGACCTGCTCGGGAGCCGTGTTCTCGTGGGCGAGGTGCTGCTCGGTGATCTCGAGGTCGCCGTAGGGCCCGAGCAGCCTTTCGAGCACGGTCGGATCACCTCAGTTCACGGGCGGGGGCCGTCGGGTGGGTGCAACCGTGCGATCGCCTCGCGCACCAGCGACACCGCGGTGAACACCGGCCCGCGCGGGGGCCAGGTGGTGATCGCCACCCGGGCCTCCGGGCCGCACGACGCGGGCAATCTCCGTCGCCGCTGTCTCGGCGGGACGGGCGAAGATCACGCCGAAGACGGACACCGCCGCGTCGAACTGCCCATCGCCGAAGAGGCCAAGCGCCGCGACCGCGACCTCGGACACGCGCGAGGCTCCGACGCCGTGTCCTCGTAGCAGCCGACGCCCCAATGGTCCATATCTCCAGTATCGCCCCAGCCTCGTCCCCATGACCTACGCTGCATCGATGGCAGGCGAGGTCACCGTGGTCGCGACATGAGGAGGGGAGCACGTTGATGGCGCGGCTTGCCGCGTTGGCCGCCGGCCTCGGCGCCGGCATCAAGGTCACCAGCGACCTCCACTCGAGCCCCGACGCCGGCAAGTGGGGCGACCGGCTCGGCTCGACGCGCCTGCGCTACGCCAATCTGCCCGTGGGCGGGACGATCGCCATCGTGGCCTCGCTGGTTCTCCCGGCGCGCGTCGCGGGCCCGGCACGGGCCCTGGGCGCAGGTGCGGTCCTCGGGGCCGTCGGGTGGGGGATGGTCGATCCGCTACCGCGCCCCTAGCTCGGGTGGTTCGCCATGACAATTGACCAAGACTTGCGCGACCGCCGCGAGGCGCTCGTCGTCGGGCACATGGAATCGGAGAACCACCACGATTTCGAGGCGACCCTCGGCACCTTCGGGCACCCCCGCTACGAAATCGTGCCGACCGGTGACGTCTTCGACGGCGAGGAAGCGGTTCGCCGGTACTTCGAGGATTCACGGGCCGCCTTTCCCGACCAGCGCAACCACCTGGTCGCGCTTCATCACACTGACGCCGGGGTGATCGTGGAGTTCGATCTGAAGGGGACCCACCGGGGGCCGCTCCGCGGTATCCCCGCCACGGGCAAGGAGTTCACCTGCCGAACGGTGGCCTTCTTCCTGTTCGACGGCGACAGCCTCGTCTGCGAGCGGGTCTATTTCGACGCCGCCACGATTCTCAGCCAGCTGGGCTTGGTTCAGCCCGCGCCCTCCCTGACCGGCGACTGACCTGCCGGCGCCGAGCTGCGCCAGCAAGCGAGCTGGGAGCGTAGGAACGGCTCGACCTGCCGGCCGAGGCCTACTTCCGCGGCGGCAGGGGCCTACGGCGCGCGCGGGGGTAGCTGAACGGCAGTTGAGTCGGGCAGGGCACTGGGGCTGGACGGACCCGTCACCCGGTCTGTCCGACGGATGTCGCCCGTCGTCTCAGCGACGAGACGCAGCCTCTGCGATCCGCAGTTGGCGCATTCGATGTCGAAGGTATGGGTGCTGCACTCGGCACACTCCCGGCGTAGCCACGTTGAGGTAAGGGTGGCCGCTCGCACACCCTTGGTAACACCGAGCCACACGGGAAGGTTCGCGAGTTACCGATTGTTGGCTAGCGCGCCGCGGCCTCGCTGCCGGCCAAACCGATTCTTTTGATGCGGGCCGGATGTTGGCCCGGTGATTGATGCCGGGTCTCGCGATTACCGCTCTCTCCCGAACGCCAGCCGCCGTATAACTTCAAAGGAGGCAGCGGGACCGCCCCAGTGCTCGCGGAGCAGCGCTGGGCCGCCTGACCGCAGGACGGCGCGGAGAACCAGAGCCACGGCGATCGCGTCGTCGACTTGGCCGGCTACGGGAATGAAGTCAGGGATCAGGTCAAATGGCAGCGCCAGGTAGCCCACGAGGAGCCACAGCAGGGCCTTGCGGCGCCGGGGTACACGTGGATCGGCGAGCAGGCGTCTGACCAGCACGAGGCAGTCGGGAATGAAGCCTGCGAGGGCCCGCGCGTCGCCACGGCGCCCGAGCGCGATCAGCACGAGGACGGCGAGCGCGTAGAGCGCGAGACCGCCTAGCAAGCCCAACAGGAGCCAGTGGGTCAGAGACACCTCGGAACCGTAGGCGTCCGTCAGGCGGCGTTCGCAGTGGCGCCGTCGGACTGCACGGCCGATTCCTTGAGCGCTTCCCCGACGCGCACGGGCGCAGGGATAAGCGCCGCACCGACCAGGATGAGCGCGAACGCGGCCACCCGCACGCCGATCTCGAACGCGCTGCTGCCAATCGGATCGCCGAAAACCGCGAGGCCGGCCAGGATCGCGGACAGGTTGGCCGCCACGGAGGTCACGGCGATCACCGCGACCCCGTCACCGATCTGGAGGCTTCGGGCTGACGCGAAGAACGAGAAGACCGCCCCGCTCAGGGCTACCACCAGCCACGGGCTGAGCAGACCGATCATCCCGCCGCCGAGGTCGCCCGACAGGGCCTTGATCGCGACGTCGGAGATCCCGAACCCGAGGCCCGCTGCGATTCCCAGGAGCACGCCGCGCTGTTCCGGGATCCGCTCGATCGCGTGTGAGACCACCAGCAGCACGCCGATGCCCACGGCGATCCCCTCGAAGACGATCATGCCCGCCAGGGAGTAGTCGGAGTTGGTTCCCTTGTGGTTGCCGCCCGTGATGGTGAGCAGGGCGAGCGAGACCGCGACCAGCCCGATGCCCAGCCACTGCCGGTGGCCGAGGTGAAACCCGAAGTAGTGCTCGGCAAGGACGGCGAGGAAAACGAGTCCGCCCGCGAGCACGGCCTGGGCGATCGAGATCGGCGCCAGGCTGAGCGCGGCCACGTGCAGCGCGAACGCAACCACCGCCACGCCCCAGCCGATGGTCCACCAGCGCGAACGGAAGAGGTCCGCAACGCTGCGCAGCGGGTGGTGCATGTCGACGTCGGGGGCCGCCACGGCACCGCGGTGCTTGAACAGAAATGCCAGGTTGGTGCCCAGTGCGGAGAGCAGGGCGCACACCAGACCGACACCGAGGGCGAGCGAGATCTCCGTCATCGCTCACCAAACGTACGCCACGCGCGCGGGCCGCGCGCCGGATCCCCCGAAAGGACGATGCGAAGCCGAGGCCGGCCGGCTCAGGGAGCGCCGTTTGCAAGCGCCGCGGTGCCGAGGGCAACTGCCAGCGCCAGCGGTGCGAGCAGGACGCCACGCCGGGAGAAAGAGGCCGCCGACGGGTCGGCGCCCACCTGGCGCGCGGCGCGGAACCAGAGCACCGCAGAGAGCGATCCAGTGACGGCGAGGTTCGGCCCGATGTTCAGCCCCATCAGCAGCGCCCGAGGGTGGGGCAGCTCCTGGGCCGAGAGCAGCACCGCGGCCGGCAGGTTGTTCAGCAGCACCGATGTCACAGCGCCCACGGCCGCGGTCTGCCACCGCCCAGCGTGGGCCACGAGGCGTCCCGGCGCGTCCCACGCTCGCGCCAGCGTGCCGAGCGCCACAGACGCCAGGAACAGCGCCGCAAGGGTCTTGAGCCCGAGCGCGGCCACGACCGCGCGCGCCCCCAAGCGTCCTGTGGCGATCGCGACGGCCGCGGTCGCCACTCCCACCCCGAGCACGGGCAGCGCGGGCTCGTGCAGGACCACGGTGAGCAGCGCCACCGCGGCCACGGCCACGACGCTCAGCCGAGGACCTCGTTCCGGCGCGGTCGGGTGGGCTGAGCGCGCCTCCGCCAGACGGGTCCGGAAGATCAACACGAGCCCGACCGCCGTGGCCAGGGTGGCCGCGGCCGCGGGCAGGAACAACGTCCGGGCGAACTCGCCACCGGAGATCGGATCGCGCTGGAGCACCAGCAGGGTGGTGAGGTTGGAGCCCGGAAGAAACAGCGACGAGGCATTGGCCATGAACACGCTGGCGTAGAGAAACGGCTCCTCGTCCATCCCCCGGTGGCGCGCCGCCAGCACGAGCACGGGGGTCAGGAACACGACCGCGGTGTCGAGGTTGAGCACGGCGGTGACCACGGCCACGATGCCCATGCACGCCGCGAGCAAGGCCGGGCCGCCGCCGGGCAGCCTGTCCAGGCCGCGGCCGGCGGCCGCGAACAGGCCGTCGGCGTTTGCCACCACGCCGACCATCAGTAGCCCCATCACCAGGACGAAGGGAGGCCACGACTGCTCCGCGGCCGAGCGAATCACGCGGTTTTCTCGCTCATACCCGCACGCTATGGCCCAAGCGCGAGGCGCGTGGGATCACCGGCCGCCGAGGACGCCCTTGGACATGAGCTCGAGCGCGCGGAGATAGGGGACATGATCCACCAGAAACGACGTCCCCCACCGGTGAGAGGCCGGCGGACCGAGCGCTAGAGTCGCCGCGTGCCATCGACGAGTGCCACCGAGGCCGGGACCGTCGAACCGGTAGAGGTGGTACCCGATGCGCTTGCGCCACCACCTTCGCATCCGCGCTTTGCCCTGATCGACGGTCTCCGGGCGGTAGCTGCGCTCACCGTGCTCGCGGTACACGTGGCACTCATGACCAATGCATTTGGCACGCCGGTGGTCGGGCGGCTTCTCGCGCATCTGAACATCGGCGTCTCCATCTTCTTCTTGATCTCGGGCTTCTTGCTCTACCGGCCGTTCATTGCGCACCGAGCGGCGGCCGGGCCGGCGGCCCCGGCCACGCGCGACTACGCGCGACGACGCATCCTTCGCATCTATCCGGCCTACTGGTTCGCGCTTGCGGCGCTCGTGATCGTTCCTGGGCTGACGGGGGTGCTCGGGGGCCAGTGGCTCGGCATGGTGGCTCTGGTGCACGCGCTTCCTGTCTATGACACCCGTGCGTGCATGGACGCTCCGTTGGGTTGCGGGCTCGCGCATACCTGGAGCCTCGTGGTCGAGCTCACTTTCTATGCCGTCCTGCCGCTCTACGTCTCGGGTTCCGAACGGCTAAGCAGAGGCCTCAGCACACGTCGATGGATGCAGGCCCAACTGGTGTTCCTCGCCATCCTGTCGGTCTCGTCGGTGATGCTCAGGTACGGGGTCTCCGAGCCCACACTGGCCAAGGTAGTCAGCGGCAGCTTTCTGGGATACATCTGGTGGTTTGCGCTCGGCATGGGTACCGCGGTGCTCTCGGTGGGACTCGGATCGGCCCAACCCCGACCGATCCGACTCATCGTCACGCGTCCCGCGCTTTCGTGGAGCCTGGCCGCCGCGGCCTACGTGGGCCTGTGCGTCTGGCTGCCGGCATCGCCCTTCCTGTTCGACCGCGAGCAGGAGCTCGGGGCGCATGTCGCCTTCGGAGGCGTGGCGGCGTTGCTCCTGGTGCCGGTCGTGTTCCGCGCCGGCCCCAGCCGGGTTCCCCACCGGTTGCTAGAAAATCGGTACGTGGCCTGGCTTGGCCTCATCTCATACGGAATCTTTCTGTGGCACTACGCCATCGCGATCGAGCTGGGCAGCGCCGGCCTGGACCTGCCCTTCGGCCTGGCCCTTCCGGCGACCATCGTGCTCACGGTCTGCGCCGCCGCGGTCAGCTACTACGTGGTGGAACGTCCGGCGCTCAGGCTCAAGCACCGGGGGCCGCGGCGGGCCCGTTGACGCAAAGGTCGCGGTCTAGCTCGCCGGCAGCGGCTCGCCAGCCGACGCGCTCAGGGAGTTCGGACCGACGTGCGTGCAATGTCAGCCGCCTGATCGTCGGCCTTGGTCTGGGACTGCCGGTGAGTTCAGGCTAGGCCAGGGTGGCCGTGAGTCAGATGAGAGAACTCTCAGCCCGCCCTTAGGCGCAGGCCATCCGCGACGTCGATGTTGTTCTCATGAACTCGAACCCCTCAGCAGGCAAAGCGGTGGATGCGCTTCACGGAATCGCGCGAGAGATGGTCACGCGCGCCGTCGTGATCGTCGGACTGGCTGGGATCGCGGTGATCCACCTGCTCGACTCCATCTCGAAGTTCTCCGAGACGCCCTATGTGGGGTGGATGTACATCGCGCTCATGGCAGGCGCAGTGGGAGCGGGCGGTTTGCTGATCTTCTCGCGATCGAAGCTGGGCTTCGGCGCGGCCGCCGTGTTGGCTGCCAGCGCGATCGCGGGCTACGTGATCAACCGCACCGTCGGACTGCCCAACGCCACCGGCGACATCGGCAACTGGACGGAGCCGCTGGGCATGGCCGCCTTGTTCATCGAGGGCTGCGTCGTGGCGTTGAGCGTCGCCGCTCTGGCCCACCGCGGCCACTCCCTGGCAGACTCCACGGTCACGACCCCCACGATCGGCGATCGGACCGTGACGGCTTGACCGAGCGGCCGCAAGGAGGGGGCCTGCGGGCGGGGCCGGCGATGGCCCTGTTCCCGCTGCGTCTCTTCCTCGGTGGCACCTTCGTGTATGCAGGGATCCAGAAGCTGAGCGATCCCGGCTTCCTCCATCCCGGCGCGCCGACCTACATCGGCACCCAGTTGCACGGCTTCGCGGCCGGCACCCCGGGTGGCTTCCTGCTCACCACCTTCGCCCTTCCCCATCCCGCCCTGGCGGGGGTGGGGGTGGCGGTGGTCGAGATCGTCGTAGGGCTGCTGGTCCTGGCGGGCCTATTGACGCGCGCTGCGGCGGCGGCCGGGCTCGCGCTCAACCTCGTGCTCTTTCTCACGGCAAGTTGGAACACCTCCCCATACTTCCTGGGACCGGACCTCGTGTTCGTGTTTGCCTGGCTGCCGTTCGTGCTTGCCGGGGCCGACGGCCAACCGTCGCTGGCGAGCGCCATCGACGGGCGTGCGCGTCCGCGGCGCGAGGGAAGCCTCGTGCCCACGGGCGAGGTCGCCTTCGACCGCCGGCGCATGCTCGGACAGTCCCTTGCTGCGGTGGGCGCAGCGAGTGTCGGCCTCGCGGGATTCTCGGCGCTGGCCAAGGGCAGCTACCACGGCCCGCGACCGCTGGGCGCACCCCGCGCCAGCAGCGGTGGCGGCACCGGCGGCACCGCCACCACTGTCGCCAAGGCGCCCCAGGCGGGCGGCACGAAGCTGCCGCAGGGCGCGGTGTCGCTGGGGCCGAGCAGCAGGCTGGCTTCGGGCCAGGGAGCCCTCTACCGTGACCCCGCCGACGGTTCGCCCGACCTGCTGATCCGCCAGCCCAACGGAAAGCTCACCGCCGTCAGCGCGGTGTGCACCCACGCCGGGTGCACGGTGGGCTACCAGGGCGGTCAGATCGCATGCCCCTGCCACGGCGCCACATTCGACGCCCAGACCGGGGCCGTGACGGGAGGTCCCGCCCAGCGCGCTCTGGCGCAGAAGCAGGTGCTCGAGCACCGTGGGCGCATCTATGCGCTGCCCAGCTGAGCCTTCGGCCTAGCATCCGCCGGATGCAGATCCTGGTGATAGAAGACGAGCCGGCCATTGCCGACTTCCTGCAACGCGGGCTCGAGGCCGAGGGTTATATCGTCCACTGCACCGGAGACGGCGTCGAAGGCGAGGCGTTGGCCAAGACGAACGACGTCGACCTGGTCATCCTGGACCGAATGCTGCCGGACAAGGACGGCGTGGATGTCCTGTCCGGCATTCGCGTGTCGAAGCCGCGTCTACCCGTCGTGCTCCTGACCGCGCGCGACCAGATCGAGGACAAGGTCGAAGGCCTCAACGCGGGCGCCACCGACTACGTGACCAAGCCGTTCTCCTTCGATGAGCTGGTGGCCCGAGTAAGGGCGCACCTACGACTCCCCGACCAGGTGGAGACGACGTTGCTGCAAGCGGGCGATGTCTCAGTCCGTCTCCTCGAGCGCCGTGTGAACGGGCCTGCAGGCGAGGTCAACCTGTCTGCGAAGGAGTTCGACCTGCTCGTCTACCTGATGCGCCACAAGAACCAGGTCGTGTCGCGCCAGCAGATCCTGAACGCCGTCTGGGGCTACAACTTCGACCCACGCAGCAACGTGGTGGAGGTCTATATCGGCTACGTCCGTCGCAAGCTCTCCAGCGCGGGCAGCGAGGTGCCGATCGACACGGTCCGGTCGGTCGGGTACCGGCTCAGCACCCGTGAGTGACCGCCTCCGGATCCGGGGCCTGCGGGCGCGCTTGACGCTGTCCATCGCGCTCATACTCGTGGCCGCCGTGGGGGTCACCTTCGCCGTGATCTATCGCGGCACGGGCAGCACGCTGCGTGACCGTGTCGACGGCGAGCTCTCCACGGGGTCCGATGCCCTCATTCAACAAGGAGTCGCATCCTCGCCCGATCCCGACGCCGTGGCCAGGACGGCCCGCCGGTACGTGAGAGCCCAGGCTTTCGGACCCTCGGCTCGACTGTTGATCGTGACGTTGCGCGACGGGCGGATCGCCACCAACGACCCGGAGCTTCTCGGCTTGGCCAGAGACCTCGATCGCGAGGACACGTCAGACCAGCGACACGAGACCCTGCAAGCCCATCGCCTACTACACACACGCGAACGGCTAACGACCGTGGCACTCGCTGACATCGGGCAGGTCCGAGTGATCACCCGCCCGGCTCTCTCCGGCGGCCGGCGCGTTGCGACCGTGCGCGTTGGCGAGCCGCTGGCACCCGTCGAGCGGGCCCAAGAGAGCGTCGCGCAGACCTTCCTCGTGGCCGGGTCCCTTACCCTTCTCGCCGCGCTGGGTGCCGGCTACCTCGTGGCGGCGCGCACGGCCGATCCGTTGCGTCGCATGGCAAGGACCGCGAGGGCGATCGATGCCGGCGATCTTTCGCACCGCATCGGGGCCACGGGACCCAGCGACGAGATCCGCGTGCTGTCGGATGCCTTTGACCACATGCTCGACCGCCTAGACGGCGCGTTTGCCCGCCAGCGTGAGTTCGTCTCCGACGCGTCTCACGAGCTGCGCACGCCGCTCACCGTGATCGGCGGTCAGCTCCAGGTGCTCGCGCGCTCAGCCGAGGTCACGCCAGATGACGTGCGTCACGTCGATGCCGTGGTCGGCAGGGAGGTGGCTCGGATGGAGCGGCTGGTCAACGACCTTCTGCTGCTGGCTCGTACCGAGGAGGGCGCACCGGTGCACACGCAGGCCGTGGACGTTGGCTCTTTCCTGCGTGAGCAACTGGCGGCCGTCGAGCCCACCGCGAACCGACGCTTCGAGCTGGGTCACGTCGCCAGAGGGCAAATTCAGGCCGACCCTGATGCGCTCTCGCAGGCTTTCCGCAACCTCACCCGCAACGCCGTGGAGCACACGGCGGAAGGGGGCTTGGTGCGCCTTTCGGCCGAGGCAAACGGACGCTCGATCCGGTTCTCGGTGGAAGACGACGGACCCGGAATCCCTGCGACGGAACGCTCACGGATCTTCGACCGCTTTCACGGCACTCGTACGGCGACAAAGCGGAGTGGGGGCCTCGGGCTGGCCATCGCCCGGGCCATCGTGATCGCCCACGCGGGCCGGATCTGGGCCGACGAAGCCACGATAGGTGGCGCCCGGGTGAGCTTCGAGTTGCGCGCTGCGCGGATGCCCTCGGACCTGACCTGACCGGCGTCGTGCCGGTCAGGAGCGGTGCCCCAGGACCTGACCGGCGTCGTGCCGGTCAGGTAACCAGCGGCTCGCCGGCCGACGCGCTCAGTGAGTCCGGCACCGACGTGCGTGCAATGTCGGCCGCCTGATCGTCGGCCTTGGTCTGGGAGTCGCGCTCGGCCTCGACACGCTGGCGGTAGAGGTCGACCTCGTGCTCGCGCGTCTCGTCTGACCAGCCCAGCACCTCGGCCACGAGCTGCGCCGCCTGCTCGGCGGCGGCCACACCTCGGTCGAAGGTCTCGATCGATATGCGCGTGCGGCGGGCCAGCACGTCGTCGAGGTGAAGTGCCCCCTCGTGGGAGGCGGCATAGCGCGCCTCGACCTGCAGGTAGTCCTCGGCGCCCTCGAGCGGCTTGCCGAGCTCGGGGGTGCGCTCGATCTCTGCCAGGAGATCGTGGATCTCTGAGCCGTAGCGGTGCAGCAGGTGCTCGATGCGCTCCACGTGCAGGCCGCTCGAGGCGGCAAGCTTGTGGCGCTGGTTCCACAGCACCTGGTAGCCCTCCGCGCCGAGCAGTGGCGTGACCTGGGTGCACGACGGGGGCACCTTCTCGTCGAGGCCGCGCACGGCGGCGTCGACCGCGTCGCGGCCCATTACGCGGTAGGTCGTGTACTTGCCGCCGGCCACAGACACCAGGCCGGGCGCGGGGGAGGCCACCGCGTGCTCGCGGCTGAGCTGGCTGGTGCCCTCGTTCTCCTCGGCCAGCAGCGGGCGCAGGCCGGCGTACACGCCCTCGACGTCCTCGTGGGTGAGCGGGCTGGCGAGCACCTTGTTCACGTGACCGAGCACGTAGTCGATGTCGCTTGAGCTGGCTGCCGGGTGGGCCTTGTCGAGCTCCCAGTCGTTGTCGGTGGTGCCGATGATCCAGTGGCGCCCCCACGGGATCACAAACAGGACGCTCTTCTCGGTTCGCAGGATCAGGCCGGTGTCCAGCTGAATCCGATCGCGCGGCACCACGAGGTGCACGCCCTTGGAGGCGCGCACCCTGAACTTGCCGCGTTCGGCGATCAGGTGCTGGACGTCGTCGGTCCAGACGCCGCTGGCGTTGATCACCTCGCGGGCGCGCACCTCCGTCTCCTCGCCGGAGTGCAGGTCCTTGATCCGTACGCCGGTGATCCGGCCGCCCTCGCGCAGGAAGCCGACGACCGGCGCGTTGCTGGCCACCGCGGTGCCGTAGGCGGCCGCGGTCCGGGCCACCGTCATCGTGTGGCGGGCGTCGTCGACCTGTCCGTCCTGGTACTGGACCGCGCCGATCAGCGAGTCGGGCTTGAGCCCGGGCGCGATCCTCAGCGCGTGACGCTTGGTCAGGTGGCGGTGGCGCTTGAGCCCCTTGGCGCCGCCGAGGCCGTCGTAGAGCACCAGCCCGGCGCCGATGTAGGGGCGCTCCCAGATGCGGTGCTCCAGCGGCATGAGGAACGAGACGGGCCTGACGAGGTGGGGGGCCAGCACGTTGAGCAGGAGGCCGCGCTCGCGCAGTGCCTCGCGAACGAGACCGAACTCCAACTGCTCGAGGTAGCGCAGACCGCCGTGGATGAGCTTGCTCGAGCGACTGGAGGTGCCGGCCGCGAAATCGCGCGCCTCCACCAGCGCAACGTTGAGCCCGCGCGTGGCGGCGTCGAGTGCGGCGCCCGTGCCGGTCGAGCCGGCGCCGATCACAACGATGTCGAACACCTCCCGTTCCATGCGTGCCAGATCGGCGGCACGCTGGGTGGTGTTGAGGACTCCCGGTTGCGGGGTGCTGGCCTCGCTGGTCTGCGACGTGGGCATGGCTCCAGCCTAGTACCCGGCGACGGTCTGTCAGCGAGGCGTTTCCGCATCGCCGCGGATGGGCAACCCGGGGGCAGACTTACCAACCTCATGAGGGAGAGTGGATATGTCGCAGGGCGCCCGTCAGCCGAGATTCGGCTGGCAGAAAGGACCGCTCGGGGAGCTCCTGGCGGAGTTCATCGGAACGTTCATCATCATCTGCTTCGGCACGGGGGTGGTGGCCATGACGGTCGCTGCGCTGAACCAGTCGGGCCGCGGCAAGGAGGCGTTCGTGGCCAGCGGAGACTGGCTTCTGATCTCCTGGGGCTGGGGCTTCGCCGTGGCCTTCGCGGTCTATGTGGCGGGCGGGGTGAGTGGGGCGCACCTGAACCCGGCGGTCACGCTGGCCCAGGCGGTCTCCCGCGGATTTGAGTGGAAGAAGGTTCCGACGTTCTGGCTTGCGCAGCTGCTCGGCGCCTTCGTCGGCGCCGCGCTCGTCTACTTCAACTATCACGATGCGATCGCGAGCTTCGAGCACGCAAACAAGATCACGCGCGGCTCGAGCGGGTCCGTCGGCACCTTCAGCATCTTCGGCACGTTCCCTGCGCCCTACTTCAGCTCGTGGTTCGGGCCACTGATGGACCAGGTCATAGGCACCGGGTTCCTTGTCATGTTCATCTTCGCGGTGACCGACGAGTTCAACGCTCCCGTCAAGAGCAACATGACGCCGCTCATCGTCGGCTTCATCGTGGTGGCCATCGGCATCTCGTTCGGCGCCAACGCCGGCTACGCGATCAACCCCGCGCGCGACCTCGGGCCACGAATACTGGCGTTCATCGAAGGCTGGAAGGACGTAGCGATACCGGGCAACTACGGCAACGTGAACTCGTATATGTGGGTGCCCATAGTGGGGCCGCTGATCGGCGGCGTGCTTGGCGGGGTGCTCTACGACAAGCTCATCCGTGACGTGCTCATAGCCCGGGGTGGCACTCCGGACACCGATGTCGAGGAGAAGGGCGTCACCGACGTTGACGAGTCGGCCGGCCGCGTGACCACATGACCACCGTGCACAAGAGGTAGGAGAGACCAATGGCCAAGTACATCGCCGCAATCGACCAGGGCACCACCAGTTCGCGCTGCATCCTGTTCGACAAGGACGGATCGATCGTCAACACCGATCAGCGTGAGCACGAGCAGATCACGCCCCAGGCTGGCTGGGTCGAGCACGACGCCAACGAGATCTGGCGGCGCGTGCGCGAGGTGATCGGGGGTGTGCTGGCCTCATCGCCCGCGGAAGCGGGCGATGTCGAGGCCGTAGGCATCACCAACCAGCGCGAGACCACGGTGGTCTGGGACCGCGAGACCGGCGAGCCGGTCTACAACGCGATCGTGTGGCAGGACACCCGCACCGCGGGGCTCGTGCGCGAGCTGGCGGGGGACGAGGGCGTCGACCGGCTGCGCGACGTGGTCGGGCTGCCGCTCTCGACCTACTTCGCCGGTCCGAAGGTCACCTGGATCCTCGACAACGTCGAGGGAGCCCGCGAGAAGGCCGACGCCGGCAAGCTCGCGTTCGGCACGATGGACACCTGGGTGCTGTGGAACCTCACCGGTGGCACCGACGGTGGCGTTCACGCGACCGATGTGACCAACGCCGGGCGCACGTTGCTGATGGATCTCGAGAAGCTCGAGTGGCATCAGCCGGCGCTGGAGCTGATGCGCATCCCGGAGTCGATGCTGCCCGAGATCCGCTCGTCGTCTGAGCCCTACGGAGACATCAAGGGCACCGCGCTGGGTGGGCGCCCGGTATCGGGCATCCTTGGCGACCAGCACGCGGCGCTGTTCGGCCAGACGTGCTTTGAGAAGGGTGAGGCAAAGAACACCTACGGCACCGGGTCGTTCCTGCTGGTGAACACCGGCGAGGAGGTCGTGCACACCGAGAAGCTGCTGAGCACCGTGGCCTACAAGCTGGGGGACGAGCCCGCCAGCTACGCGCTGGAGGGGTCGATCGCCGTTACGGGTGCCCTGATCCAGTGGTTGCGGGATCGGCTCAAGATCATTCCCGACGCGCCTGCGGTCGAGGAGCTCGCCCGCAGCGTGGATGACAATGGCGGCGTGTACTTCGTGCCGGCGTTCTCTGGCCTGTTCGCGCCACATTGGCGAGACGATGCCCGCGGCGTGATCTGCGGCCTGACCGCCTATTCGAACCAGGGCCACATCGCCCGCGCCGCGCTCGAAGCGACCGCCTGGCAGAGCAAGGAGGTCGTGGACGCGGCCAACGACGTGGCAGACGTTCCTTTCGAGGAGTTGCGCGTTGATGGCGGCATGACCGGCAACGAGCTGCTGATGCAGTTCCAGGCGGATGTGCTCGACGTGCCGGTGATCAGGCCCGCCGTGACCGAGACCACCGCCTTGGGCGCGGCCTACGCGGCCGGTCTGGCGGTGGGCTTCTGGTCCGACCGCTCCGAGCTCAAGGAGCGTTGGGCCGAGGACAAGCGGTGGGAGCCCAGCATGTCGTCGGAGGACCGCGAAGCGGGGCTCGCCAAGTGGCGAAAGGCGGTCGAGCGGTCGCTCGACTGGGAGGACTGACGGGCGCACATACCCCCTAAAGGGGGGAACAAAAGGGGCCGATGGGGAGAGAGATGTCACCCTCGCCCTCAAGGACCTTTGCCGTAAAGGTCTGCTTGATCATCCTCGTCCCTGCGGTGGCACTCGCGCTCGTGCTCGGCAAGGGCATTTCGAGCGCGGTCGGCAGCAGCTCACTCGACCAGGCCCAGCGCCAGGCCTCGGTGGCCGCGCAGGCACTCGGCGAGCCGAGCCTTGCCCGGGCCGCCTCCGTGCGCCGCCCCTCGCGCGCTCAACGTCGCCGGGTCGAGCGGGCGCTGAGCCGCCTGACCCGCTCC
>JBBRYL010000055.1:0-20584 GCA_038237685.1 Solirubrobacterales bacterium | reverse complement strand
GCCGGGGAGTCGTGCGGCTCTATCTCGGCGATCGCCGCGTGCACCCGGTCCATGACCCGGGCGAAGTCGATGGCCGGCTCGACCGGGGCAAGCCCGACAGCGTCGGCATGACGCATGCGGTGCGCCGCGCGCGCGGCCGCGATCAGGCTCTTGCTGGGGACGCAGCCCGTCCACAGACAGTCACCGCCGGTCCGGTCGCGTTCGACCAGGGCCACGCGCGCGCCGACGCCGGCGGCGATGAAGGCCGAGACGAGCCCCGCGGTGCCACCCCCCAGGATCACCAGGTCGTAGCGATCAGTCACGTTCGGAGATTCCCCTGGGTCTGAGAGAGCATGTGATCTGTGACCCTCGTGGGGCGTACTCGATTCGCCGTCCCTCACCGATGTGCAGCGTCGGCTCGGGGACGAGGTCGGGCATCAGCGATCGGGCGCGTCGCAGTTAGCGCGTCAGCTTCCGGCCCCGCCAGCCGTGATGACTCGTCGGCCAGCCATGCCAGCGAGGCGTCGAGAATCGGCGTCGGGCGGCGTGCGACGCTGCGTGAACGTCCAGGCGATCGCCAGCACGGCGCCGATCACGCCGATCGCGAGCGCGTCGGTGCTCGCAAGCGCCGCGGCGAAGCCGGCGATCGCCAAGCCGACGAACGCCAAGCCGACGAACGCCAGGGCATGTGGCCGCGCCTGCGCTTCCGCCGGCCGCTCCGATCTGGGTTGGGCGAGCGCGGCGACGCTCTCCTCGGCCGTCCATCGGCGCAGGCCGGCCCGGATCACCCACGCCTGAATCACCCCGGCCCCCAGCGACCACACGACGAGCGAGGCGAAGGTCAGCCACAGCGCGGCCGCACCCCGGCGGGAGAAAGCCGAAGCTCGGCCCACGCCCAGCCGCGCTGCCGCCGCAACCGCGATCGGCGGACCGCCGGGCGCGCGCGCAGCGGCCGCCGGCTGCCCTGCCGGCCTGACCATCGCTCGGCGCGTGTACGGCCGTCAGGACGCGTCGTGCTCCCCCGACGGGCCGAAGCCACGCCGGCGGGCGACGCGCTGTGCGAGCGGGGCGGCGATCGCCAGCAGCACGACCAGGCCGACCGCCACCAAGAACTCCGGCGAGGTGGGTTGATCGATGGATCCGCCCAGCGCCGAGTAGGCGAACGTGCCGGGGATGATGCCGATGGCCGTTCCGAGCAGGTAGCTGCGGGTGGAGACCGAGGTGACCCCAGCCGCGTAGTTGAGCACGTTGAACGGAAACAGCGGAATGAGCCGGACGTAGAGAACGGCCAGGAAGCCGTTGCGCGAGATCCAGGCGTCGAGCTTGCCCAAGCGCTTTCCGGCGATCTGCTCGACTCGCTCGCGTCCCAGTCGCCGGCCGATCTGAAATGAGATCCCGGCGCCGATCGTTGCGCTGACCACCGTCAGCCCCGTGCCCAGGACTGCGCCGAACAGGACACCGCCGGCGGCCGTCAGCACCGTGCCTGGAACGAGCAGCACCGTGAGGCCGATGTAGAGGGCGGCGTAGACGAGCGGTCCGGCCACACCCGCCGATCGCACCGCGCTCTCGATGCCGTCCTTGCTCGGCCCGCCGATGAGGACCGCTGCAACCACCCCACCGATGAGCACGATCGCCAGCACGCCGAGCCGCAGGCGCGGTGAGACGAGCACCCGCAAGAGCGGGCTGCGCTCCGGCCCGCTCATGAGGCGCCTGCCGCGCGCATCAGTCGGTGCTGCGCCGCGCGCGCACACCGGGACCGCTGGGCGACCATTGCGCACACTTTAACGTCAGCCGACCTGGGTCCGGGGCGGCGCCGTCTGACAGGGGGCGGGGTAGCGGATGGCGCGCCCACCGCGCCGACCCGCGCGCGCAGATGTTGACGAGGCGGGTTCATGGGCCGCGGGCACATGACGTCCGACCCGCCACGGTCCCGAACGGTGCGCCCAAAGTCGAGCGTCGGAGTTCGATGCCGGTGAATCGACTCGGCTCTGTGGGGGTCCGAAGCGATAGACCGCTACGGAAACCAACCCCTGAAGGAGAAGCCGTGCTGAAGATCGCCATCATCCTGCTCGCCGCCCCCGACACCCCGGAAGGGACTGGCCGGATGGCCAATGCGCTGACGACGACGCAGGAGTTCCAGGAGGCCGGCGACGATGTCCGGCTGATGTTCGACGGCGCCGGCGTCACCTGGGTGCCGAGGCTGACCGACGCCGATGAGAAGTACTTCCGCCTGTTCGAGGCTGTGCGTCCCGTGGTGAGCGGCGCGTGCCTGTACTGCTCGCGGGCCTACGGCGTAAAGGATGCGATCGAGCAGTCCGGGGTGCCGTTCGTCTCAGATTTCAAGGATCACCCGAGTCTGCGCGCACTCGTCGCCGATGGCTTTCAGGTCATCACCTTCTGACGTGGTGCTCTCTGCGCAGAACGTGCCGATCACCGTCTATGTGCTCAGCGGCTGTCCACACTGCACGCGCGCGACGTCACTGCTTGATCGCCGCGGCATCGAGCACGAGACCGTGTCGGGGGACGGCATCCAGGGGTTCCGGCGCCAGTTGCAGGAGCTGACCGGTGGGTCGACCGTCCCGCAGGTCGTCGTCGACGGTCGTCCAATCGGGGGCGCCGACCGTCTGGCACACCTCGACCGGCGCGGAGTGCTCGCCGCTTTGGCCGTCGGCGACCCGTTGCCGGCAATCCGTGTCCGCAAGCGGCGGCTGCGGCGCGCGGCGTCGTGCTGGGTGGCCGAGGCGTTCGACGCCACCGGGCGTCGCGTAGGACGCGCCGCGGGTCGCGACGAGACGTCCGCGCGGCACGCGATGACACGCGCAATGAGCCGCGGCGAGCCCAGCGAGAAGCGCCACAATCTCTCGCGGTGACCGCTGGTTCGCCATACGACGGTGGCACGCGCAAGGCGCTCGCCTACTGCCTGCGTCGCACCCACCTGCGCCGGACGACACGGATCGCGTTCGTCGTCGGCCTGCTGCTGACTGCCATCAACCAGGGGGCCGTGATACTCGGCGGGGATGCATCGACGCTGACGTGGGTGCGTAGCGTGGCCAACTTCCTGATTCCCTTCGTCGTGTCGAACCTCGGCCTGCTCAGCGGCCGAGGCGCGAGGTCTGGTGCAGCGCCGACGGCAGGGTCGGTCGATGACGAGCACTGAGATCGTGCCGCGGGCCGCGCCTTCACCGCCGCCGGCATGACCGGGATCCGGCCTCCGATCGTTCCGGGGTTTGACCATACGGTCACGATCACCAGCCGTGAGCCCGCCGCAGTGCGAAGCAGCCGGCGCCCATGGACTACGCGATCATTCCATTGACGAGAGGCGCGCCGTCTCAGTGATAGATGCCGACGGCGGCAAGCACGAAGACGAGGAGCACGCAGGCGCAGAAGAACAGCAACGCACGGCGCGCCCGGCGCCACTCCGCGCGCAGATCGGGCTGCTCACCCCCACCCCGCGTGCGTGACCTCGCCATGGCAGGTCGGACCCACCGGACGCCCGGACGATTCACTGAACCGTTCTGACCGCGCGCAGGTCGCAGACGATGGTGTCTCGGGTCCTCACGACGATCCTCCTTATCGCGGCCGCCGCCACGTTCACCGCGTGTCGAGACGCTCCCGTGCGCGCGCCAGGCAACTCCCCCGCTGCGGTTCGCGCCGACGCGCGCTACCCGGGCTGGAGAACCAACTTCGCCCACCACTCGGTCGCACTGAACCAGTTCCAGGACGGAGGGCCGCCTCGTGACGGCATCCCGCCGATCGACCACCCGCGCATCGTGACGCAGCGGCAGGGCGATCGATTCCTCGACGATCGCGAACCCGTGATGGTCGTCGAGCAAGGGGCTGCGGCTCGCGCCTACCCCCTCCAGATCCTCGTGTGGCACGAGATCGTCAACGATCGCCTCGCCGGTCGTCCGATCGCAGTCACCTACTGCCCGCTTTGCAACTCCGGCGTCGTCTTCGACCGGCGAGTGCACGGACGCGACCTGACGTTCGGCACCACCGGGAAGCTGCGCCGTTCGGACCTCGTGATGTGGGACCGCCAGACCGAGAGCTGGTGGCAGCAGTTCAGCGGCGACGCACTCGTCGGGACGCAGACCGGCAGACGCCTGCGGATGCTCACGAGCCAGACGCTCAGCTGGCGCGACTTCAAGCACATCCACCCACACGGGACGGTCCTCTCCCGGGACACGGGATTCGCCCGGGACTACGGCCGCAACCCGTACGAGGGATACGATGCCGACCCGAACGCGAAACCGTTCGCACTCGACGGGGCCCCCGACCGGCGGTTGCCACCGAAGGAGCGGGTCGTCCTGATCCGCAGCGCCGGCGCCGCGACCGTGGTCCCGTTCAGCCGCCTCCAGCGCCACCGTGTCGCAGCCGGACGCGTCGGCTCTCAGCCCTATGTCGTGCTCTTCAAGCGCGGTGTCCTCTCCGCGCTGGACGCGGGCGTGATCACCGACTCGCGCGACGTCGGGACCGCAGCTGCATTCGATCCCCACGTAGGGACGCGATCCCTCACCTTCGCACCGGCGGGAGCAGAAGTCTTCGTGGACCGGCAGACCCGCAGCACGTGGGACATCACGGGGCGCGCCATTCGCGGCCCGTTGGCGGGACAGCGCCTGCGACGCCTCACACATGACGAGCAGTTCTGGTTCGCGGTCGCCGCGTTCCTGCCCGCTGCAACGATCGCGAGACCGTGAGCGGGCCGTCCCCACTCCTGCGGCCATGATCACGCGAGCTGCCGAGCACGGTCTGGTGAGGGCGTGTTCGCGCTGATTCTGACGGGGCCGCCCGGGGCGGGAAAGACGTCGGTGCTCACGGCGTTGTCCGACACACTCAGCGACGCGGACGTGCCACACGCAGCCGTAGAGGTCGAGGCACTGCGCTGTACCCATCCGCCGCTGACCCTCAAGGAAGAGATGCGCCAGCTGCACACCGTCTGCGGGCTGTTTCGCGACAGCGGTCATCGGGCGCTGATCATCGCCCGAACGATCGAGGACGACGACGAGATCGCCGCCATTCTCGGGGCCATCGATCCCGACGACCACCTCGTCGTGCGCCTGGAAGCCCACCCGGCCACGCTGGTCGCTCGCATCCTCGCCCGCGAGCCCGCGAGCTGGTCGGGCCTGGAGGCCCTGGTCGCTCACACGCAGGAGCTCGCTGCGAGCATGCCAGGCCTCTGCGGCGTCGGGCTTGCCTTGAGCACCGAAGGCAAGCGGGCTGAGGACGTCGCAGAACGCATCATCGCGCGATGCCCAGACCAGCTCGGCTGGACCGACCGGCCCTAGAGCCGTCGCGCGGCTGCGGCCCCCTGTCACCGGACCGCTTAGGTTCTCGCCCTTGAGAAAGGGGGAGGGAGGCCCGGATGACCAAGGGGAGCGCCGCCGCGGAGCGTGAGATCGCTCGCTCGAAGCGTTCATCGATCTCGCCTCCTGACCGCTTTCCTCATTCGCGATTTACCCGCGATTCACCCTGGATTCACCGCTTGGCAAAAACGCTGGCGAGGGTCCCCATTCTGGGTTAGTCTCGACAGCAGCCATCGATGGAACAGCGTCGGGACTTGCCCCGGTCGCGGAGAGGATTCGTAATGAAGAACACGTCCCGCGGCGCACGCAGGTACGCGCTGCCAGCAGGAGTAGCGGCAGGAGTCTTGGCGGTCGGGCTGATCGGTGGGTCGTCCGTATCCGCCAAAAGCGGGGTGCAGGCTAGTAAGGGCCCCGCGACGATCACGATGGAGCTCAACAAGAAGGGTCCACGGTTCCAGGGTGCGCAAACGGTGCGCGCGGGCCATAGCCTGCGGATCATCAACAACACCGCACCGTCGAAGATCGGGCCGCACACGTTCTCGCTCGTCAAGAAGAGCCTGATCCCGACCACCCGCAAGCAGCAGAACGCCTGCTTCCCGAAGGGCATTTGCGGGAACATCGGCAAGGCCCATCAGGTCAACGAGACAACCCACCAGGTGGGGCGTCCAGTGGTCAAGGCCGGCCAGGCAGGCTGGGACCGCCGGTTTACCACCAAGACGACAGGCGACAGCTGGTTCACGCAGAAGAAGGGCACCACGCTCACGCAGAAGGTGACCGCCAAGCCCGGAGCGGTCCTCTACTACGTGTGCGCGATCCACCCAGAGATGCACGGCAAGATCACGGTCGTGCACTAAGGCGTCGGGAAGGGAGCCGCCGCAGCGCCGGCGGCTTCCTTCCTCCTGCCTTTTCCCATGGGCCACTCCTCGACAGGCCGGAAGCGAATGCTCAGCCGCCGCGCCCTTCTCGTGCGCGCCGCCGCCGGAGGAGCCGCGCTGGTCCTGCCCGTCCGGCTGCGGGCACCCAAGCGGTTCACTCTGCCCGCGGCGCTGGCCGCCATGCCGACACCCTTCACGAGTCGCCTGAGGATCCCGGAGGTCCTGACCGGCTCGGACATCACGATCCCGATCCGCAAGGCGGCGATCCCGATCCTCAGAGGCCGCAGGACTCGCATGTGGACCTACCGCGGCAGCTTCCCCGGGCCGACCATCAGGCGACCGGCCGGCGAGACCACCCGCGTCCGCTTCGAGCATAGGCTGGGGGCCCGGGCGGGCGAGCTGACCGTGCACCTGCACGGCGGCCACAACCGCTCCAGCGAGGACGGACAGCCGGGAGGGCTGACGGCTCTCCAGCCGCGCTCGGCCTACTGCGACCTCTCCCCGGGCCTGTCCGCCGCCGACTCCGGCAACGACCTCCTGATCGGCCCCGGTGGCCAGCGTACCTACACCTACGAGCAGGTCGAGGACGGTGGACCCGAGCGCGCTGCGTTTCACTGGTACCACGACCACCGCCTGGAGGAGACCGCGCGAAACATCTGGCGCGGACTCGCCGGGATGTGGATCGTCGACGACGCGTTCGATGCCTCGCTGCCCCTGCCCCGAGGTGAGCGCGACATCCCGCTGATGCTCTCGGACCGGTCCTTCGACGCCCACAACCAGCTCACAGATCCGTTCGCCGTCGAATCAGGGGCACCCAACGACGGCGTCCTCGGCCACCTCGTGCTGGTCAACGGAACGCTGCGCCCATACCATCGAGTCCGGTCCCAGCGCTACCGGCTCAGGGTCCTGAACGCGTCGCACTTCCGCTCCTACAACCTGCTCCTGACCGGCGGCGCCCGGATGGTGCAGATCGCGACGGAGTCGGGCCTGATGCCGCGACCGATCGAGCGGAGCAGGATCCTGCTCGGGCCCGGTGAGCGCGCCGAGCTGATAGTCGACTTCGCGCACGCGCGCGGCCAGCGGGTGCGGCTCCAGAGCAGCCGACGCCGACACGGGCCTGACGCGCCCGGATCGACCTCCTATGTCGGCACGCTGATGGAATTCCGGGTGAGCAGGCGCCACGTGGCCGACCGTACGACCGTCCCGGAGCGGCTGCGCGCGCTTCCCGACTGGGTGGCCAAGGCGCCGGCGAGGCCCTCACACAGCTGGAGGATCACAGTTGGCGGCGGCGTACCGCCGCGCTGGCTGATCAACGGCCGCGCCTTCGATCCGGCGTATGTGGACGCCACACCCAAGCTCGGAGAGATCGTCACCTGGGAGCTGCGAAACGCAACGGCCGTCGCCCACCTGCTGCATCTTCACCACACCTCGTGGTACATGCTCTCGCGCAACGGCAGGAAGCCGCCGCCGTGGGAGCGGTGCCTAAAGGACACGTTCTTCCTCGATCCAGGCGATCGCGTGGTGGTCGCAGGCAAGATGAGCGACTACCCGGGCAAGTACGTCGTGCACTGCCACATGCTCGACCACGAGGACCACGGCCTGATGTCGCAGTTCGAGGTGGTGGGGTAGCCCCAGGCTGCGGCCTGCTCGCCTTGCGGCGCCAGCGGCACTCCGATCGCCGCCAGGCGCCGCGACAGCGCCTTGAGGCGAACTCTTTGATCTCCACGAGCGGCGTCATCTGCCGGTCATCGGGCCCCGGTATCCCTCACCTGGTGAGCATGAACATCCTCATCGGCCTGCTGCTGGCGCTGGGCTGCGCGGTCACGACGAACGTCGCGTCGGTGCTCAAGCACCGTGGTGGGCGCCGGTTGGGGCGCGTTCGGTGGACGAGCGCCTTGGTCGCCTGCACGAGGAGGACCGTGCCGGGGCTCGCCAGCGCCAGGAACACGGCCTCGCGACGGCGCCCGGTGAAGAGCAGCCTCGCGCTCGCGGACGGCAGCAGCTGGCCATCCGGTCACGCCTCCGGCTCGGCCGCGCTCTACGGCGCCCTGCTGCTCATCGCGCTCCGGCACTCGGGGCAGGCGGGCCGAACTCGCGTTCTCGTGGCGGCGGCCGGCGTCGCGGTGCTGCTCATCGGACTCTCCGGCGTGTACCTCGGCGTCCACTACGTCAGCGACGTCGCCGCGGCCTGGGCGATGACCACGACCTGGCTCGCCTTCCTCTACCACTGGCAGCTCGCGCCGCGCCCCGAGCCGCTGCTGACCAGCCCCGCTCCCCCCGCCCCGCTCCCCTTCGCAACCGCCGGAGAACGACGATGAGACGACCGCTGATGATCGAACGGCACGCCCTCGGGCCACGCCTGCACCTCTTCGGGCGGCGCGTGCACGAATGGCACGCCGGTCTGGCTCTCGTCATGACCTGCGCGCTGGCGGCGATCGCGGGCATCGACCGCGGTGCGCTGCTCGCGCTGGTGGCCGCGGGCCTCTATCTCATCGCGAAGGACTGGCGCGACCTACTCCCCGGCACCCGCGACACCGGCGCATGGTCGGTGGGACTGCACCGCCCGCCCCGCCCGCTGCGCACCGCCTGCCGAGCCGGGTGGATGCCGGCCCTCACCGGCTGGCTCGTCGCGGCCGTCGGGCTCGTCAACGTCGTCTCGGCCCTCACCCCGAGCCTCCCCGATCGTGCTCGGCTGCTGACGTCCGTCATCCCGCCCGAGGTCCTCGTCGGCGCCCACGCCCTGTCGCTCTCGGCCGGAGTCTCGTTGCTCGTCGCGTCGGCGTTCCTGCGCCGCCGCCGCCAACGGGCGGTCCAGCTCGCGCTCGTCCTCCTCGTCATCATCGGGATCCTTGACCTCGCCAAGGGCCTGGACGTCGAAGAGGCCCTGATGAGCTGGTCACTCGCCGCGATGCTCGCCTGGGGCCGGGGGGCGTTCATGGTGCGGCCGGACGCCCGGCCCGTTCGGGTCGCGCGCCAGATCGCCGTGACCGCCGCGGGCGCCACCGTCCTGGCCCTGGGTGCCGTGACGGTGGCGACCTTCCGGATCCCTGGACTCACCCCGAGCCTGATCGTCCGCGAGACGATCTCGCTCCTGATGCTCACTACGGGGCCGCTCGACCTCCAGGGTCTGTCGGCCACCATCCCGTACCTCGTCGGGGCCGTCGCCGCGACGACGATCGCGCGGGCGATCGCGCTGACCCTACGCCGGCCCGCGCGCGACGACAGCCCCTGCGTCCGTTCCGGTGAGGCCGCCGAGCTCGTCCGCACTCACGGCCCCGACACCCTGAGTTATTTCAAGCTCCGCGGTGATCTCGAGCGTCACTTCAGTGCCGACGGCCGGGCGTTCGTCGCCTTCCGCGTGCACCACGCCGTGCTGCTCCTGGCCGGCGACCCCGTCGGCCCCACCGACGCCATCGCAGGTCTGCTCCGCGACATCTGCGCCTACGCCGACGAGCACGGCCTCAAGGTCGGCGCGGTCGGCGCCAGCGAGGCGTTCAGCGAGCTCGCCCGCGACGCCGGCCTCGGCCGCTTCTACCTCGGTGACGAGGCGATCGTCGACACCAACACGTTCACGCTCGTCGGCAGGCCGATCAGGAAGGTCCGACAGGCCGTCTCCCGCGTCACCGCGGCCGGCTACACCACGCAGCTGGCGCGGCTGCGAGACCTCGACGCAGACACCGCCGACGCGCTCGAGGCGATCTCCGAGCGCTGGCGCGACGGCCATCCCGAGCGGGGCTTCTCGATGGCCATGGACACCCTCCACAACTCGGCCCTCACCGACACGCTCGCGGTGATCGCCCGCGACGAGACCGGGACGCCGCGCGGGTTTCTGCACTTCGTCCCCTCGGGCGCCGGCCACGGCTGGTCGCTGAGCAGCATGCGCCGCGACCGCGACACCCCTAACGGCCTGACCGACCTGCTCATCGTCCGCGCGGTCGAGCTCGCCCGCGAATCAGGCGTCGACGAACTCTCCCTGAACTTTGCCGCCTTCGCCCGCCTCATGCACGCACCCGCCGGCCCGCTCGACCGCGTGCTCGGACGCCTCGCCGGCTACGCCAACCCGTACTTCCAGATCGAGAGCCTCTACCGCCACAACGCGAAGTTCTTCCCGCGATGGCAGCCGCGCTACCTCCTCTACGACGGCGTCGCGAGCCTCCCGAGGACGGCGCTGGCCGCGCTCCAGGCCGAGGGCCAGCTGCCGAGCCTGCCGCTGCCGCGCCTGCATGCGCGCGGGGCGCGACCCCGGCCCGCGCTCCCGAGCCGCGCCGTGGCCTGAGCGAACCGCCCTGGGCGGGGGTTCTTGCCGATCGCGCGCCGATCGCACGAATCGGGGTTCGCTGCGGCCGGTTCATGGCCGCGTGCTCGGCCGATCTGCTCGTGAGCCCACGCCTGCCCGAGGGCGGCACCTGAACCGGCGGGCTACGTTGCCCGATGGGAGTGAAGCCCCGGACGACCGACCCGGATCCTGCTCACAGGTGCCAGGGCTTCCTCGGCGGCGAGAGCCGGGGTTGGCGGCTCGCGTTCGCGGCGGTCCGCCCCGATCCGGGCTCGCTGAGAGCCCCTACGGGACCAGGTAGGACGCGGCGGAGACCTGCCAAGGCTGAGGCGGCCGCAGATGTGAAGGCTGTCTTGACACGGCCGAAACAACTCCGCGCGGGTCATCGAACAGAGTGGGCGTCGCCGCTGACCGGCGGTCCCGTCCCTCCAAGAGGAGCCCTCTGTGAGCAAACGCCTCGCATGGATCGTGCTTGCCACGTCCGTCCTACTGCTGTTCGCGACGAGCAGTGCCTCAGCAACAAACACGATCGCCTGCAAGGGAAAGACCACCCTCGCGAGCAAACGCGCCTTCACCCATCAAGTGGACTACGAGATCACGTGCAACGAGCCCGTGACGGGATTCGCGATCGCCACCAACCGGCTGGTCGACACCTTCGGGCCCGAGACGATCGTGTTGGACAAGCGCACGCGGGGCCCCGTCAACGGGGAGGCGTTCTCGTGTGAGGGGCCGATCCCGAGCTTCGGCTTCGCCTGCGTGGGCAAGGCCGACAAGTTCGTGCTGCCGCGCATCGTGAAGGGCACCTTCGTCACCGCGGACCCGGTCTGCTCGAAGAAGGCGGGTGGCCTACGCACTCTGCTCTATGTGACCGACGCCGACAAGCGCATCGCCGGGGTTTGGAAGCTCAAGCCCCCGACATGCCTCAAGCCCAAGAAGAAGAGGAGCACGAAAAGTTGAACGCGACACAACCCAAGCTGCGCCGGCCGCTCAAGGCCGGCCTCGTAGGAGGCCTCGCCGCCGTGGTGCTGGCGGGCGTGCCCGCCACGGAGGCCTCCGCCAAGTCCACGATCACCCTCAGCGGGTCCACCTCGGTGGCGCCGCTGGCGGCCAAGCTCGCCCGCCGCTATGTCAAGGAGACGCGCGGCCGCGTCGGCTTCAAGCTGCTCCAGGGCGGCTCGGACATCGGCGTCTCCGACGTCTCGCGCGGCCGGGTGACCCTCGGCATGGCCTCCCGCGACCCCAAGCCGGGTGACCCGGGTGGGATCTTCTTCAACCGGATCTCCAGGGACGCGATCTGCCTGGCCTCGAACAGGGCGAACAACGTCTCGAACGTCTCTCAGGCACAGGTGCAGCAGATCTTCGGTGGCGGCGTGCGCAACTGGAGCCAGGTCCCGGGGGCGACGGTGCGCGGCACTATTAACCTGTTCGCGCGTACCGCGGCGTCGGGCACCCAAGACGCCTTCCAGAAGATCTTCTTGGGCACCACGAAGGTCTCCTCCACGGCCAGCCAGCGCGCATCCAACGGCCTGGTCCAGCAGTCGGTGAAGTCGAGCCGGACCGGCATCGGCTACCTGTCGCTCGCCTTCACCAACGGCCTGCACGACATCCGCTACAAGGGCGTGTCCTGCAACCTGCGCAACGCCAAGGCCGGCACCTACGGTGGCGTGCGCAACTTCTGGCTGGTCAGTCGCGGACGCATCGGCGGCGCGGCCAAGAGCTGGCTGCGCTGGATCCGCAACGACTCTAACGCGCGTCGCATCACCGCGTCCGAGTGGGTACCGCTCCGCTAATCCGATGACTGCGCGGGTATCTCCAAAGCGGTCCGGGACCCAGCTGGACCAGCGCGCCGAGCTCTCGCTCGGCGCGCTGGCTTCCAGTGTCCTGTTCGTGATCCTCGGCATGGTCGTCTTCGTGTTCTCGAAGGCGTGGCCGTCGTTCGCCCACAACGGCGTGTCGTGGTTCGGCAACGGCGGCAACGTCGACCAGCAGCTCACCGCGATCTTCAACTCCCCGGCCAACCCGGCGGCGTACGTCTACGAATTGCGCGCGTGGCCGCTGCTCTACGCCACGGCGCTCACCACGCTGGCGGCGGTGATCGCCGCGCTGGTATTCGCGCTGCTGTCCGCGATCTTCATCGTCGAGTTCGCCCCGCAGCGCCTGCGCCGGCTGCTCGAGCCGGTGGTGCGCCTGCTGGCCGCCGTGCCGTCGGTCGTCTACGGCCTGATCGGCGTGCTGGTGTTCGTGCCGCTGGTCGGCAATCACTTGATCGGCGCGGGTCGCAAGGACTCGGTGGCCTTCGTGGTCCAGCTCGACGGCTCCAGCATCCTGGTGGCCACGGTGATCCTCACCGTGATGATCACGCCGATCATGATCGCGCTGATCGTCGACGGCCTGCGGGCCGTCCCCCAGCCCTGGACCGAGGGCGCGGCCGCTCTCGGGGTCAACCGCTGGCGCGCGACGTGGACGATCGCGGTGCGCACGGCCAGGCCGGCGATCGTGGCCGCGGCCGTGCTCGCGACGGCCCGTGCGCTGGGCGAGGCGATCATGCTCTCGATGGTCTCGGGGTCGGTGGGCTTCGCCCCGAATCCGCTGGACGGCATCACCTTCTTCCTCGAGCCGGCGCGCCCGCTGGCCGCCACCATCGTGGACAACGCCGAAGGCCTGTCGGTCAAGCCGTTCGGCCAGACGATTTACGCGTTCGCCGCCGTGCTGCTCGTGTCGAGCATGTTCCTTTCGCTTGGTGGCTGGGCCGCCAAGCAGCCCCTGCGCAAGTACGGGGTCAGAGCCTGATGGCCGCCGCGGCGACCGCTGCCCGGCGTCCCCGGCCCAGGCGCACCGACCCGGCGGGCTCCAGCCGCGACTGGCACGTAGCCGACCGCGTGGGCCTGGCCCTGTGCTGGAGCGCGGGGATCGCGCTGTGCCTGCTGGCGCTGGGCATCGTGCTGTTCATGCTGGTGCGCGGCCTCCAGTACCTGAACCTCGACCTGCTGTTCACCCATCCCCAGCCCGACCTCAACCAGAGCAAGACCGGCGGCTTCCTCGATCCGCTGATCGGCACGTTCCTGCTGATCGTGGTGGGCATCGCCATCGCGCTTCCCCTGGGCGTTGCCACCGCCGTCTGGCTCTCCGAGTACGGCCGGCCCTTCTGGCTGGCCCGCGCCGTGGAGTCCGGCGTGGAGGTCGTGGCCGGCACCCCGAGCATCGTGCTGGCCATATTCGGGCTCGTCGTCTTCCAGCAGGGCGCGCTGGGCTTCCTCTCCTTCACGGGCGAGGGAGACGCCGTCTTCGGCCGCTCCTTCCTGACCGCCGGCGCGATGATGGCCCTGATAGCGCTGCCGCTTGTGGTGGGGGCGACTCGCGAGGCGCTCCAGTCGATCCCCGGGCACGTGCGCGAGGCGTCCTACGCGCTGGGCAAGAGCAAGTTCGCCTCCATCCGGCGCGTGCTGATCCCGGGCGCGCGGCGCGGGATCGCCACCGGTGCGACGCTCGGCATGGGCCGGATCGCGGGCGACACCGCGATCGTCGTGATCCTCCTCGGAGCCTCGCTGCGCCTGGAGAACGCCACCGGCACGCCGATCGTGGGCGCGCTGCGCGGAACCGGGAGCACCCTCACCAGCTACGTGTACAACAACTCCCCCGCGGGCGAGGGCAACGCGCCCCAGAAGGCCTACGCGGCGGCCTTCGTGCTGCTGCTGATCGTGATCCTCCTCAACTTCGTCGTGGACCTGATCGCCCGCGACAGAACCGGAGCGGCGACATGGACCAAGTGACTCCGCCCCCCATCCGCCGGATAGTGGTCGACGAGCGGCCGACCGTCGTACGGCCGCCGGCCGCGGGCCAGGCCAACGGCAACGGGCAAGCGCTGGTCACGCCGGCCCGCCATTCGCGGGCGGCTGCCGAGGGCGTCGAGCGGATGGCCACCGTCGACCTCTCGGTCTCCTACGGCTCCAACCGGGCGGTCAAGGAGGTCACCCTGCCGGTACGCCAGGGCGAGGTGCTGGCGCTGATCGGGCCGTCGGGCTGTGGCAAGACCACACTGCTGCGGTCGCTCAACCGGCTCACCGAGCTGACCGAGTCGGCCCTGCGCGGCGGTCAGATCCTGCTCGACGGCGAGGACATCGACACCCTCGAGGTGACCGAGCTCCGGCGCCGGGTGGGGATGGTCTTCCAGCAGCCCAACCCGTTCCCGATGAGCGTGTTCGACAACGTGGCCTACGCGCTGCGCGAGCAGGGGGCCCGCAAGCCCCGCAGGACCGACCTCGATCCGCAGGTCGTGGAAGCGCTCGAGCGCTGCGGGCTGCTCGACGAGGTCAAGGCCGACCTGTCGCATCCGGCGCTGCGCCTCTCCGGCGGTCAGCAGCAGCGGCTGTGCATCGGGCGCTCGCTCGCGGTGGAACCCGAGGTGCTGCTTCTCGACGAGCCCTGCTCGGCGCTCGACCCGCGCTCGACGGCGATCATCGAGGAGCTGATCGTGCGGCTGCGGTCGGAGGTCGCCATCGTGATCGTGACCCACAACCTCCAGCAGGCCTCGCGCGTGGCCGACCACGTGGCGTTCATGTACCTGGGCGAGCTGGTGGAGTACGGGCCGGTCGAGCAGGTCTTCGGCGACCCGGTGGCCAAGCGCACCCGGGACTACGTGGCGGGGTCCTTTGGATGAGGCGCTCTCACCCCGCCCTGGCCGCGGCCGCCAGCCTCGTGGTCGCCCTTTCCGGCTGCCAGTCCACCCAGGACAAGAGCGCGAAGCTCAAGGCCAGCGGCGGCAAGGCCTTCAAGGAGAAGGGCCTCGACGTGCGGGGCAAGAACTCGTCCGTGAAGGTCGTCTCCACCCAGGTTCTCCAGGACGAGAACGGTTCGGCCGCGGTCGTGGTCCTGCGCTCGAGCGCCCCACGGGCGATGCGCTCCGTGCCCGTGGAGATCGACGTCCGCGCTCCCAGCGGCAAGAGCGCGTTTCGCAACAACGAGCCGGGTATCGAGCCCTCGCTCACCGGTCCGTCGGTGCTCGAGCCCGGGAGAGATTTCGCCTGGGTCCACGACCAGGTGGCCGCCCCGGGCAAGCTGGCCTCGGTCAAGGCGATCGTCGGCAAGGAGAAGGGCTCCGTGCAGGGCTCCCCACCCAAGCTGGTCGTGTCGCCTCCCCGGTTGCAAAGCGACCCGGCCTCGGGCACCGAGGCCACGGGCACCGTCTTCAACCGCTCGAAGGTGGACCAGCGCGAGCTCGTCCTCTACTGCGTGGCCCGCAAGGGTTCGCGGATCGTCGCCGCCGGGCGCGGCGGCATACCGCGCCTCAAGGCAGGAGGCAAGCGGGCCTACCAGATCTTCTTCATCGGCAACCCACGGGGCGCGCGGATCACCGTCGAGGCGCCACCGACGACCCTGCAGTGACGGAGGCGAGATGACCACGACCGAGCAAATCGACACCGCGGCGCTGGGCCAGCAAGGCGAGCCCTGCCAGGACTGCGGGTCGCCGCTGGCGACCGACCAGCGCTACTGCCTCGCCTGCGGAGCAAGGCGCGGCGGCCCGCGCGTGCCCTTCGAGGCGGCGGCCGGCCCCGGTGTCCCACCGCCCGAGCACAGGGCAGTAGTCTCGGCGCCCGGGCGCGAGTGGACGCCCCTGACCGCCATCGGGCTCGTGGCGGTGATCGCCCTGATCCTGGTCTCGGGCGTGCTGATCGGGCGCGGCGGCGGTGACTCCGGCAAGAGCCAGGTGGTGAGCGTCGGTGGGGGCGGCCCGGCGGCGAGCGATCAGGCGGGCGCCGCGAACATCCAGACGGCGGCCTTCAAGAGCGACTGGCCATCCGGCAAGAACGGGTACACCGTCGAGCTGGGAGTGCTGAAGAAGGACGGCACCACGGCGGCCCAGGTCAAGACCGCCAAGGGCGATGCCACGAGCAAGGGGGCCAAGAAGGTCGGGGCGCTCGACTCGGACCAGTACCAGAGCCTGCCGGGGGGTCAGTACGTGCTCTTCTCCGGTGTCTACTCCACCAAGGCGAGCGCGAGCAAGGCGCTCGGCTCGCTGCGGGGCAAGTTCCCGAGCGCCAAGGTGGTCAAGGTGTCGGCCCGCGCGGGCGGCGGCGGCACCACGAGCGGCGGCACCACGAGCGCCGACACCGGAGGCAACGGGGACGCCAAGGTCAACCGCCAGCAGCTCCAGCAGCTCAACAACCTGAGCGGCGACGAGTACGTGAAGCGCTCGAAGAAGCTGCCGGACACCACGGGGGTGGTGGGCAAGCCGCCACCCAAGGACAACGGCTCGGCCGGCGGCGGCGGTCCGGCCGTGGAGATCAAGTGAACGAGCGCATCGAGCAGCTGAGGGACCGGATGGCCGAGCGGGTTGGCGACCTTCGCCACGGCCGGCCACCCGAGGACCCGCCGGACGATCCGGGGATCGCCCCCTCTGAGCTCCGCGATCGGCGCGACCGGCTGGCCGCGCAGTTTGCCGAGGTGCAGTGGGACCTCGGAGGTCTGACCTACGAGATGGCCGCCCGCGACAGCTTCCGGCTCGACGTGCTGGTGCGCAAAGCCGCCCGGCTCCAGGAGCTGGACGCCGAGCTGGGCGACGTGGAGCGGCTGCTCCGGCTCGAGGACGCGGGAGCGGCCGGGGCCTGCACGTCGTGCGGATCCCTCCACGCGCGCGGGGCCGTGTTCTGCTGGCAGTGCGGCGCCGACCTGATGGAGCGCCGGCCGGTGCAGGCAGAGGGGGTCGCGTGATACCCAGGGCATTGGCGCGCCTGCCGCGCATGTCGTTCCCGACCCCGCGCCAGGCGGCGATCTACGTGGCCACGGCACTCAGCATCGGGATCATCGTCGGCGCCGCGATCGGGCCCTCCGCGCCGCAGGCCAAGCAGGTGCTCGTGGGCAGCACCGGCACGGCGTCCGCCCACGGCGGTGCCTCCTCGCCTGCGCCGGCCGACGCCCCCGCTGCCCTGGGCGCCCCGACCGGCGACGTGGCGGCCGACTCCCCGCCGTCAGCGCCCGCTCCGGCGTCTGCGGCCAGCGCCCCCGCCGCCCCGGACGCCGCGCCGGCGGTCGAGCCCGCGGTGCCGCTGGGCGACGCGCCGCCGGCGGCCGGCCCGGCCCCCCAGGCCGGCCAGCCCAGCGACGAGAGCGATCTGGCCGGCACGGTGGTGCACACCAACCCGGCGGCGGGCAGCTACACGCTCGCTACCGCGCAGGGCGAGATGATCGCCGTCCACACGGCCAAGCTGCCCGACCCCGGCGTGAAGGTCAGGGCGACGATCCGCCATCTGGCCAACGGCTCGATGTCGGAGGTCAAGCGCACCGACAAGGGGTCCGAGCGCACCGCCAAGCTGGGCGGCACGGTGACCTACGTGGCCGAGGACGGCAAGTCCTACGTCGTCTCGGTACGGGGCGTGTCGCTCCTGGTCACCGCCCCGGACTTCACGGTGGGGGAGCGGCCCAAGCTGCGCTCACTGGTCACGCTCGCGGTGCGGCTGGAGGATCCCCCGAGCGGGGTCAAGCCGCCCGTAATCCTGCGCGAGACGACCCTGAAGCTGGAGGGCGACGCGACCGGCCCGGTCGAGCTGGAGGGAAAGGTGGCGGGCGTGGACGCGTCGGCCCGGACGATCACCCTTTCGGCCGACGATCGCGGGGATACACACAAGGACCTGACCTTGACCGTCCCCGGCGCCATCGACCTCGGTCGGTTCAAGCGCGGCGACGTCCTGATCGCCGGGGCCGACATCACCCCGCAGGGCACCTACACGTTGACCGGAAGCTGGCAGGATGGGGACATCCGGCGCGCCGACGATCCGGTCAACGCTCAGGGCGACCAGGCGCCCTGAGCCGCCGGGCCAGTTCCGCGGTCGCTGTCGAATGGACGTCCGGACCTCGGCCGGCGTTCGGCAAACACTTGCCCCGAGCGGGGGTAGCCGGGAATCGCGCAGCGCGGGGGGGTCTCACCGTACCCACGTGCATGCGACTTGGCCTCGTGGGAGGGTGTTACGCGCTGCCCGCGAGACCGTGCGGCGTACGCTCATGGATGTGGAATCAGCAGTGCGGCTGGAGCGGGATGGCGAGGCTGCGGGTCCCGCTGCTCGGTCAGGCAGGATGGGATTGGGGCCATGCCGACCACGCCACCGGCATCAGCCGCTCGCGCGTAGCGCGCGTCCACTAACCGAGCAGGAGCCGCTGCGGGAACGTGCAGCGCCGGAGGGCGTAGCCGGCGGACACACCCATAGGGGTTCACTCAAGTCAGGTGCTCCTTTAGGCCCTTGACGGGGGGACATGGCGCAGCGCGATGTCCCAGGAGCATGGGAATCCGCGGGCCTCGTCAAAATTTTGTTTTGTCACTCCGTGACCTTTCGACGTTTCAAGAGTTGAAGAGGCTAGAAGCTCAAACCTACGAAGGGATTCGCTCGTGAAGAAGCTCCTCCTCTCCCATGTGCGGGCGGTAGCCGTCTTGGCTGCGCTCGTGGTCGCCGTTGCCGTTCCTGGCATCGCGGCGGGCAAGACCCCCCACGGCAATCAGTGCGGCAAGGGCCACGCCAAGCACACCAAGGCGGTGGGCAAGAGCTGTGCCAAGCACAAGAAGGCCAAGCACTCAAAGGCCGCACTACGTCGCGAAGCCGTCACCGAAAAGGAGTCGCTTGGCACCGAGAAGTGCGAGAGCGACCAGGTCGCCGAGAACGACAAGAGCGAGCAGGCCGGCGACAACGACAACGAGCAGGCCGGCGACAACGAGAACGAGCAGGCCGGCGAGAACGAGAACGATCAGGCCGGCGAGAACGACAAGAGCGACCAGGCCGGCGAGAACGAGAACGACCAGTGCGACAACGAGCAGGACGACTGACACATCTAGGTATCTGCCTCACCGAGGGCCGCCCACGGGCGGCCCTCGGCTATTCGCCCTGAGGCCAAGACGAGAGGTCGTCCTTCGTTGGGGGGGTCAATGGGGTTTCGGTGGGCGAGCTAGGTTGACCCCGGAGACACCGAGCCGGGAGCCGTTGCGGCAGGCGTCGTTTCTCTGTGTGCTCGGCCTGATCTCGCACGCCACTTCCGTGCCGGCGGCAAGCGCCGCGTCGCCCGCCACAAGCGCTGTCCGGTGCGGCGTTGAACGGTGGAGGGTCAAGACTCTGCAGGACCAAGCGGCTAAGGAAGTCGACTCCCATGCAGGACGCACGCCTCGTCGCCAACGGTCCAGGCATCGTGCCCGGGCGGCATGTTGAATGTCTCGCCGGGTCCGTACTTGTGCTCTTCGCCGTCGTCCATATGCACGGTCATGCGTCCTGAGAGCACATAGCCGACGTGGGGGACCTGGCAACTGTCCGTACTAGCGATGGGCTTCACGTCATTTGACCACTTCCAGCCTGGTTCGAAGGTCCCTTCGCCGACCGGACGCTCTCGAGATTGACCAGTTCGACTCCGGTGCGTCTCCTTTCTGGCCTCCCGCGCCGCCGTCCTGCGAGCATCCCACCCGCCCGAGGCAAGGTCAACAATGCACAGCCGCACTTACACCCGCCCAATCTCGGAAGCCCGCCAAAGGAGGCTCATCCCCAAGCGGGTCCCATCAGGGGACCCATGCACCCGCCGCCAGCACCGCCTTGGGGTAGCGGTGGGCTGATCGCGCTGCTCATGGCCGTGGCTCGGATGGAAGCCAAGCCACCGGAGCCCGTGCGGCTCTTGGGCTGGGTCTAAGGAGGAGGGGCAGGCTGCCACGAGCCCGCCCCCCGGACGTGCGAGGGGCCGGGAAGATCCCGGCCCCTCGCATCGTTCTAGGCGGTGTGAACGGGCGTGACTGCTCAGTCGTCGTTGGACTCGTGGTGATCGCCTGAGTCGTCGCCGCAGTGCTTGGTCTCGTGCTCGTCGTTGTCGCCGTCGTCATCCCTGGCGTCGACCTTGTTGGATACGCCGTCCCCATCCTCGTCCGCACGGGCGTCCGAAACACCATCGTTGTTGCTGTCGGCATCGTCGGGCTGGGTGCCGGCGTCGTCCTCTTTCGCGTTGGACAGATGGTCACCATCGGCGTCCTCGCGGCCATCGCTGACACCGTCGTTGTTGCTATCGGCCTTGAGCGGGTTGGTGCCCTCGTCGATCTCGTTGTCGTTGTCGACCCCGTCGTGGTCGCTGTCCTCGTTGTCGTCGCGGATGCAGTTGTTGTTGCTGTCGGCGTCGTGAATCTTGGTGTGCGACAG
>JBBRYL010000054.1:0-21565 GCA_038237685.1 Solirubrobacterales bacterium | reverse complement strand
GGGCTCTGGACGGCCGCTCGGATCGCGCCAGATCGTGGTAGCCGACGAGCACAGGGCGCTGGCCACGCTCACCGGCGAGGTGGCACCCGAGCGCGGTGTGACCAAGCACACGACGTCGATGGTCCTGGCGTCCGTTCAGGCGCGCAACGTGCCCCTGATCAGCGTCGAGGAGGCCATCTGGACTGTCGCCGAGACGCTGACGATGCAGGACTGAACACCGCGAATGGCGCGTCGGTAGGGGCTGACGCCCGTCCGGAGCCCTGGTACGATCGCTACTCCGGCGTGTGCCGGATCCGTAGTAAATGGGAGAGGGAGCCTTGCCAGACGTCCTAGAGCCGCGCATCCAGGGAGCGCCGCAGTCGACAACGCCGCCTGCGTGGCCGCCCCTCGCGCCGCGGACCACCACCGACGAGCGACCCGCCCGTAGGGATCTGCTCGATCAGGTCGAGCGACTCGAGCACGAGCTTTCCTCGCTGTTCATCTCCACATGGCCGCGCAAGGGCATGGAGTTCTCGGTTCCGGGCCGCAGCGGTCCCCGTTTGCTCAGCCTCGGTGAGCTCGAGCGGGTGCGCGACGCGCTGGCCGAGCGCGTAGACGACGCGCGCCGCAGCCTCAGCGATCGCACTTACGTCGAGGAGCAGCACCGATGCCGCATCGAGGAAATGCTGCTCGAGCCCGAGAAGCACAAGTGGGTGCGGGTGAGCAACGAGGACATCGGCGAGCCCGGCTGCAAGCACTGGCACGTCCGCCCGCGCTGGGGGATCCTCGGATACCTCATGAACTGGTGGCGTGTCCGGATCTCGAGCGGTTGCCCCTTACCCAGGGGTCATGGCCACAGGCCATGACCCGAACTCAGCACTAGGTCACACAATGGGGAAGCGCAGCCGCAAGCGTGCGGCGGACTCTTCGGCGCCGACACCGGGGTCCGAGACCACCCGCGCGCAGCGCGACGCCGCGCGGCAGCGTCGCGCCGAGGCCCAGCGGCGGGGGCAGGAAGCGTCGACCTCGCCGCGCCCGCGGCCAGGGCGCGTCTCACCCGACGAGCGCCCACCGCCCATCTGGGCGCCCTTCCCGCTGACCGAGCTCGTGATCCTGGCCGGCATCGTGCTGATGGTGTGGGGCCTCATATCGGGTGCGGGCCAGACGGGCAACAAGCGGCTCATCACCGGCGTGGTCTTCGCCTCGCTGGCGGGCCTCGAGCTCGCCGTGCGTGAGCACGTCACCGGGTTTCGATCGCACAGCTCGTTGCTGGCGGGAGCCGCAGCCATCGTGATGATCGTGGCGCTCGGCCTCGGGATCGGGGTCAGCACCCTCGGGGTGCTCCTGATTGCCGGCGTCATCACGTTCGTCGCGGCCTTCCTCGGGTTGCGCCGGCTGTTCCGCCGCCGTTCCGGCGGACTCAGCTTTCGCTGAAGGCGCCCTTTAGGCTGCACCCATGATCGATCCACCGGCCGAGCCGCAGCGGCGCCTGCGCATCGCGGGAATTCATCACCTCACGCTCTTGTGCTCCGACCTGCGGGCCTCCACGGCCTTCTACCGCAACGTCCTGGGTATGAGCATGGTCAAGGAGACCGTCAACGAGGACGACCAGAGCGCCCGCCACCTCTTCTTCGGTGACGAGCAGGGTCGGCCCGGCACGCTCATCACCTGCCTCGAGTACCCCCAGATGAACCACGCGACCGTCGGTGTTGGATCGACCCACCACTTCGCCCTCTCGATCGAGACCGAAGAGGAGCTCCACGCATGGCGCGAGTACCTTACGACTCAGGGGGTCGCATGCACCGAGGTCATGGACCGGACGTTCTGCAAGTCGCTCTATGTTCGCGACCCCGACGGCCACATCATCGAGCTGGCGACGCTGGGGCCCGGGATTACCCCGTGAGGGCATCCTGCCCTGAGTAGCTCTTGAGGGCATCCTGCCCTCGCTCTTGATTGAGGGGACGCCGTCCTGGCGTCGGACCTCCTCCTCAATCTTGGGCGCCCTTAGGCCGTTGTCAGCTGCCGTACCCGCGAGTCGCGGGCGGCGCTTTGGCGCTTTGAATGCAGCACCTCGGCCAGCGCTGCGCGCTGGCGCTCGGTCAGGGTGCCCACCGGCTTGTTCTCGGGCACGCCGATCGACGTGAGCAGGCGCCTGCAGCGGGCGCGGCCCCATCGGTTCTGACTCATCAGAAGATCGCTGATGGACATGCTGTGCGCCTGCCACGGGCACCCGAGGATGACCTCGGACACACCCAGCTCGCCCCCGGCGATCTCACGCTTCATCTCGGCCCGCGCGAGCCTCACCCGGTTTGCGCGTTCCAGAGCCTTCAGGTGTTGCTGCCCAGCATCCAGCATGGCGGTTTCGCCCATACATCCTCCCCGCAACTAGTGCAGATCGCCCTTCAAAAGCAGTTCTTGGCCAGCCGCTGGTGCAACGTCCGGCTCCCTCTCCAGGCTCCGTTGCTCCGCGGTCAGGGGGCAACTAAAACCAAGGAACCGCCGACAGTCAACCGGCAAACGGGGGTCCACCCGCTAAGAGCGGGCTTTCCCGGGCTCCTCCCGGACCGCCGCCGACGCTCTCGGACTGGCGCGTGCGCGCTCGCGAAAGGCGCGGGCCTTCTGCTGGTTGCCGCAGGTGGCCATCGAGCACCACCGCCCCGAGTGGTCGTAGAACGCCCACCGGCACCCGTGGTCGGCGCATGCCTTCAGCCGCTGCCAGCTGCCAGCTGCCGTCTGCGGCTGCCGTGGTCACCAGTCCGAGCAGCGTGGCCAACCCGGCATCCACACCGCCACAGACGGGAGCGAGGCATGGATTGCCGGCGGTGAACGAGGCGCGCAGCGAGGCGTGCGCGGCGGCCGCTTCCGGCCTCGCGCTCCCGGGCCGGCCGAGGCTCTTCCGGCGGCTCCGCGAACGCCGCTGAGCCGAAGCGCGCTAGGAGGCGGCGGCCGGCAGGGACGCCGAGTCCGCCATCGCCGTGCGCACGCGGTCGAACGCGGCGAGAGCGGTGTCCAGATGCGCGCGTTGATGCGTGGCCATCACGCTCGTGCGCAGAAGCGCTCCGCCGCGGGGGACCGCCGGGTACAGCGCGACGTTGGCATAGACGCCCTCGTCGTAGAGGGCCTTCCAGAACTGGACGGCCTGCCAGTCCTCCCCGACCGTGACCGGCACGATCGGCGTCAGCAGCTCGGAACCGTCGGGCATCGGGGTGGGGTCGATCACGTCGAAGCCGAGGTCGGCCAGTCCCCGTTGCAGGTAGCGCGCGTTCTGGAGCACGGTGGCAAGCAGCTCGCGACCCTCGTCGGACCGGATCACGCCGAGGGCGGCCAGCGTCGCCCCGACCGCAGCGGGCACCGCCGACGCCGTGAACATGAAGGCACGCGCCTGGACGCGCAGGAAGTCGATCACCTCGGCGGGCCCGGCGATGAATCCACCGCACGAGGCCAGCGACTTGGAGAACGTGCCCATTCGCAGGTCCACCTGGTCGGCTACGCCGAAGGCCTCGCACGCGCCTGTCCCGTGTGCGCCCAGCACACCGACGCCGTGGGCCTCGTCGACCATCAGCCGGGCGCCGTGCTCGCGGCACAGCGCGATGATCTCGGGCAGCGGCGCAAGGTCGCCCTCCATCGAGAAGACGCCGTCGACCACCACCAGTACCCCGCCGCCGTCAGAGGCCGATCGCTCGAGCATCTTCTCGAGCTTGTCCAGCTTGTTGTGACGAAACGGCCGGATCCGGGCGCGCGACATCATCACGGCGTCGAGGATCGAGGCGTGGTCGCCGGAGTCGACGATCACGGTGTCCTCGGGCCCCAGGAGCGTTGCCACGCAGCCGACGTTGGCCTGATAGCCGGTGGTGAACACCAAGGCGTCCTCGGTGCCCATCCAGTCGGCGATCTCGCGTTCGAGCTCGAGGTGCAGCGGTGTGGTGCCGTTCATGAAGCGCGACCCGGTGAGGCCGGTGCCGTAGCGCTCGAGCGCGTCGCGCGCGCCCTGCTTGACCACCGGGTGGGTGGTCAAGCCCAGATAGTTGTTGGAGCCGAGGGTGATCCGCTCGCGGCCCTCCATCAGCACGACCGGTCCGGGCTCGCCGTCGACCTCGCGGAAGTAGGGCAGCAGGTCGGCCTCGCGCGCCGCTTGGAGCTGCTCCAGCCGCTCGTGGGTGCGGGCCTTCTCGAATAGGTCGGTCTCGATCGGCATCATCTAGGGTCCGGCGGCGTGCCACTCGAGGTCACACCCGTGCGTACCTGGCGCGAGAAGCGCGAGTTCATCGAGCTTCCCTTTCGTTTGCACTCTACCGCTGGGCTCTGGGTGCCCCCACTGAGGCTGGAGCGGTGGGCGTTCCTGAGCCGCCGCCTGAACAAGTGGTTCACCCACGCGGAGGCCCAGCTGTTCCTCGCGCGCCGCGACGGCCGCGTGGTCGGGCGCGTGTCGGCCCAGATCGATCACGCACTCAACGAGTACCAGGACAACGCCTGGGGCACCTTCGGCTTCGTCGAGTTCGAGGACGACCAGGAGATCGTCGACGCGCTTCTGGATGGCGCCGCGGGGTGGCTGACCGAGCGCGGGCGTGATCGCATGGTCGGCCCGATGGATTTCAGCCAGAACGACGAGATCGGGATCCTGATCGAGGGTCACGACCGCGAGCCCTACATCAAGCAGCCGTGGCATCCGCCCTACTACCAACGCCTGATCGAGGCCGCCGGGCTGGCCAAGGAGGTCGATCTGTGGATGTGGGAGCTGCATATCAGCGACCGTTCGTCGGTCGTGCCGGCGATCGTCGAGATGGCCGAGAAGCTCGAGCCCGAGCACGGCATCCGGATCCGGAGGATGAGCCGGCGCCGCCTGCGCAAGGAGCTCGACGTGTTCGCCGAGACCTACAACGAGGCGTGGGCGGACAACTGGGGCTTCGTGCCCTACGGCAAGGCGGACCTCGACACCTACTCGGCCGACCTCCAGCTGGTGTTCGATCCCAACTGGTTCATGGTGGCCGAGAAGGTCGACTCCGGCGAGAGCGTCGGGGTCGCCATCACGGTGCCTGACATCAACCAGGTGCTGCGCAAGATGAATGGGCGCATCCTGCCGTTCGGGTGGTGGCACTTCCTGCGCAGGCGCAAGATCATCGACCGGGTGCGCGTCGGCTTCCTCGGGGTCAAGCGCGACTACCAGCACACCGGGGTGGCCGCGGGCCTGTACGTCGAGCATTTCGCCATGGCCGAAGCCACACCTCAGGGGGGCGGCGAGATGGGCTGGATCCTCGAGTCAAACGACGCGATGAACCGTGGGATGGAGGGCATGGGAGGCCGTCTGGTCAAGAAGTACCGGGTCTACCAACGAGCCCTGCCCACCGTCCCGTCATAGGGCTACACTCGCCCCCCGTGCCAGAGCCGGCCGACAACCAGCCCGAAGAGGCCCTCGACGGCGAGCTGGTCGCCGAGGTGCGCCACCTTCCGGTCCCGGCCAGCCAGATCCAGTCCGAAGCCGTGGACATCCGCCGCCCCGCCTCGGTGCCCGCAACGGTCGCGGCTGCCACCGGCGGGTTCGTGCTCGGTGTGGCCGCCTTCATCCTGATCCGGGTGCTGCGGCGGCCCAGCTCGGGCCGCGCGCTGGCCGCGAGGCGTGCGCGCAAGCTGGCAAAAGCCCGCGGCGTGGACGTCCAGAGCAGCCGGTCGTTCCTCATCGACGTCCACCTGCTCAAGCGCTGAGCGCTCACCGCTCAGCAGTCGCGGAGGTCGACGTGGTGCCGGTCGGCCCGTTCCGGATGCCCGGGGGTGGACGCGACGGCGTGATGCGCAATCGCGACGGCGTGCTGCGCCGGGTGCTCACGGTCGGCGACGACCCGGTGGTCGTGGCGGCCTGGCCCTGCGGCGGCGCGGTGCGCTTCCGCGCCGAGGCGCGCACGCGGGCGGCAGCGGACACGGCCAACGAGCGGATGCGATTCGCCCTCGGAGTCGACCACGACCTCGAACCCTTCCATCGCCGCTTCTGGCGCCACGAGCTGTTGGGTCCGGTGCTGCGCCGCAAGCCATGGCTGCGCCCTCGCCGCCGCCCCGAGCCGTTCGAGGCGCTCGCCTGGGCAGTGTGCGAGCAGCTGATCGACGGCGGCAGGGCGTCGGCCATTCAGCGCAACCTCGTGTTTCGCCACGGACCGGCCGACGCCGACCGCCACCTGCGCGACGTCCCGAGCGCAGCGACCGTCGCCCGCCTGGCGCCGGCCGAGATAGAGCGCTGCGGGCTCTCGCCGTCACGCTCGATCGCGCTGATGAAGGCGGCCCGGGAGGTCGACCGTGGCCGCGTCGATCTGCACGATCCTGGAGCGCAGGAGTACGGCTGGCGGCGGCTGCGCACGATCAGCGGCATCGGTTCCTGGACCGTCGAGTATCTCGCGCTGCACGGTCAGGGCCGCGACGACCAGCTCCCGTGCGGTGACCTGGCCTACATAAAGCTCGTCGGGCTTCTCGCCAACCTGGGCAGGCGCGCGACCGAGGACGAGGTGCGCGAGTACTTCGCCCCCTATGCCCCCTACGCCGGTCTGGCGGGCTCGTGCCTGGCCCACGCGATGGCCGCGGGCGCGTTCGGGCCCCTCCGGGCGTGGCGCCGTCCCGTCACCGGCGCGTAATGAAGGCCGCCTAATATCAACGGCATGGACGAGACCAAGGTGGAAAAGACGGACGAGCAGTGGCGCCAGGAGCTCGATCCGGAGCGCTACAAGGTGCTGCGCAAGGCGGGCACCGAGCCGCCCTTCACCGGCGCCTACACCCACTCCAAGGAGTCGGGCATGTACAAGTGCGGCGCCTGCGGCGCCGACCTGTTCAGCTCCGACACCAAGTTCGACTCGGGCACCGGCTGGCCGAGCTTCACCGATCCGGCCGTGGCGTCGGCGGTCGAGCTCAACGAGGACCGCAGTCTGTTCATGAAGCGCACCGAGGTGCTGTGCGCAACCTGCGGCTCCCACCTGGGCCACGTCTTTCCCGACGGACCCGGCGAGAGCGGCCAGCGTTACTGCATCAACTCGCTGGCGCTGGATCTGAAGCAGAGCTAGGAGGCAGGCGTGCACAGCACGCCTGCCGTTCACGGCGCCCGGACGGCGCCTTCCAATCACGGCGAGGGCTGGATGCCCTCAAGATCTATCTGAGGCCGGCTCCCGGCAGGAAGCGGTTGTCGAAGGCACCGCGGGCGTCGGGGATCTTGGTGATGAGGTGGTTGTCGCGCATCCACGCGGTGAACGCCTGCCATTCCTTGGGCGACTGGTAGCCAAACGGTCGGCCTTTGGCGGGGAGGAAGAGCGGCAGGGTAGCTCTGACCGACGCCCGCTGCAGCTTGGGCTGGAGGTCGCGGTTCGCGTCCAGGAGACCGTTGATGCCTCGCGACGGATCGCGGTCCAGCGCGGTCGTGCCACGCGCCAGAGCACCGATGAACGCCCGGATCCTCCCGCCGTTGCGCTCCAGGGCGTCCTGGTTGGCCACCAGCACCAACTCGTCGTAGGTGGGCACCCCGGCGTCGTCGACCCTGATGATGCGCGGCTTGCGCTTCTGCTGGCGCAGCTGGATCCCCTCGTAGTTCCAGAAGCCGCCGAGGATCGCATCGACCTTGCCGCTCGCCAGCCCGGGCACCAGGTTGAAACCAAGGTTGCGCTGCTTGACCTGGCCCGAGTCCACGCCCGCCCGGTCGAGGATCGTTCGGAGGTAGGCGCCCTGGTAGTCGATGCCCGCCGTGCCCACCGTCTTGCCGGAGAGGTCGCGCGGCGAGCGGATTTTTCCCTTGGGCAGCGAGATGATCGACGTGAGCGGCTTGCGCACCAAAGCGCCGACCGCCACCACCTTGAGGCCCTTGTCGCGCGCGCGCAGAACCTCGGGCTCATACGAGACCGCGAGATCGACGCGGCCGGCGGCGACCTGCTTGATCGGCGCGGCCGGATCGGGCGGCTGGCGGATGGTCACGTCTAGCCCCGCCTGCTTGAAGTCGCCCCCGGCCTTGGCGGCGTAGATGCCCGCGTGGTCGGCGTTTGGGAAGTAGTCGAGCATCAGGGTCATCTGCTTGGACCCCGATGGGCTGAGCGCATCCTTCTTCTCCCCGCAGGCACTTAGGGCCGCGGCGCAGAAGAGTGCGGCCACCAGGATGGGCAGGGAACGGATGCAGGTCATGCGGATGCGGTCCTCTCTTTGGTGCGATTCCAAGGGCAGGCCAGGCGTTCGGCCAGGCCGGCGAGCGCGAACAGCGCCACGGCCATCAGCGTGAGCAGCACGATCCCGGCATATGCGCGTGACGTGAGCAGCTGGTTGTTGTCCATGAGGACGAGGCGGCCGAGGCCGCGGTCGGCGCCGGCCCACTCGCCGAACACCGCGCCGATCACCGACACCGTGGCCGCCACGCGCAACCCGCTGAAGAAGCTCGGGAGCGCCGCGGGAACCTCCACGCTGCGCAGCGTGCGCAGCCGCGACGCGCCGAAGGAGCGCATCAGCTTGAGCTGCTCTGGGTCCACGGCGCGCAGGCCGTCGAGGACGTTCACGGTGATCGGGAAGAAGCAGATGATCGCGACGATGGCCAGCTTGGGGCCGATGCCGTAGTCGAAGGCCAGCACGAAGATCGGCGCGAGGACCACGATTGGAATGGCCTGAGAGGCCACGAGCAGGGGGTAGGCGGCATCGCGCAGGGTGCGGCTGAGGTGCATGGCCAGGGCGGCGAACACCCCCGCGAACACCGACACCGCAAGGCCGAGCAGCACCTCATACAGCGTGACCCAGGCGTTGTCGAGCAGCAGCGAGCGGTTGTCGGCCAAAGCGCGCACCGTCTGTCCCGGCGACGCGAGCGTGAGGTCGTCGACCGAGCTCCACGACGACACCCACGCCCAGATGCCCATGAACGCCAGCGTCAGCGAGCCCGCTAGCACGACCCGGCGCAGGGCGGCGTGGCTCATCGCAACGCCTCCAGCGCCTGCTCGCGCAGCGCCGCCAGCACCGGGTCGGTCACGGCGGCGCGGCGGTCGCGGGGCCGTGGCAAGGGCACATCGAGCTCGGTCACGATGCGTCCAGGGCGGGGGCTCATGACGGCCACGCGGTCGGCCAGGAACAGCGCCTCCTCGACATCGTGGGTAACCAGCAGCACGGTGCGCGGCTCGGCCTCCAGCGCGTCGGCGAGCCACTGCTGCATCTCTGCCCGCGTTATCGCGTCGAGCGCGGCGAACGGCTCGTCGAGCAGAAGCACGGGGCGGCCGATCAGCAGCGTCCGCATGAACGCGACGCGCTGGCGCATGCCACCCGATAGCTGGGCCGGGCGCGCCTGCGCGAACCCGTCGAGGCCGAAGCGCTCGAACAGGGGGAGGGCGCGCTCACGCGCTTGCTTGCGCGGAACTCCGCGGCATTCGAGGGCCAGCGCGGCGTTGGCGGCAGCGTCGCGCCAGGGCAGCAGCAGATCGTGCTGGGGCATGTAGGCGCAAGCATCACGCAGCGCGCGGGCTTCGCCGCCACCGCCGACGGTCACGCGTCCGACATCGGGTCGCTGCAATCCGGCCACGAGCTCGAGCAGCGTCGACTTGCCACAGCCCGAGGCCCCGACCACGCCAAGGACCTCTCCGTGGCGCACGTGAAGGTCGAGCCCCTCGAGTGCCACCAGCTCGCCGAACCGCCGCCCAACATCGTCGACCTTCACATCCGCGTCGTCGCTCCCGGGATTGGGCGCCACTGCCGGAGCCGCTCGAACCGCTGTCATGCGCTCCCTTCGCGGGCATTACCCCACAGGTTCAAAGGGTGTGATCTCAGCCCGCGATCGCGAGCACCCCTGGTCCTCTTCTGATACGACTCTACCGTGGGACCGATCGAGGCGATGCGCGATGTCTCGAGGCATCGTCTTGACCGCTCCGCAACCCTGCCCCGACCGAGGTGTTCTTGCCTTCCATATGAGACTTAGACTTGCATTTCTCCCGCTCTTGGCCCTAGGGGCCGTGCTCGCCACCCTGACCCTCGCCGGGCCGGCCGCCTCCGTGGCCCAGGCCAAGCCGTTTATCGGCCTGGCCGATCACAACATCGGCACCCTGCAGGACCCGCGCTACCAGAAGGCCAAGTTGAAGTACCTGCGTATCACGGTCTCCTACGACGTGGTGCGCAAGGGCGGCAAGCGCCTGGACGCTGAGGACGCCTTCCTGGCGGGGGCGCAACGCCAGAAGCGCGACGTGCTCGTCTCCTTTTATCGGACCGCTTCGTGTAGCCCCAAGTGTGCCGCCAGGCGGTTGCCGTCTGTCTCGGGCTTCCGGTCGGACTTCCGGAAGTTTCGCAAGCGCTACCCGTGGATCAAGAAGTTCTCGACGTGGAACGAGGAGAACTTCCCCAAGGCTCAGCCCACCGGGCGCAACCCCAAGCGCACCGGCCAGTTCTACCTGATGCTTCGTAAGGAGTGCCGCGGCGGCAAGTGCTCGGTGCTCACCGGTGACTTCCGCGCCAACGGCAGCAAGTTCGACAAGGCGTGGTTGAAGACGTTCCGCAAGACGATCGGCGGCGGGAGCCACTCCTGGGGCTTGATCAACTACCCCGACATCAACAAGTTCCAGACCAAGTACACGCGGCAGTTCCTAAAGGACACCAAGCGGGGCAACGTCTACATCACGGAGGCGGGTGCGTTCAACATCTTCACCCCCTTCTACAGGGCGTCGCTCTCGCGCCAGAACAAGGCCATGAAGTACCTGATGACCAAGAGCTGGAAGCCGTCCTCGCGAATCAAGGCGATGTACGTGTACAACTGGCGAGCGGATAAGAACAACAAGACGTTCGACTCCTCGCTTCTCAACTCGAACGGCACCGAGCGTCCTGCCTACAAGACGTTCTTCAAGTACCTGAAGGGCTTCAGGCACTAGCTGCGTAAGGGCCGCCGGCGCACGCCGCGCCGGCGGCCCCTACATTTGGACGATGTCCCGGATTCGCAGGAGCGCCGGTCTGATCGTCATGCTGGCGTGCGGAGTGCTGGGCGGCGCACAGCCCGCCGCCGCTTCGCCGACGTCTGGTCCCACCGCGGCAGTCTCGCTGGGCGACAGCTACATCTCCGGCGAGGCGGGGCGCTGGGCCGGCAACAGCGTCTCGCCCACACCGGGCAACGACGGCACCGACCGCGCCTGCAAGCCGGACGGCCCGACGTGCCAGGTCGACAAGACCCGGGTGTATGAGAAGGGCACCGAGAACGGCGGCTGCCACCGCTCCGACACGGCCGAGATCAAGAGTGCCAGCCTCCCGGTGGACGAGCGGATCGACCTCTCCTGCTCGGGCGGCGTGACCAAGAACATCTTCCGCGCTTCGCAGGGCGGCAAGGGCCAGAACGGCGAGCCTCCTCAGGCCGACAAGCTGCTGCCGGTGGCCCGGAGCAAGAACGTCAAGCTGATCATGGTGTCGATCGGCGGCAACGACCTCGGGTTCGCGTCGATCATCGCCGCCTGCCTCCAGGCCTACGAGGCGCAGACCGGTCCCTGCGAGCCGTCGCAGCAGAAGAAGATCGACGCGCTCAAGCCCAAGGTGATCGCAGACGTCGGCAAGGCGATCGACGAGATCCGCGCGGTCATGACCCAGGCCGGCTACGCCAAGAGCGACTACCGCCTGATCGTGCAGACTTACCCGTCGGTGGCGCCGCGTGCGGCCGAGAACCGCTATCCCGAGCTGCCCACCGCGCAGCGCACGGCCAACGGCTGTCCGTTCTACGACCAGGACTCTAACTGGGCCCGCGACCGCGCGGCGCCGCAGATCGGCACGGTGGCCAAGGCCGCGGCCAACTCGCGCGGCGTCGAGACGCTCGACCTGATCAACGCCTTCCAGGGGCACGAGTTCTGCTCCAAGTCCACCGCCCAGTCCACGCCCTTTGCCCGGCCGAGCGTCGCCGGCGCGGAGTGGGGCCGCTTCCTGGCGATCCCGAGCACGGTCCAGCAGGGTGAGCTCCAGGAGGCGTTTCACCCCAACGCCTACGGCCAGCGGGCGCTTGGCGCATGCGTGACCAGGGCGTTCGCGCAGAGCCCGGGCACGTTCTCGTGTGCCGGGGCGGCGGGTATCGACCCGAGCGCGCTCTCGCTGGCGCGGGTCAGCTCGTTCCCGGTCTCGGCCGGACTCAGCAAGCCGCCAACGTCCTGTCTCGCCAGGCGCTCGCCGATCGGGGCGAGGCACATCGGTCGCCTCGGCCTTGGGGTGAAGCGCGCGCGCCTGCTGGCGGCGCCGAGCCTGGCGCGGGTCACGCCCCCAGCCATGACCACCACGCGCTTCCGCTACTGCGTGAAGTCCAGCAGGGGCAGCGTCACGGCTGTGTTCGGCAGGGAGACGAAGACCGAGCTGGTCGTGGCCACCGCCGGCACCTACGGCAACCGCGGCGTCCGTCCAGGCGTCAGCTCGAAGACTCTGCGCCACAAGTACCCGCACCGCCGGTTGGCCGGCAGTGGGGTGTACCGCATCTCGAGGACGAGCCAACGGGTGGTTGGCGTCCGCAAGGGCGAGGTGAAGTTCGTCGGCGTGGTGAGCTCGCGGGTGCTCAACAGCAAGCGCCTGCTGCGCGAGTACGTCAAGCGCGCCGGCGTCTGAGCCGCCCGAAGCCTTACGTCCGCACCGGCCCGAGCTCGGCGATCGCATTGACGAACCCCTCGAGCTGCTTGGTGGTCCAGCACTCGAACACGCCGTCGCAGTAGGGCTCGTAGGCCTGCATCACCGAATCGCCGTAGTTCCAGTAGAGCTTGGGCTCGGGGTTCATCCAGAACGTGCGGCCGGCGCGCTCGCTGAGGTGGGCGAACACCTTGGCGTGGGGCTCGCGGCCGTTGGTGCGGGCGTCGCCGAGCACGATCACCGTCGAGCGCGGATCGAGGTCGTCGATCACGAGGTCGAGGAACTCCACCCACACGCGCCCGTAGTCGGTGTAGCCGGACACGTCGGCCACCCCGGCGTCGCTGCCGATGGCGCGTGACACCGCCTCGAAGGAACGCTCGCGGTTGAACACGTCGCTCACCTCCGAGACCCGTTCCACGAACACGAACGAGCGCAGCTTGCGAAACGAGTCGTGCAGCGCGTGCAGCATCGAGAGGAAGAACACCGAGGCGCTCGTGACCGAGGTGGAAACGTCGCAGAGCACGAACAGCTCGGGTCGCCGCGGCCGCTTCGGCCGGTAGCGCAGGTCCAGCGGCACGCCGCCGGTGCCGAGCGACTGGCGCATGGTGGCGCGCACGTCGACCACCGAGGTGCGCGAACGGCCCCGGTTCTGGCGGCCCTGGGTGGCCAGGCGGCGGCGCAGCTGTGCCACGACCCTGTGCATCTGGGCGAGGTCCTGGGCGGCGCCTGTGGGCAGCGCGCGGTCCATCTCGTTGAGCGGTCGCGACGGCGGCAGGGACTCGGTGCGCTCGATCAATGCACGCTCCAGCTCACGCCGGACGTTGCGCTCGAACTCCCGCAGTCGCTCCCGCGGCACGGCTTCGGGGTCGGGGGGCGCCTCGGTAGATGCCTGCTCGCCCTTGAGCCCAAGCGTCCGCCGGATGCGCTGGACGTCGACGCCGATAACGCCTGAGCCCTCGCCCTGGCGGCCGAACGCCGCTATTGCCAGCCGGGCCAGGTCACGCAGGTCGCCGTCGTGGGAGTCGGGCGACTGCAACGCCGACCGGATCGCGTCGCGCAGCTGGTCGAGATCCATCCGGTCTCCCGCCTCGGCGTTGGCCGCCGTGGCCTCGTACTCGCCCACGCCCTGCTGGACGGCCTCGCGCTCCACGATCCGAAAGAAGAAGCGGTCGAACACCAGCTCGAGCAGCCTGCGGTCCTCCTGGGACTTGGCGAGGGTTGCCGACAGGGCATCCCGAAACTGGACACGGTCGGTCCAGGCGATCGCCTCGAGCGCGGCGAAGGCGTCGAGCAGCTCCGACGTGCCGACGGCCATTCCCTCGCGACGCAGCTCCTCGCCGAACTCAAGCAGCCGCGGCGCCATGCCGGGCGGCCCGGATGGACCGCCCATGCCCCCGTAGAGCTTGGGGTTAGCGAGGGGCCTTGGCGCCGACGAGGCCATCGGTCAGCTTCACTCCCACCCGCTCGGCAACGAGGTCGAGGTCGGTGCGGTGCTTGACGATCACGCTCATGGTCTGTTTCAGCGTGTCTGAGTCGACGTCCTCGGCACCCAGTAGCAGCAGCGCCCGCGCCCAGTCGATCGATTCGGCGATCGACGGCGGCTTCTTCAGATCGAGGTTGCGCACCATCTGCACGATCTCGACGAGCTTGCGCGCCATCGCCTCGGGCAGTTCGGGGGTGTGCAGGCGCACGATCTGCAGCTCGCGCTCGACGTCGGGGTAGTCGAGCCACAGGTACAGGCAGCGGCGCTTGAGCGCCTCGGTCAGCTCGCGCGAGTTGTTCGAGGTGAGCAGCACGAGCGGCTGGGTCTTTGCCTCGACCACGCCGAGCTCGGGGATCGAGACCTGGAAGTCCGACAGCACCTCGAGCAGCATGGCCTCGAACTCCTGGTCTGTCTTGTCGATCTCGTCGATCAACAGCACGACCGGCTCCTCGGCCGAGATCGCGCTCAGCAGCGGGCGCGGCAACAGGAACTCCTCGCCGAAGATGTCGTCGCGCACCTCGCCCCAGCCGGCGTCGGATGCCTCGACCTGGATGCGCAGCAGTTGCTTGCGGTAGTTCCACTCATACAGCGCCTTGGCCTCGTCGAGGCCCTCGTAGCACTGCAGCCGCACGAGCTTGCGGCCCGTGGCGCGCGACAGCGCCTTTGCCAGCTCGGTCTTGCCGACGCCCGCCGGGCCCTCGACCAGCACCGGCTTGCCCAGCTGTGAAGCCAGGTATGAGACAAGCGCCGCCGAGTCGTCAGCCAGGTATCCCGAGCCCTGGAGCCGCTCGCGGGTGTCCTCGATCGAGGTGAACTCCGTGGTCACCGACGTGAGGATACGTGGGCGCCGATACGCTGCGCAGCGTCGTGGTCGCTCTCATCACGTTCCTGGCTCTCGACGTGCCGGGGCTCAACATCGACGGCCCCGACCGTCTGCACGCCCTGCTGAAGCTCTTCTACTTCGTCTTCGGGGGCGGGGCGTTGATCTCGATCCTGGGCTACGGCATTCCGTCGAAGACGATGCAGATCGTGGGAATCGCCCTGATCTTCGCGAGCACCGCCATCTTCGTGGCCGCGATCGGGTCCTACGGCTAGTACGTCGCGCTGCTGAGGCATACTCAGACCATGGCTGACGACGCACTTCCAGACTCCAGAGAGAGCCGCCCCCGACCCAAGCGCCGCCGCAGCGAGGCCGATTTCGTGCGCAGCAAGAGCTTTCCCCAGGCCATGCGCGGATACGACCGGATGGCGGTGGACGAGTGGCGTGAGACCGTCGCGAAGCTGATCGAGCGGCTCGAGGAGCAGGCGCCGCGCGACGCCGCCGTCAAGCGCGCGCTCGACGAGGTGGGCCAGGAGACCTCCTCCATCCTGCAGCGCGCCCACGAGGCCGCGGACGACATCTCCTCGCGGTCGCGCTCCCAGGCCGAGGGCCGGCTTACGCGAGCCGACCGTGAGGCCGAGACCACGGTGAGCGAGGCCGAGGCCCGCGTCCGCGAGCTGGATCAGGACTACCGCCGAATCTGGGATGAGCGCGGCCGCCTGCTCGAGGAGATGCGCCAGCTGGCCGACGACGTGCTCGGCGTGGCCGACGACGCCACCGAGCGCATCCAAGGCCCCGGCGAGCCGGAGCCGATCACGGCCGAATCAGAAGCGGTGGACGGCGCCGAGGCCGGCGACGGCGAGCCGCAGCCCGGCGACGAGCCCACGATCGTCAACCCTCCGCAGGTCCCCGGCTCGAGCGTCGCGGGCGCCGACGAGTCGCCCGGCCCTTCCCACTAACGTCTGGCGCTCACTGAGCGTAGGAGGGAGGAGCTTGATGGCCGAGGTACCAGAGGTTCAGTCAGGGCTCGAGGGCGTCGTAGCCTTCGCCACCGAGATTGCCGAGCCCGACAAGGAAGGTGGCTCGCTCCGGTATCGCGGCGTGGACATCGAGGATCTTGTGGGCAACGTGCCCTACGGGAAGGTCTGGGGCCTATTGGTCGACGGCTCCTTCGACCGCGGCCTCCCACCCGCCGTGCCCCACGCGCTCACAGTGCGCACCGGCGATCCCCGTACCGATCTTCAGGCGTCGCTCGCGATGCTCGGCCCCGAGTGGGGCCTCGAGCCGGTGATCGACATCGACGACGACCGCTGCCGCGACCAGCTCGCGCAAGTGTCGGTGATGGCGCTGTCATTCGTAGCGCAGTCGGCCCGCGGGATCGGCCAGGCGCCCGTGCCCCAGACCGAGGTCGACAAGGCCAACAGCATTCCAGAGCGGTTCCTCATCCGCTGGCGCGGTGAGGCCAATCCCAACCACGTCAAGGCGATCGACGCCTACTGGATCTCCGCCGCCGAGCACGGTATGAACGCCTCCACCTTCACTGCTCGGGTGATCACGTCCACCGGCGCGGATGTCGCGGCCGCTCTCTCGGGCGCCGTGGGCGCCCTTTCGGGGCCCCTGCACGGGGGCGCGCCTTCGCGCGTGCTGTCGATGCTCGACGGCGTCGAAGAGAAGGGCGACGCCGAAGCGTGGGTCAAGGAGGCGCTCGACTCCGGGGAGCGGCTGATGGGCTTCGGTCACCGCGTCTATCGCGCCGAGGACCCCCGGGCGCGTGTCCTGCGCGAGACCGCTCGTGAGATCGGCGCGCCGCGGCTCGAGGCTGCCGAGGCACTCGAGAGGGCCGCCCTCGCCGAGCTCAAGGCGCGCAAGCCCGACCGCGTGCTGGCCACCAACGTCGAGTTCTGGTCGGCGGTCGTGCTCGACTTCGCCGAGGTGCCCGCGGACCTTTTCACGCCGCTGTTCGCCTCCGCGCGGGTCGGCGGCTGGTCGGCCCACATCCTCGAGCAGAAGCGCGAGGCGCGGCTCATCCGCCCGACCGCCAAGTACGTCGGCGAGGGCGCGCGCGAAGCTACCGCCGTGCAGGGCGCCTAGAACGAAAACAGCCGGCCCCGTCGGTTGACGGGACCGGCCACTTTCGTCCGACAGGAGGGAGGTTGAGCGATGCCCGGCGCGCGCTGATGCCCGTTCCGCGAAGCGCTCAACCCTGGTATCGGACTTCGCCCCGCCGACCTTGAGTTCCGATGCATACTCCCCAGGTGCACGCCGAGCCTCTCAGCCAGAGCCGCAAGCGGCTCGTGCTCGTGGCATGCATCCTGGGGTCGGCGGTGGTCACCGTCGACTCGACGGTCGTGAACGTGGCGCTGCCCGCCATCCGCGCGGATCTCGGTGGAGGCTTCGCGGGCCAGCAGTGGACGGCCAACGCCTATCTCGTGACGCTGGCGTCGCTGATCCTGGTCGGCGGGTCGCTCGGAGACGTGCTCGGCGAGCGGCGGGTGTTCGTGGTCGGCTTGGTCGGCTTCGGAGTGACCTCGCTGCTCTGCGCCGCGGCGCCGACCATCGAGATCCTCGTGCTGGCGCGTGGGTTGCAGGGCATCACGGCAGCGCTCGTCGCCCCTGCCGCCCTGGCCGTGATCGTGGCGGTGTTCCCGCGTGCCGAGCGCGGCAAGGCCGTCGGGTCGTGGACGGCCTGGGGGGCCATCGGCGCCGTGATCGGGCCCCTGATCGGGGGCCAGCTCGTCGACCTGGCGTCGTGGCGCTGGATCTTCGGCCTGAACATTCCGCTGGTGGTGGGAACGCTTCTGCTCGTGGCGCGCGTGGTGCCGGCCTCGCGCAACGTCGACGAGGACGTCCGCGTGGACGTCGAGGGAGCGGTCCTGTGCGCGGCCGGGCTGGCGGCGCTCACCTTCGGTCTCGTGCGTGCTCCCGAGGTCGGCGTCGCCGCTCCGACCGTGCTGGGACCGCTCATCGGCGCGCTGGTGTTGCTCACCGCCTTCGTCCTGCAAGAGCGGCGGGTCTCCCATCCGATGCTGCCGCTCGACCTGTTTCGCAACCGCAACTTCGCGATCGGCAATCTTGAGACGCTGAGCATGTACGCCGGTCTCTCGCTGCTCTTCTTCTTCCTGGTGATCTTCCTACAGCGCGGCGCGGGCTACAGCGCGACCGCGGCCGGCACGGCGTCGGTGCCCGTCACCGTGTGCATGTTCCTGCTCTCCTCGCGCTTCGGCGCGCTGGCCGACCGATACGGACCGCGCTTCTTCATGGGTGTCGGACCGCTGGTCACCGCGGCCGGGCTGGCGTCCATGGCTACGTTGGGCACCGACCTGACCTACTTCGGTGACCTCCTGCCCCGGCTGGTGGTGTTCTCAATCGGTCTCTCGATGACGGTGGCGCCGCTCACCGCCACAGTGCTGGCGGCGGCCGACGAGGGAAACGCAGGGACGGCCAGCGGGGTGAACAACGCGATCGCGCGTACTGCGGGATTGCTGGGCATCGCCCTGGTGGGCGCCGTGGTGGCCGGACGCTATGGCCAGGACGCGGACACCTCGGTTGGCGCCTTCCACCTCGCGATGGGCATCTCCGCGCTGCTGGTGGCACTCGGCGGCGTCGCGGGATTGGTCGGCATCCGCAACCCGGCGCGCGAGACTCACGCCCAGACCTGCGCCGGGGGGCAGCTGGCCGGGGCTCCCGCGGACTCGGCGGTGGAGCGCCGTGTTCCGGTCAGCGCGGGCGGGGTGGACCGTCCGGCCGCGGCGACCGGGTCTTCCTGACCGGTCGGGCGGATCCGGACGGCAGGGCGATCGTCACGTCGGCGTCGGGTCGCAGCGGCTCGGTCACGTCGGCGTCGGGTGGAGGCGGCGGGCTCGCGTCGCGATAGGCCGGCGGCGCGATGTCGTCTGGTGGGCGGCGTACCCGCTCACGTAGGCCGGCGCCGGCAAGGATCGCAGCGCAGCCGAGAGCCAGCACCGTCTGGCCCAGCGGGCGGTCGAGGATACGCGCCACCATGAGCAGCGCCGCCCAGCCGGCCGCCACGATGAGCACGAGCCCGTCGCCGCCGGGCAGGTGGAAATGACGCCCGAGGGCCCGCGCTCGCAGCAGCGTGAGGACCGCTCCGGCGTCCAGCACGGTGGCCGCCTCCACCATCGAGAACGGTCCGAAGGTGCTCACGATGAGCAGCACGGCGGCCGCGGCGGCGACCTTCTGCTCGATTCCAAGTCTGCGCCACAGGGCCACCATTGGCGCGGAGGGTAGTGGTGGATCAGCGGCTGCGGCGGTGCCGCGAGCCGTGCCGCTCCGGACGTCTGTTCGACCCCTCTGCGAGGAGGTGTCTGGAACGCTCCGTCCTAGTCGATCGGGATGTCCTGGACCTCGGGCTTGCGCTCCGGTTGGTCCAGCCGCTCGAGATACCAGTCGATCAGCGCGCGCAGGGTCATCAGGATCTCGCGGATTAGCGCCGTTGTGCGCTCCTGCAGCTCCACCGGCGCCGCGCTTCGTACGGTGTCAAGCAGCATGAACAGCGCCGAGAGATCGGGGATGCCCGACCCCGGCGCCGACTGGTTGCCGGCCTGTCCCGCGCGGGCGCGCTTGAACTCCGCGCTGACGTCATCCCACTCGGTCCTGAGCCGGGCCTCGTCCGCTGCGGCCCGGTCCTGGGCCCGCTGGCGCTCGGAGGGCTCGCGCCCGAGGTCCGGCCCCGGGGCGCGCTCGTTGCCGATCGAAGGGGGCGGTGGCGTGCCGCGGCGACGACTGCCCCAGTCGCTGCCGGGCTCCCGATCAGGTGGTGTGCTCGGGCTCTTCGCCATCGGCTGGCCTCTCGAAGTCGACCTCCAGCGCACCGTCTGCAAAGCGCGCGCCGCTGGTCTCGTAGGCGGCCAGCGAGGGCGGGAGGATGATAGTGCGCTTCTGGTCGGCCACGCGAACGACCACCTCGAGCCCGATCTTCTTCAGCTCGATGTCGCCGCGCTCGGCCAGCGGGAGTGGCAGCCGCAATCGGGCATGGCCGTTCTCCGCGGTCAGCTCCCGCGAAAGCTCCTCGTGCAGGATGTCCTCCGCGGCGAGATCTGAGAACACGGCAGCCCCGAGCTCGTCGAGCAGCTCGGGGCCGGAGACCTCCTGGGGCAGCCACGGGGCGGTCAGCACCGGCACGGGGGCAAACGCGGAGCGGACCAGCTCCATGTTCTCCTGTTGGGCTTTCCGCCAGGCCGAGAAGTAGCCTTCGCCCGCCTCCGCCGGCAACACGCGATTGACCACGACGGCATCGGTCAGGAAGCCGTAGAGGTTCAGGTAGGTGAAGGTCCTCATCGACTCGCGCACGACCATCCGGTCGGGGTTCATCACCAGCCGCACCGATGTGTGCGAGCCGTCGCGCAGGATCGCGTTCATCTCGACGAGGCTGCGCACCAGCGCCTCGACCTCGTCGAGCACGTCCTGGCCGGGCAGCGCCACCGCGCTCGCCCGCGCGAACGGCCGCGCGGCCGCCATCAGCTTGCCCTGCCACGGCAGCACCTTCTCCAGCCACCATGTACAGACGTCCGGGAACGAGAGGAGCCGCAACGTCTCGCCGGTCGGGGCACAGTCCACGATCACCACGTCGAACTCGCCGGAGTCGTGGTGGCGCTTCAACTGGAGGAGGCTGAACAGCTCGTCCATGCCGGGAGGCACGGTCAGCTCCTCGGCGGAGATTTGGTCGACGCCGCGGTCGCTGAGCACGCGACCGAGCCATCGCGCCACCGATTCCCAATGGCGCTCCATCTCCTCCTGGGCCTTGAGCTCCTGGCCGAAGAGGTTGTCGGTCACCGGCGTCGGTGCGCTGCCGAGGGGGCACTCCAGCGAGTCGGAGAGGCTGTGCGCCGGATCGGTCGAGAGCACCACCGTGCGCAGGCCCGCCGCGGCGCAACGGCGCGCGGTGGCCGCGGCCACGCTGGTCTTGCCTACGCCGCCCTTGCCGGTGTAGAGGATCGTGCGCGGAGGCGCCATCGCGGCATCCTAAGCCTCCGGCTTGGGTATTACGGCGCGGTGCTCTGGATATCGCCGGAGGTGCGCGTGCGCAGGCCCTTGCCGGTGCGCAGCTCCTTGGCCACGAGGCTCACGCTGTAGGCGCCCGTCGCACCCGGCTTCCACGCGAACGACCCCGTGCCGCGCCGGAACGTCGCCGTCTTGTTCAGAGAGGTCTTGCCGTTCTCGTGCGTGATCACGATCTGGACGGCCGAGAGTTTTGAGACCGAGAAGCGCACCTGGGTCGATTGGCCCTCGGCGACGGTGGTCGGACCGGTGAGCTCGAGGTCGGCAGGGTCGACCAGGTAGCGCTTGAAGTTGCGTGCCGTGGTGCAGTAGGTCGGCGTACGGAGCCGGTTGCAGAGGCTCACGGAGAACTCCATCAGCAGGTCGTAGTACTCGCGGGTGGACTCGCGCCCGCCGAACGAGTAGGTCGACCAGTCGCCCGTGTCGTTTCGGGGCAACTCGGCGCGTGCCTCGGGCTCGGCACGGCGCCACAGGATGCTGGCGGTCCTGTCCTTTGTGATGTCGGCGTAGTCGTAGAGGCCGATGATCGACTGGAGGAAGGCGTTCATCACATAGAGGCGGGGGGCGAAGGCGAGCTCAACCGGTCCTCGCAACAGTGTCCGTGAGATCAACCTACCGACGGTAGGCCACGGTGTGTGGGCTTCTACCGCAGTGACCCGCGCGTGGTGACGCGGCCGTCGTCGCGGAGGCTCGCCCGGAGGGCGGGCCGG
>JBBRYL010000053.1:0-22130 GCA_038237685.1 Solirubrobacterales bacterium | reverse complement strand
GGCGCCTAGAATCGCCCGCCGATGATCGACCGCGAACAGGTTCTGCACGTCGCCCGCCTCGCCCGCTTGCGTCTTTCCGAGGAGGAGATCGAGCGGATGACGGGCGAGCTGTCCTCGATCCTCGACCACATCGACACGATCTCCAAGGTCGATCTCGAGGGGGTGGAGCCGACCTCGCACGTGGTGGCGCTCGCGAACGTGCTTCGCGAGGACCTACCGCGCGAGAGTTTGCCTCGCGAGGTCGTGCTCGGGCAGGCGCCCGACACCGACGGCGAGGGCTTTCGCGTGCCAAGCCCCGGCGCATGAGCGACGTTCTCGACCTGACGGGCGCCGCGGCGGCGAACCGGATCCGCGCCGGGGACCTCGCCGCCGACGAGCTGTTCGACGCCTATCGCGAGCGTTCGGCCGCGGACGAGCTGAACGCCTACACCTGGGTGGCTCAGGAGGCCCCTGAGCCCGCGCCCGCCGACGCGCCGCTCGCCGGCGTCCCGCTGGCCGTCAAGGACGTCTTCTGCACCGAGGGCGTGCCAAGCCAGGCCGGCTCACGTCTGCTCGAGGGGTACCTGCCCCCCTACACGGCCACGGCGGTGCGCCGCCTGGCCGACGCCGGCACCACCTTGCTCGGCAAGACCAACATGGACGAGTTCGCGATGGGATCGTCGAACGAGAACTCCGCATATGGGCCCGTGAAGAACCCGTGGGACACCAGACGGGTGCCAGGCGGCTCCTCCGGCGGCTCGGCCGCGGCGGTGGCAGCCGGGCTCGCACCCTGGGCGATCGGCACCGACACCGGCGGATCGGTGCGCCAGCCGGCAGCCATGTGCGGCATCGTCGGGCTGAAGCCCACCTATGGCGCGGTGTCGCGCTACGGCATGATCGCGTTTGCCTCGTCGCTCGACCAGGCGGGGCCGCTGACGCGTGACGTGACCGACGCGGCGCTGCTGCTGCGCCACATGGTCGGAGGCGATGAGTGCGACTCCACGTCCACCGGGCTGCCCGATGATGTCGTCCTGCCAACGGCCGAGCGGCTCGACGGCCTTCGCTTCGGCGTCCCGCCGCAGCTCACCGGGGCGGGCATCGAGCCGGGCGTGCGAGAGGTATTCGACCGCACCCTGAAGCTGATCGAGGAGCTCGGCGCCACGCTCACCGAGGTCGAGCTGCCGCACTCGGAGCAGGCCGTGGCCGCCTACTACGTGATCGCTCCCGCCGAGGCCAGCGCCAACCTCGCGCGCTTCGACGGTGTGCGCTACGGCCGCCGCGCGCCCGACTCGGACACGTTGCTGTCGCTCTACGAGGAGACCCGCGAGCAGGGCTTCGGCGACGAGGTCAAGCGCCGCATCATGATCGGCACATACGCGCTGTCGTCGGGCTACTACGACGCCTACTACGGCAGCGCCCAGAAGATCCGCACCAAGATCGCCGAGGATTTCCGGGCTGCCTACGATCAGGTCGACCTGATCGTCACGCCCACCAGCCCGAGTGTCGCGTTCCCGTTCGGAGAGCACGCCAACGACCCGCTGGCCATGTACCTGGCCGACTTCTCGACGCTGCCGATGTCGCTGGCAGGCATCCCGGCCATCTCCATCCCGGGCGGGCTCTCCGAGGGGCTGCCCGTTGGCATCCAGCTGGCGGGCCCCGGCTTCAGCGAGAACCGCATCCTCGAGGCCGCTCATGCGCTCGAGTTGGCCATCGGGTTCGACGGGAGCGTTGCGCGTGCCTGAGTACGAGCCCGTCATCGGGCTGGAGATCCACGTGCAGCTGGCGACGAAGACCAAGATGTTCTGCGGCTGCGAACTGGGATTCGGCGAGCCCCCGAACACACGCACGTGTCCGGTGTGCCTGGGACTTCCCGGCGCGCTGCCCGTGAGCAACGCGGAGGCTGTGCACTACGCGCTGATGATCGGCATGGCGCTGGGGTGTGAGATCGCACCGAGCTCGATCTTTCACCGCAAGAACTACTTCTATCCGGACTCGCCCAAGGCGTACCAGATCTCCCAGTACGACATCCCGATCTGCGGGCCGGGCAAGCTGGGCGAGATCCGCATCCATCGTGCCCACCTCGAGGAGGACGCCGCCAAGCTGGTGCACGCCGGCGCCTCGGGCCGGATCCACGGTGCCGAGTCCAGCGTGGTCGACTTCAACCGCTGCGGCACCCCGCTGGTCGAGATCGTGACCGAGCCCGACGTGCGCTCGGCCCAGCAGGCGTCGGAGTGGCTGCGGCTGCTGCGGGTGACGCTGCGCCAGCTCGGGGTGTCAGACGTCAACATGGACGAGGGCTCGCTGCGCTGTGACGCAAACGTGTCGATCCGACCGGCGGGCAGCACCGAGCTCGGCGTGAAGACCGAGCTGAAGAACATGAACTCGTTTCGCTTCCTCGAGCGCGGCGTCGACGCCGAGATTGCGCGCCAGACGGCGCTTGTGCAGCAGGGGGGGACGGTCACCCAGGAGACGCTGCACTTCGATCCCCGCGGCGGCTCGATCAGCTCGCTGCGCTCCAAGGAGGAGGCCCACGACTACCGCTACTTCCCCGAGCCCGACCTGGTGGCGGTCACGCCAACCGACGCGATGCTCGAACGCGCCCGCGAGGCCCTGCCCGAGCTGCCCGCTGCCCGCGTCGCGCGGCTTCAGTCTGAGTCGGGGGTGACGGCAGACGCCGCGCGGCTGCTGGCCTTCCGGCCCGAGCTCGGCGACTTCTTCGAGGCGGCTGTGGCTGCCGCAACCGGGACCGACCCGCGCGCCACCGGCAACTGGGTGACCGGGGAGCTGCTGGCCCAGCTGGGCGAGCGCGAGCTGGCCGACTCGCCCGTCGCGCCCGCGGCCGTGGCTGCACTGGTGGCGATGGTCGAGCGCGGGGAGGTGTCGAGATCGGCCGCCAAGGAGGTCATGGGCGCACTTGTCGCCGACGGGGGAGACCCCGCCGTGATCGTCGCTGACCGTGGCCTCGCAAAGGCCGGTGGCGACGCGCTCGGCGCGATCGTCGACCAGGCGATAGCCGACAACGCCGACGCCGTCGAGCGGATCCGCGGCGGTAACCCCCAGGCCATCGGAGCCATCATCGGCGCGGTGATGAAGGCGACCAAGGGGGCGGCGGACGGGGAGGAGGTGCAGCGTCTCGTCCGCGAGCGCATCGACTCCTGACACCCGCTGATCCGGGCCTTCACAGCGGGCGTACCATCTATCTGACGCTTCGCGCACCCGAACGCAGAGGACCATCATGCCGCGACTGATCAGGATGGACGCCACCGGTCACTCGACCCTGGCGGAGTGGACGGCCACCGACGACGCCGCCTTCGAGACTGCCGCGGAGCAGTTCCGTGAGCAGCTCGACCAGGGCTACATCGGGGTGCTCGACCACGGTGATGGTCAGGCCACCCAGATCCGCGAGCTGCCGGCGGACGCCGGGCTCGTGATCATGCGCCGCCCCATCGCCGGGGGGTAGTCCGATCCCATCAGCGGTGCTCAACGAGGTCGCCAAGGTCCCCTGGCGCAAGCCGGCCGACCAGGCCTACCTCGACCGCAACGCGCGCACCTGGCGGATCTGGACCCTGGCGTACTCGGTGCCTTTCATCCTCACCGGCTGTGGCCTGCTCGCACTCGACTTGCTCACGTTTCCGGTGGCCATCGTCGCGTTCGCCCAGGCGTGGATCATCCCCGAGCTCTACGCCTTCCGCGGTGCCAGCGTCGTCCGGCCAAAGGGCGCGCGCCACGAGCACTCAGAGCCAGTGGCCCAGGGCCTGCTCGGCGACCTGCTCGGACACTACGAGCGCCAGCTCCAGCGCGACACCGGCCTCGCGGTACAGCGCAGCGCGATGGGCACCTGGCTGGTCGGTGAGGCCGGAGCGCTGCTGGTCCCACCCGGGGCCAGGCGCCTGCACTGCTTCTGCGTGCGCGCCACCGACAGCGACCTGCCGCCCTCGGATCGCGTCGCCCACCTGCTACTCGCGCTGCGCACCGACGAGCAGGGCTTCGCCACGGTGGCCAACCACGCCTTCTGCGGAGCGCCGTGGCGGGTGCGCCGCCGAATGCCGGTCAAGATGAGGCCCGCCTTGGACGCGGTGCGCAATCAGAGTCGAGCGACCGCAGTTCCAGGATCGGGCACGATGCCCGATCCTGCAGCGGCATCAGGATCTGGCAGCCTGCCCGATCCTGCCGCGGCATCACGCTAGCCTCGCCGCGTGGCCGCGAACGTCGTCATCGTCGGTGGGGGATTCGGTGGCTTGTATGCGGCCATGCGGCTCGAGCGGCGGCTGCCTCGTCACAGCGCGCACATCACGCTTGTCAGCGATCAGAACTTCATGCTCTACACGCCGCTCCTGCCCGGCGCGGCATCCGGTGCGCTCGAGCCACGGCACGTCGTGGTCGCGCTGCGCGAGGAGCTCGACTGGACCGACATCCGCCTCGGCCAGGTCACCGGGGCCCATCCCGGGTCCTCGACCGTGGATCTGACCACGCTCGACGGGCGCCACGAGTCGCTGGCCTATGACCACCTGGTGCTGGCGCTCGGATCGGTCTCGCGCGTCCTGCCCATCCCCGGGCTGGCCGAATACGGGCTGGGCTTCAAATCGCTTGCCGATGCCATCGACCTCCGCAACCGCGTGATCCTCCACCTCGAGACCGCCGAGGCACTCGGGGACCCCGACGAGATCCGCGCCTACCTCACCTTCGTGTTCGTCGGCGCCGGCTACGCCGGCCTCGAGGGCATCGCCGAGCTGCAGGACTACGTGGCCGACATGCTCGACCAGTACCCCCGCTGTGCGCTGGCGGGAACGCGCTGGCTGCTCGTCGAGGCAGCCGACCGGGTGATGCCCGAGATCCCAGCCAGGCTCGCCCTCTTCGCGCAGCGCGAGCTGCGGGGGCGAGGCATGGAGATCTTCACCAACACCCGCCTCGAGGAGGTCGCAGAGCGCAGCGCACGGCTCTCGACGGGCGAGGTGGTGCCGACCCGGTTCGTCTGTTGGACCGCCGGGGTCAAGCCGCCGGCGCTGGTCAAGCGCCTCGGCCTGCCGCTGACCGAGCACGGGCGGATCCGGGCCGATGAGACCACGCGGGTGCCGGGCTACGAGAACGTCTGGGCGATAGGCGACGCCGCCGCCGTTCCCGACCCGGCCCGCAAGGGCCAACCCTCCCCGCCGACCGCCCAGCACGTCATCCGCCAGGGTCGGGTGGTGGCCGACAACATCGCCGCCACGATGTCCGGCGGCCGACTGCGCGAGTTCCGCTACCGCACGCTCGGGGTGTTCGTGGACATGGGCCAGCACAAGGCGGTGGCCACCATGCTCGGGGTGCAGATGCGAGGCTTTCCGGCGTGGTTCGCGGCCCGCACCTACCACCTGGCGGCCATGCCGGGGTCGGGACGCCGGCTGCGGCTGATGGCGGACTGGACGGTGGGCCTGCTGTTTGGGCGTGCGTCGGCCCAGCTGGGCAACCTGGGGCACCCGACGTCGCTCAGCGAGTACTTCGAGGATCGCGCAGAGGAGGGCGAGGCGACCTCCGGCGCCGGCGCTGCCGAGGAGGCTTCGGCGTGAACCGCGCGCCGCTGACCGCGGAGGGCGTGACCTTCCGCTCGGGCCGCCCCGCCGATCTGCGGCCCACCTTCGAGCTTTCGCGGCTTGCGTTGCACAGCTTGGCCCACTCACTCGACGTGGTCGCGACCGACCCACCCGGTGCCGATCATCTCGAGCGCGACTGGCTCCGCCGCCGGCCACTGATCGAGTTCGTGTCCGCCCAGGACGGCACCTTCGTGCTCGCAGAGCAGGAGGGCAGGCTCGTCGGGTTCGTGCGCACCGTCCGCTTCGGCGAGATGGAGGAGATCGCCGATCTGCACGTCCTGCCGAGCGCGGGGCGCCAGGGGATCGGCCCGGCGCTGCTTCAGGAGGTCTGGCCCGGAGACCCCACACCCGAGCTGGGGCGTGTGGCGGTCGCACCAGGGGTATCGAGGGTGCTCAACGCGATGACGGACTTCGGCGTGATGCCCGCGGCGGGGCACTGGCACATGCGGGCGCCGTCCTCGCGGTACCTGGAGCGCCGCTCGCTGGTCACCGACGCGGCCGAGCCCGCCGTGGTGGTGCTCGAGCCGGCCCGTGCGGTACGCGAGTGGCAGCGGCTCGAGCCGCCCGCCATCGGCCACCGCCGGCCTGAGCTGCACGAGTTCTTCGCGCGTACCCGTACGTGCCTTGCGTCGGTCGACGAGCGGACGGGGCAAGCCAACGCGCTGTGCTGGGTCGGCCGCGACGACGAGATCGGGCCGGCGGTCGCGGCCAGCTCCCAGGATCTCGTGCCAGTCGTGCTCCAGGCGCTCGACCGGGTGGCCAAGATCCAGGAGCCCGAGACGCTGGATGTTTACTGCGCCACCCACAGCTGGTGGCTGCTGCGGCGGTTGCGCAGCCTCGGCTTCGAGGTGTTCTGGCCGATCTGGGTGATGAGCTCGATCCCGCTTCCGGGGCTCGATCGCTACCTCCCGACGCGCCCGGCGCACCTGCTGTAGCCCTCTACAATCAAGGGTCAGATGGGTGAACAACTCGCAACCGTGGGTCGCAAGGGTGTCGCTGTAGCGGTCTCGGTGGCTGCCGCGTTCATCCTCTTCAAGCTCGTGATCGGCGCAGTCGCGGCCTTCGCCTGGATCGGCATCGTGATCGTGGCGATCGCCGCCGTGATCTGGGCCGTACGGGTCCTCTGAAGGGGCTCGGCGACTAGCTCGTGGAGCTCATCGTCATCGCCTTCTTCTTCGGTCTGTCGGCGGGCACGATCGGCAAGATCAAGGGCTCTTCGCTTTTTCTCTGGTTCCTGATCGGTTTCTGCCTGCCGTTCTTTGGCACCCTGGCGGCGCTGCTCTACCGCAACGACCGCGACGAGCGCCTCCGGGCGTGTCCCGAGTGCAATCAGGTGGTCAAGCTCCACGACCAGGTTTGCATGCGCTGCGGAACCGACCTCGAGTTCCCCGAGCCTGAGCCCGTGCAGCCGCAGGGAACGCTGTTCGAGAGCTGACCCAAGCCGGCCGGGCAACCGCTTCGTAGACCGAAAAACCGCTGGTACGATGGATGGTCTGGCCGTACCGCGGCCTCGTACCAGTTCTCGAACCCCCGAAAGGAGCAGCATGCGAGCAGTCGACGCCATCATGGAATGCCTCAAGCGCGAGGGCGTCGAGCACGTATTCGGGCTGCCCGGGGGAGCGAACCTCCCGACGTATGACGCCCTGGTCGACGCGGGGTTGCGCCATATCCAGTGCCGTCACGAGCAGGGCGCCGGTCACGCCGCCGAGGGCTACGCCAAGGCCACCGGCAAGGTCGGCGTGGCGCTGGCCACATCGGGGCCCGGTGCGACCAATCTGGTCACCCCGATCGCCGACGCGATGATGGACAGCGTGCCGACCGTGTTCATCACCGGTCAGGTGCGAACCGATCTGCTCGGCACCGACGGGTTCCAAGAGGCCGACATCTCCGGCATCACGATGCCGATCGTCAAGCACTCGATCATGATCCAGGACGCCGCGCAGATCCCTGCGGCCATCCATGAGGCGTTTCACATCGCGCGCACCGGCAGGCCCGGCCCCGTGTTGGTCGACGTGCCCCAGGACCTGTCGCGTGCGGAGATCCCGTACGAGCCGGTCGCTTCGGTGGACCTGCCCGGCTACCAGCCGACGGTCGAGGGCAACACAAAGCAGATCCGACTGGCCGCCAAGGCGCTGGCAAATGCACGCCGGCCCGTGATGTACGTGGGCGGCGGCGTGATCAACGCCGACGCCTCGGGTGAGCTTGTCGAGCTGTGCACCTCGGAGCGGTTCCCGGTCACCTGCACTTTGATGGGGCTTGGAGCGTTTCCGGCCCCGCACGACCAATGGCTCGGCATGCTCGGCATGCACGGAACCCGCGCGGCCAATTACGCGATGGACGAGGCGGACCTCATCTGTTGCATCGGCGCGCGCTTTGATGACCGGATCACCGGAAAGATCTCGGAGTTCGCTCCGCGGGCCAAGTTCATCCACATCGACGTCGACCCGGCGGAGATCTCCAAGAACGTGCCGGCGCACATCCCGATCGTGGGCGATGCGAAGAACATCGTTCCCGCATTGAACGCCGAGTACCGAGCGCTCGACACCGATCCCTCCCGGCTCGACGGCTGGTGGCAGCGGATCGAGGGCTGGCGGGAGAAGTACCCGCTGGGCTATGAGGCAAGCGACGGAGACGAGATCAAGCCCCAGCGCATGGTCGAGGCGCTGTACGAGGCCACCGGCGGGCAGGCGATCATCACCTCCGACGTCGGCCAGCACCAGATGTGGGCGGCGCAGTACTTCCACTTCGACGCTCCGCGCAACTGGATCAACTCCGGCGGCCTGGGCACGATGGGATTCGGCCTGCCAAGCGCCATGGGCGCCAAGGTGGCACGGCCCGACGACCAGGTGATCTGCATCGCGGGCGACGGCTCGATCATCATGAACATCCAGGAGATGGCCACCTGCGTGACCGAGAACATCGCGGTCAAGGTCTTCATCATGAACAACGGCTATCTGGGCATGGTTCGCCAGTGGCAGGAGCTGTTCTGGGACCACCGCTACTCGTCGGTGAAGATGGGCGACAGCCCCGACTGGGTCAAGCTGGCCGAGGCGTTCGGCGCCAAGGGCATGTTGATCGAGACCAATGACGAGCTGCTGCCCGGGATCAACGCGTGCCTCGAGCACGACGGGCCGGTGGTATGTGACATTCGCGTCACGGCAGAGGAGAACTGTTACCCGATGATCCCGGCCGGCTCCGCGGCGCGGGACATGGTGGGCTGATTCATGGGAGAGCCGGGAACCAAGGAGATCCTGAACCTCGAGGACCTGCAGGCGGCGGGTGCCCAGCGCACCGGACGCCGACACGTCCTGTCATTGCTGGTGGAGAACAAGCCGGGTGTGCTCGCGCGCATCTCCGGACTTTTCGCCCGCCGCGGGTACAACATCGACTCGCTGGCGGTCGGTCCGACCGATGACACCGCGATCTCGAGGATCACGCTGACCGTCGATGGCGCCAGCCATTCGATCGACCAGGTCACCAAGCAGCTGCACAAGCTGATCAACGTGATCAAGATCCGTGACCTCGAGCCCGCCGAGGCGGTCTCGCGCGAGCTCGCGCTGTTCAAGATCTCCGCCGATGGCGACAGCCGCGGCCAGATCATGGAGTACGCCGAGATCTTCCGTGGCCGGATCGTGGACGTCTCCAAGCGCTCGGTGACGGTCGAGGTCTCGGGCGCCGATGACAAGATCGAGGCGTTCGAGCGCATGTGCCGCCCGTTCGGGCTGATCGAGATGGTGCGCACGGGTGAGATCGCGGTGTCGCGCGGGCGCGGAGCGACGTAGGGCGATCGCCCACCAGGCACTCACCCGTGGCCCGCTGGCGCTCGACGAGCGCGCAGCCTCGCGGCTCGAGAGCCGGATTCGCGAGGCGGCGGCCTTTGCGCGGCGGCTCGGGTTCCGGGCGTTTGCATCGGTCACGGTTCCGACCTCGGCGGACATCGATCCGTCCGCCACCGTGATCGCCGCCAGGCGCGGGCACGAGCGCTTCTTCTGCATGGAGCAGCCCGGCCGCGACGGCTTTGCCGTATGCGGGGTCGGCGCTGCGACGACCGTCACTCGCTCGGGCCTGGATCGGTTCAAGGGTGTGGCCGCAGACAATCGGCGCGCCGGCAGGCGGATGTTCGAGGACGGGGCGGCCACCGACCCGGGCCGGCCGCCCGGAGCGGGGCCCGTGTTCCTCGGAGGGTTCGCCTTCGCTCCGAACGGCGGCGCGACGCCCGAGTGGTCGGGCTTCGATCCGGCGTCGATGGTGCTGCCCGAGCTCTCGATCGCTCGCAAGGGCGCGGAGGCACGACTCACGGTGTCCGTGGCGGTGGATCCGGGTGCGGACGCCGCCGAGGACGCCCTGGCCCGGGTGGCTTCCCGCCTCGAGGGCGTCGAGCCGGCCTCGATGCCGCTGCTCGATCCGAGCCCCGTCTCGCGGGCGAGGGTGAGCGGGGCGGCGGCGCCCTCCCATTACGAGGACGCCGTTCGCCGCGCCGTCGAGCGGATCGCCGGTGGGGAGGTGGAGAAGGTCGTGCTGGCGCGCGAGGTGCGCGTCCAGACTGGTCAGGCAATCGATCCGGCGCCGATCCTCGATGCGCTGCGGGCGGGCTTTCCCGACTGCTACTGCTACTGCGTCGGCGGGCCGAGCGGCACGTTCGTCGGTGCAAGCCCGGAGCTGCTCGTACGCCGCGAGGGAGCCAGGGCGCAGACCGTTGCGCTGGCGGGCACCACCCGTCGCAGCGCCGACCCCGCGGTCGACGATCATCTCGGTGAGCAGCTGCGCCAGAGTCCCAAGAACCGCGGCGAGCACCGGATCGTGGCCCGGCGCATCGAGCGCACCCTCGATCCGGTGAGCGTGTGGGTTGCCGCGGCGGACGAGCCCGTGCTGATCAAGGTGCTCAATGTGCAGCACCTGGCCACCCCCATCCGCGCCCAGCTCGCAGACCCCGTGCCGGCGGTCGAGCTGGCGGGCATGCTGCACCCCACACCCGCCGTCGGCGGTGAGCCGCGGGCGGCGGCCGAGGCGATGATCCCGACGCTCGAGGGACTCGACCGGGGCTGGTACGCGGGCGCCGTGGGGTGGACCGACCTGTCAGAGGATGGCGAGTTCTGCGTGGCCCTGCGCTGCGCGCTGCTACGCGGCAACGTTGCCCACCTCTACGCCGGCTGTGGCATCGTCGCTGACTCGGTGCCCGCCGACGAGCTGGCGGAGACCGAGGTCAAGCTCCAAGCGCTGCTGCCGCTGTTGAGCTAGCTGTCGCCTACGGCGGTGCGCCAGCTTGGGAAGTGTCCCTCCCGGGGTAAAGACCTGGGCGGCGGTGGTCGATACGGAGCCATATGCATGCTCGCATCGCCCAACGGATCGGCGTCGGCCTGGCGGTCGCTTCGCTTGGCATGGTGGTTGTCGCCCCCGCCCAGAGCAGTCCGCTGCCGCGCGTCGATCAGGTCGGCCTCGGCCTTCCGCAGACCCCTGCCGATGGCATCGTCGACGATGTGCAGGGGACGCTCGCTCCGCTGCTCGAGGGGGACCGGAGGCCGTCCGCGCCGACGCCGGCGGCTCCCGCCGCACCTGGGCCCGCGGCGCCCGGTAAGAACCGCTCCGCAGACGATGGAAGCGGTGTGCTCGGTCCCGTCCGTCGCTCGCGGCCCGCGTCGCCGCGACGAGCACGAGGAGGTCGACCGGCGCCGACGCGCTCCCGTCGTGTCCCCTCACGCCGGTTGCTCAGTGGCGTGGCCCTGGCGGCAGCACCGCGCGGTGACCGCACCCGCCGGCGTTCTGCAGGCGGGCGGCAAGAGCCCCTCGTCGAGGCGACCACTTCGCGCCGCGTGGCGCTGCCCAAGCCGCTTCGAAAGATCGTCGAGTCGCTCCCCAGATCTGTGAAGGGCGTGCTGGCACTCATGTCTGTGATCCTCGCGCTGCTCCTGGCTCTGGTGCTCCGGAGCCGGCGCCAGCTGGCCGATGCCCTGGCCAGGGCCTATGGGGACGCGCTCACGGGCCTCCCGAACCGTGCGGCGGTCGACGAGACGTTGCGGCGAATGGCCGGCCAGGCCTCACGCAACGGAAGCCAAATGGCCGCGGTCCTGTTCGACATCGACCACTTCAAGGCGATCAACGACGGCCACGGCCACGCCAAGGGTGACGAGGTCCTGACTGCGGTCGGGGCCGCGGCACGCGCCGGCGTCCGCTCGGCGGACTTCGTCGGGCGTTACGGCGGCGAGGAGTTTCTGCTGCTGATGCCCGACACGGGCCAGAAGGGCGCGCTGAAGGTGGCAGAGAAGGTACAGCGCGCACTCCCGGACATCGATGTGGTCGGCATCGACGGGACCGTGACGGCGAGCTTCGGAGTAGCCGCCGGCCGCGGCGATCAGGACGAGCTGCGCAACCTGGTAGAGGTAGCGGACGAGGCGCTCTACCGCGCCAAGGAAGCGGGGCGCGACCGCATCGAGATGGCCCGTCCGGCCCGCCGCGTCCTCACCCCTGCCTGACTGAGCGGGGCGGCTACTCGCCCCTTGCCACCATGCCGGAGAGCGCTCGAGAGACCCGGCCGTACAACTCGCCGTGCAGACGCACGCTGTCGGCGCGGTCGGTCCGAAGCTCGACGAGCCCGGGCGTGCGGGCGGCGGCTGTCACCTCGGCGGTCGTTGTAGCCAGGCGGTGCTCGATTCCCGCGAGCGCGGCGACCTGTCTCAGGTCGATGCCCGTCGGGGTGGCCACGTGGCGTTCATACGCCGCGGGGTCGGCGTAGGTGGGAAGGGGGAGGAAGTCAAAGATGCCGCCACCGCCATTGTTCACGCAGACGATCGTCAGCCGGGCACCGGCACGGGTGGCGGCAAGCAGGCCGCCGACGTCGTGCAGCAGCGCGACCTCGCCGATCAGCAGCCACGTGGGCGCACCGCTCGCAAGCGCCGCGCCGGCGGCCGAGGCCACGACGCCGTCGATCCCGTTGGCGCCGCGGTTCGAGAGAAAGCGGATCTCGGTGGCGGTCGACGGAAAGAACGCCTCGAGCTCGCGCACGGGCATCGACGAGCTCGTCCACACCAGCGCGCCCTCGGGCAGCACGTCGGCCATGCCGGCGTAGGCCTTGGGCTCGAACGGCTCGGGAGCCTGCGCCAGCGCTCCGGGCACCACGGCGTCGGCCTCTCGCCATGCCCGGAGCCAGGCAGGGCTCACCGGGTCGGGACGCATCTCGAGTGCTGAGGCAAGCGCCTCGCAGGCGGGCGCGGGCGAGACCTGGATCATCGTGGTGGCCTGGCGTGTGGGCTCGTGCCACGCGCCGTCGGGATCGATCACGACCTGGTCGCTGCCGGCCATCCACGTGCGCAGCGGCTTGGACGTCGGCGTGTCGCCGATCCGCACGATCAGGTCGGGTCGTTGGCGTGCGGCGAAGGCCTCGTCGCGCAGAAGCACGTCGTAGTGCGCCACGACGTGGCTGAGGTCGTGACCGCCGCAGCGCAGCCCCGACGCCGGCTCGGCAAGCAGCGGCCACCCGGCCTGCTCGGCGAGCGCGGCCACCGGCTCGGCCACCTCGTCCATAGTGGGCCCGCACACGATCACCCCCCGCGGGGTCTCGGCGATCCGCGCGGCCAGCCGCTGGATGTCGTCGCCGTGGGGTGCTCTGGAGCGGTCGAGCACGCCCGTCCACGGCGTGCCGTCGCGTCGCCCCTGCCAGTCGGACGGATCCAGCCGCTGCACGACCGGCGCGAGCGGCTCGCGCAGCGGAAGGTTCAAGTGCACCGGCCCAGGGCGGCCGGTGGCCGCGGTCGACCATGCGCGGCAGGCCAGCGCGCGCACGTGGTCGGCCCACGCGCGGGCTTCCGAGTCGGCCGGCGCGTTGCCGACCTCGACGAACCACTTGGCCGCGCTGCCGTACAGGTCGATCTGGTCGATGGCCTGGCCCGCACCCACGTCGCGCAGCTCCGGGGGCCGGTCGGCTGTGAGCACGATGAGCGGCACTCGTGCCTGCCATGCCTCGTGCACCGCGGGCGCGAGGTTCGCGGCGGCGGTCCCGGACGTGCAGGTGACCGCGACGGGGCGGCCCGATGTCTTGGCAATGCCCAGGGCCATGAAGCCCGCGGCGCGCTCGTCGATCACCGAAACGGCTTCGAGCCGCGGGTCCGCCGCCAGCGTGAGCACCACCGGTGCGTTGCGTGACCCGGGGGAGGTGACCGCGTGGGTCATCCCGCACCGGGCCAGCTCGTCGACCATCGCCTGGATCGGCGCGTAGGTGCTGTTGATGGGGATCATGTGAACATGGTCGGCATGCCGACCGAGACGACCGTGGTGCTCATACCCGGGTTCATGCAGCCCGCCGATGCCTGGCAGGCCGTGGCCGACCGGCTGCCGCAACGCTACCCGAGCGTCATGCTCGGCCACCGCGAGCACACCTACGAGGGCCGGCTCGGTGAGATCGCCGGGGTGGGTCGGGGAGCCGTGCTGTGCGGCTACTCGCTCGGGGGCAGGCTGGCGCTGCATGCCGCTCTGCGCGACCCGGCCGCCTACGCCTCGCTGGTGACCGTTGGCGTGTCGGCCGGCATCGAGGCGCCGGCCGCGCGGGCGGCCCGAGCCGAGGCTGACGCGAAGCTCGCGTCCTGGATGGAGACCCAGCCGATCGACGCGATCGTCGACATCTGGGAGCGCCAGCCGCTGTTTGCCGACCAGTCCGACGCACTGGTCGAGGCCCAGCGCCCGGGCCGCCTGGCCCAGGACCCGCGCGACCTGGCCCTCATCCTGCGCACCGCGGGCCAGGGTGCGCTGGAGCCTCAGTGGGAGCGCCTGCACACGTTGTCGCTACCGGTGCTTGCCCTGGCGGGGATGCTGGACGAGCGCTATGCGGAGAGCGCACGCCGGATGGCCGGCGCGGTGCCCGACGGCCGGGCCGCGGTGATCGAGCACGCCGGACATGCGGTACACCTGCAGCGTCCCGACGAGGTCGCGACGCTGCTAGTTGATTTCCTCGATAAGCACCTCGGCGAGCGCGCCGTCTGAGACCTCGACTCCGAGCCCCGGTCCCTGCGGCACCGCCATCAGCCCGTTGGCGGGAGCCGGAAGGCTGCTGCCGAGCTGGGCGTCGAAGAGGTCGAGCGTGGCGAGCCCGCACGCCAGGGGCAGACTCTGGCCCGCGGCCAGCTGTAGTGCGGCCGCGATGCCCCACGGGCCGTCCAGGGTGCTCGACAGCCAGGCGGACAGCCCGTGTTCGCGTGCCGTGCGCAAGCAGTCGCGCGCCGGGCCGAATCCGCCTGCCCCGGCGAGCTTGACGTTCACCGCGTCGCATGCGCCGAGCGCGGCGGCCCGCTGGACATCGGCCACGCCGCCGATCGACTCGTCGGCGGCAACCGGCACCGTTACCCGCGCCCGCACCGCCGCGAGCTCCTCGAGCGTCGGGCAGGGCTGCTCGACCAGCTCGATGTCGTGCTCGGAGAGGGCCTCGATGCTGGCGACCGCCTCCTCGACGGCCCACGCGCCGTTGGCGTCGATCCGCAGCGCCGGCCACGGTCCGATCGCCTTGCGCACCGCCCCGACCAGCAACATGTCATCGGGCAGCCCGACCTTGACCTTGAAGCAGGAGTAACCCGCCTTCAGGGCCGCGACCGCCGCGACCGCAACCTCTGCGGGCGGACCCGCGGGCAGGGTCTTGTTCACCGGGATCGCGTCGGCGCCGGGCTCGGCGAGCGGACGACCCAGCCGGCGCCACTGCAGGTCCAGCTCGGCAAGCTCCCACGCCGCACGGGCCTGGGGTGGCGCCCCGCGCTGCGGGGGCCCTCCGCGCAGTGCGTCGATCACCTGGTCCACGCTCACGCCGTCGTAGGGCTCGAGCGGCGCCGCCTCGCCGAACCCTTGGACGCCGTCGTCGTCGGTCAGCCGGATCACCGCAAGCTCGCGTTGCGCCAGCACGCCGTTGGCGGTCACGAACGGCTCCTTGAGCGGGATCGCCAAGCGGAGCAGCGAGCGATGGTTCACGACAGCAGCACGCCGGCCGCCAACAGCACCGAGAACACCGCCAGCAGCCGCCCGGTGCCGGCCAGCGCCTGATTGAGCGCCGGCCCATCGGTATGTGTGGCCACGGTGGCGCGCAGGGGCACCGCCAGCGGGATGCTGAGCAGCACCAACAGCGTCCACCAGCTCAGCCCACCGGCGGCGGGGATGGCCACACAGACGAGGTAGGAGAGCGCGAGCATCGCGTCGAACAGCCTGCGCGCGGGCTCGCGGCCGAGCTTCACGGCGAGGGTGCGCTTGCCGGCGCGGCGGTCGGTGTCGATGTCGCGGACGTTGTTCACTACCAGGATCGCCGCGGCCAACAACCCGACGGGCACCGAGAGCGCGAACGCCTCCCACGGCAGCTTCTCGGTCTGGGCGTAGAAGGAGAAGACCACGGCCACGACCCCGAAGAAGACGAACACGAACACCTCGCCGAGGCCGGAGTAGCCGTACGGCCGCGGGCCGCCCGTGTAGAGCACGCCTGCAACGATCGACAGCGCGCCGATCACGAGCATGATCGGGCCGGCAAGCACCGTAAGCACCACGCCCGCCACACACGCGACCCCGAAGGCGACGTAGGTGCCCGCGAGCACCCGCTTCGGAGGCATGAGGCCTCCGGCGGTCACCCTGACCGGGCCAAGCCGGTCCTCGGTGTCGGCGCCGCGCCGGGCGTCTGAGTAGTCGTTGGACAGGTTCGTGCCTATCTGGAGGAACACGCTGCCAACGAGGGCGGCGAGAAAGGCGACGCCCCCGAAGTCGTCGACGGAGATCGCGAGGGCGGTGCCAACGAGCACGGGCGCGACCGCCGCGGGCAGCGTCCGCGGCCGGGCGGCCACCACCCATAGCCGGACGGGGTTCACGGACGCTTGGGAAAGGAGCCGAAGTCCGGAGCGCGCTTCTCCTTGTAGGCCTCGCGCCCCTCCTTGGCCTCGTCGCTGCCGTAGAAGAGGAGGTTGGCGTCGTGCGCGAGCTGCTGGATGCCCGAGAAGCCGTCTTCGGAGGCGTGGAAGCTCGCCTTCAGCAACCGCAGGGAGAACGGTGAGAGCTCGAGCATGCGCCGACACCACGCGACCGTCTCCGACTCGAGGTCCTCGAGCGCCACGACCGTGTTCACCAGGCCCATCGAGCGAGCTTCCTCGGCGTCGTACTGGCGACACAGAAACCAGATCTCCTTCGCCTTCTTGGGGCCGACCAGGCTCGAGAGCAGGCTGGCCCCGAAGCCGCCGTCGAAGCTGCCGACTCGCGGTCCGGTCTGGCCGAAACGAGCGTTGTCGGCGGCGATGGTCAGGTCGCACACCACGTGGAGCACGTGTCCACCGCCGATCGCGTATCCGGCCACCATGGCCACCACGGGCTTAGGCAGGCGCCGGATCTGTACGTGCAGGTCGGTCACGTGGAAACGTCCGACCTCGTCGCCCTCGCGCATGTAGCCGGTGTCGCCGCGCACGTTCTGGTCGCCGCCGGAGCAGAACGCCAGCGGCCCCTCGCCGGTGACGATGATCACGCCGACCGACGTATCGTCACGCGCCCGCGCAAGGGCGCCGGACACCTCGACGAGCGTCTGGGGCCGAAAGGCGTTGCGCACCTCGGGGCGGTCGATCGTGATCTTGGCGATGCCGTCCGCGGTCTCATAGCGGATGTCTGTGTAGGCGCCGGCAGCCACCCAGTTCGCCGCGGGGGCGATGGTGCGGCGTTGCTGTCGCGCTGTCCAGTCGGCTGTGCTCATCGCGGCCGTACGATAGATGCCCTGGACGACTGGCTTGGCTTGGCGGCTCGCGCCCGACCCGACCACCCGGCGCTCGAAACGGCTGCCGGGACGTTGACCTACGCCCGCCTCGACGCTCGTGCCGATCAGATGGCCGGCCGTCTGGCAGCACTCGAGGTGAGGGCCGGCGGCCGTGTAGCCACCACGCTCGCTCCAGGGGAGGACTTCGTCGTGCTGCTGCACGGCTGCATCCGGCTGGGGGCGGCGCTCGTGCCCTTGAACACCCGGCTCGCGCCGCCCGAGCTGCAGGCGCAGCGTGAGGGCTGCGGGGCCGAGGTGGTCGTCGAGGAGCCGCTGCGGGGCCCCGTCGTCGCGTTCGAACCGCGAGGCGCCATGGCGGAGTCAGAGCCGGTGCTCGTGGTCCACACCTCGGGCACCAGCGGGGTGCCACGCGCGGTGGAGCTCACGGCCGGAAACCTCGCGGCCAGCGCCGCGGCGTCGGCCCAGGTGCTCGGCGTCGATCCCGGCGACCGCTGGCTGTGCGTCCTGCCGCTCTTTCACGTCGGCGGGCTCTCCATCCTCACGCGGTCGGTGATCGGGGCCACTACTGCTCTCGTAAGCGACCGGTTCGAGCCCTATGCCACCAGGGCGGCCCTCGAGGAGGAGGGCATCACGCTGGCATCGCTGGTGCCGACTCAGCTGCGGCGTCTGCGCGACGCTGGACTGCGCGAGGCGCCCGGACTACGCGCGATCCTGCTCGGTGGCGGGCCGATCCCGTCCGATCTCCTGGAGTGGGCGCGCGCGGCGCAGCTCGCCGTGTCGCCCACTTACGGGATGACCGAGACCTGTTCGCAGATGGCCACCGTGCCGCCGGCCGAGGCGCTCGCGGGCATCCGCGCGGCACGGCCGCTTCCCGGCGTCGATCTGCGAATCGCCCCCGATGGCGAGATCCTCGTGCGGGGGCCGATCGTCGCCCCCGGCGCGGTGGCCGACGACGGCTGGCTGCACACCGGCGATCTCGGCGAGCTCGACGTCCAGGGGAGAGTGAGCCTGACCGGCCGAGCCAAGGACCTGATCGTGACGGGGGGCGAGAACGTGATGCCCGGCGAGATCGAGGAAGCCCTGCTGGCCCATCCGGCGGTGGCCGACGCCGGCGTCGCAGGCATTTCCGATCCCGAATGGGGCGAGCGGGTGGTCGCCTTCGTGGTGCTCAGCGCGCCGGCGACCGCGGACGAGCTGATTGCGCACTGCCGGACCCTGGTGGCGGGCTTCAAGGTGCCCAAGCAGATCCACCCGCTCACGGAGCTGCCGCGAAATGCGGCGGGCAAGCTGCTTCGTACTAGTCTGCGCCCACAGTGATCTACGACAACGATGCAGACCTCAGCAAGCTCGACGGCAAGACCGTCGCAATCCTCGGATACGGCTCCCAGGGCCACGCGCACGCGCGGAACCTGAAGGACTCCGGCGTCGACGTCGTCGTAGGCCTGCGCGAGGACTCCTCGTCGGTGGAAAAGGCCAAGGCCGACGGCCTCGAGGTGCTCTCGATCGCCGACGCCGCCAGCCGCGGCGACGTCGTGATGATCCTTCTGCCCGACGAGAAGCAGGGCCAGCTCTGGCGCGAGGAGATCAGCGACGGCATCGCCCCGGGCAACCTGCTCATGTTCGCCCACGGCTTCGCGATCACCTACGGCGAGATCGAGCCCGGCCCCGGAGTGGACGTCGGAATGGCGGCCCCCAAGGGGCCCGGCCACCTCGTCCGGCGCCAGTACGAGGCCAAGGAAGGAATTCCGGGCCTCGTGGCCATCCACGCCGACGAGTCGGGCACGGCCCGTGACCTGATCCTCGCCTATGCCAAGGGCATCGGCTGTACCCGCGCCGGCGTGATCGAGACCACCTTCAAGGACGAGACCGAGACCGATTTGTTCGGCGAGCAGGCCGTGCTCTGCGGCGGCGTCTCCGAGCTGGTCCAGGCGGGTTTCGAGACGCTCGTCGACGCCGGCTATGACCCCCAGATGGCGTACTTCGAGTGTCTTCACGAGGTCAAGCTGATCGTCGATCTGATGTACGAGAAGGGCCTGGCGGGCATGCGCTACTCGATCTCGAACACCGCCGAGTACGGCGACTACACGCGCGGCAGGCGCGTGATCACCGACGACACCCGAGAGGCGATGAAGAAGATCCTCGGAGAGATCCAGTCGGGCGAGTTCGCCCGCGAGTGGATCGCCGAGAACAACGCCGGCCAGGAGAACTTCCTGCGCATGCGCGAGGAGCAGGCCGGCACCCAGATCGAGCGTGAGGGCAAGGAGCTGCGCAGCAAGATGGACTGGATCGACTCGGAGTTCTGAGGATGGCGGAGGGGGGCTTCCTGCCACCGGAGGCGGCCGGACGCGAGCCGGATCTCGCAGAGCCGGCGGGCGGATTCGCTCCGCCGTCCGCGGCCACGCCGCCGAGGCCACAACCGGCGCCGGGATGGCAACCGGCGCAGCGGCAGGGTTGGGTGCCCACGCCGGCGGGTCCGGACAACGGCGCGGCGGTCCTGGGCTTCTCCCTTGCGCTGTCGAGTGTCGGTCTGTTGATCGTCTCTGCCGGACTGTCGAGCGTGGTGTCGCTGGCGCTCGGCATCGTCGGAATGCTGCAGGGCTCCAAGGGCAAGCGGCTGGTGCGCGACGGACATACCCAGAAGAACAAGGACCTCGCCCAGGCCGGATTCGTCATCGGCATCGTCGCGACGGTGCTCGCCGCACTGGCGACCCTCTTCTGGATCGGCATCGCGATCGCGGTGGCGGTCGACGAGGGCACTCGGCGCGACTTCCAACAGCAGCTCGATGATCGCCGCGGCGAGCCCGCGGTACTCACGGCGACCGTGGTCGGCGCGCTCAGGCTGATCGGCCTCGTCCTCACGTGAGGCGGCGAATCGCGGCGTTGGCTGCCATCGCTGTGGCGGCGGCCGCGGCCGGGCCGCCGCGGGCCGCGGAGGCCCGGCCGACCGCGCCGGTCGTGATGCTCGTGTTCGACGAGATGCCGCTGGTCTCCCTACTGGACCGCTACGGCCGGATCGACCGCGTGCGCTATCCCAACCTCGCCGCGCTGGCGGGCTCGGCCACCTGGTATCCGAACGCGACAACCGTCGCGGACTCCACCAAGCTGGCGATCCCGTCGATCCTGGACGGCCACACCCCCGCCATGGGCCGTCCGGCCACGACCGCCGGCCACCCACGCAACCTGTTCACGCTGCTGCACCGCCAGGGCTACCGGCTGAACGTGCAGGAGGAGGCCACGACACTCTGTCCCTACCGCGGTTGTCGGCGTACCCGCAGCGCCCACTACTTCCTGTCCCACGATCGCCTGAACCGGTACAAGCGATTCGTGGCCGGGATCGCCAACCCGATCCGCCCGACGCTGTACTACAAGCACACGTTGCTGCCGCACGTGCCGTGGGTCTTCACGCCGACCCTGCGTCGCTACGACCGCACGGTCAAGGGGCCGATCAACGGCCTCAACAGCAGCGACCGAAGCGTGTTCGACCCAACGCTCGTGCGTCAGTCGTGGCAGCGGCATCTGCTTCAGGTGGGTGCGGCTGACACGCTCGTGGGGCGGGTGATCGCCCAGATGAAGAGGACCGGCGTCTACGACCGCGCCGAGCTCGTGGTGATGTCCGATCACGGCGTGTCCTTTCACCTCGGGGCGACCGATCGTCGCACGATCCAGCCTTTCAACGCCTTCGACGTGGCGCCGGTACCGCTGTTCGTGAAGTCGCCGGGCCAGCGCCGCCGCCAGATCGACCGCGCGATGGTGCGCACCTACGACGTGCTGCCCACGCTGGCAAAGCGGATCGGCCTGCGCCTCCCCGCGGGCTTGGACGGTCGTGCCGCAAGCACCCCGCAAGTACGTCGGCGCAGCCGCGTGTCGGTCCTCTCGCGCGCACCCATCGGCCGCGTGACCTTCGATGCCGGACGGCTCAAGAGCGGTCGCAACGCGGCCTTGCGGCGCAAGCTCGCGCTGTTCGGCTCCGGACCCCGCAGCCTGTACGCCTTCGGCCCCCACGCGCGCCTGCGCGGTCGCAGCGTGGGACGCCTCCGGGTGCTCGGCCGCGGCCGGGTCCGCGCGACGCTGAACGGCGCCCGCGACTACCGCCGCGTGTTCCGCGGCTCGAACTTCGTGCCCACCCACGTCACCGGCCGGATCACCGGTGGGCGTCCCGGTGCGCGACGCGACATCGCCGTGGCCGTCAACGGGCGGATCTGGGGGCTCACGCGCGGCGCCCACATCCGCGGCAGCCCCGCCGAGTACTACTCGGTGCTGCTCAATCCAAGCGTGCTGAGGCAGGGGCCCAACACCATCCAGGTGTTCAGCGTGGGGCGGAAGGGCGGGCGCTACCTGCTCCGCAAGCTGCGCTAAGGTTCGGCGCCCCTCGCGACTGGCGTCTTTTTCAGGTGGAGCACACCACCGGGGAGCGAGGAAGGCAGGATCCCGCCGCGCGCCTGGGCAGCCCGTCCGTACTTTCCCGACGAGGAGCGCTAGGCCATGACGTCAACCGCCCAGCTGGAGATCCCGCAGGACCTAAAGCCCGCCGACGGCCGTTTCGGCTGTGGGCCATCGAAGGTCCGACCCGCGCCACTGGAGAGCCTCGCCACCGACGGGGCCGCCCTGATGGGCACCTCGCATCGCCAGAAGCCCGTCAAGAGTCTCGTGGGGCGGGTGCGACGGGGGCTCTCGGACCTGTTCGACCTGCCCGACGGCTACGAGATCGTGCTCGGCAACGGCGGCACGACCGCCTTCTGGGACGCGCTGGCCTTCGGGATGGTGCGCGATCGCGCCCTGCACCTGACCTTCGGCGAGTTCTCCTCGAAGTTCGCAAAGGTCACCGGCGCGGCACCGTTCCTCGCCGATCCGGTGATCGTCGACGCCGATCCCGG